>NZ_JBKFSV010000003.1:0-536526 GCF_046569445.1 Salmonella sp. 741265050_HSA | reverse complement strand
TTAAAGCTAAAATTTGGTGGCCCCAGCTGGACTTGAACCAGCGACCAAGCGATTATGAGTCGCCTGCTCTAACCACTGAGCTAAGGGGCCGTGGCGGTGGATTATAATGTAACTTTACGCTGTAATCCAGCCGTAACCGTGCGGGTGCTGTTTTTATAAACAATGTGTTTTCAACCCGTTATACTTAAAGAACGTTGTATTGCTCAGGAGTAATAATGGTTAAGGACATACTGGCGCCAGGGCTACGGGTGGTTTTTTGCGGCATCAATCCGGGACTCTCCTCGGCGAATACCGGCTTTCCGTTTGCGCATCCCGCGAATCGTTTTTGGAAAGTTATTCATTTGGCCGGTTTCACCGATCGACAGTTGAAACCGGAGGAGGCGGAAAAATTACTGGATTTTCGCTGCGGGGTAACGAAATTAGTCGACCGACCGACGGTACAAGCGACTGAGGTGAAGTTGCATGAATTACGTAGCGGCGGACGCAACCTGATTGAAAAGATAGAGGACTACCAGCCCGCGGCGCTGGCGGTGCTTGGTAAACAGGCTTTTGAACAGGGATTCAGCCAGCGCGGTATCGCCTGGGGTAAACAAAAGATCGCCATTGGCGCGACGATGGTGTGGGTGTTGCCGAATCCCAGCGGCTTAAACCGAATTAAAACGGAAAAACTGGTCGAGGCCTATCGCGAACTGGATCAAGCGCTCATTATGCGTGGGCTATAGCAATGGGGAATGAGGGCGCGAATACTCGCGCTGTGTAGAGATTCTGCAGGCCAAATAGGGCGCTTGCGCATGACCTGATAAAAAAACGCCGCCTTGCGGCGGCGTTTATACGTGTACGGCGAATTAATCGTCGAGGAAACTGCGCAGCACTTCAGAACGGCTCGGGTGGCGCAGTTTACGCAGCGCCTTCGCTTCGATCTGACGGATACGTTCGCGGGTAACATCGAACTGTTTACCCACTTCTTCCAGCGTGTGGTCGGTGTTCATATCGATACCGAAACGCATACGCAGCACTTTCGCTTCACGAGCGGTCAGGCCAGCCAAAACGTCGTGAGTGGCGGCACGCAGGCTCTCGGTAGTGGCAGAGTCCAGCGGCAGCTCGAGGGTGGTATCCTCGATGAAATCACCCAGATGCGAATCTTCATCGTCGCCGATCGGCGTTTCCATGGAGATTGGCTCTTTGGCAATCTTCAGCACCTTACGAATTTTATCTTCCGGCATCAGCATCCGTTCAGCCAGCTCTTCCGGCGTTGGCTCGCGGCCCATCTCTTGCAGCATCTGGCGAGAAATACGGTTGAGCTTGTTGATGGTCTCAATCATATGCACCGGAATACGGATGGTGCGCGCCTGATCGGCGATAGAACGGGTGATCGCCTGACGGATCCACCAGGTTGCGTAGGTGGAGAACTTGTAACCACGACGGTATTCGAACTTATCTACCGCTTTCATCAGACCGATGTTGCCTTCCTGAATCAGGTCAAGGAACTGCAAGCCACGGTTGGTGTATTTCTTAGCGATAGAAATAACCAGACGTAAGTTCGCTTCAACCATCTCTTTCTTCGCACGGCGGGCTTTCGCTTCCCCGATGGACATGCGACGGTTGATGTCTTTCACCTGTTCGATGGTCAGACCGGTCTCTTCTTCAATCTGCCGCAGTTTTTGCAGACAGCGTTGCACTTCTTCCGCGACATCGTGCAGTTTTTCCGACCACGGTTTGTTCATCGCGATAGCGGCGTTGAACCAGGTTTCGCTGGTTTCGTTACCGGTAAACAGCGTGATAAAGTTCTTCTTCGGCATTTTGCACTGCTCGACGCAGAGCTTCATGATCAGACGTTCCTGAGTACGCACGCGATCCATCATCACGCGCATACTGTTGACCAGATAGTCGAATTGCTTCGGTACCAGACGGAACTGTTTGAACACTTCAGACAGCTTCAGAATCTCTTCCTGCGCGGCAGCATGGCTGCGGCCTTTCGCTTTGATGGTGTCGCGCGTAACGACGTATTGCGCGCGCAGCTCAGCGAATTTTTCGCGTGCCAGTTCAGGGTCAATGCTGTTGTCGTCATCGGCGGCGTCATCGTCGCCGTCTTCTTCATCTTCGTCTTCGTCATCATCCAGGTCTTCCTGGGAGAGTTCAGAACCGACGTGAGTTGCGGTCGGCGCCATCTCTTCTTCCGCGTTCGGATCGACAAAGCCGGTGATAAGATCGGACAAACGAGCCTCTTCAGCCTCAACGCGATCGTACTGTTCCAGCAGATAGGTAATGGCTTCCGGGTATTCGGCAACGGAGCATTGAACCTGGTTGATCCCGTCTTCGATACGTTTAGCGATGTCGATTTCGCCTTCCCGGGTCAACAGTTCAACAGTGCCCATTTCACGCATATACATGCGTACCGGGTCAGTCGTACGACCGATTTCAGACTCAACACTGGACAGAACTTGTGCAGCAGCTTCTTCCGCATCTTCATCGGTGCTGGTGGTATTTTCAGCCAGCAGCAGATCATCGGCATCAGGCGCTTCTTCCATTACCTGAATACCCATGTCGTTGATCATTTGGATGATATCTTCAATTTGATCTGAATCGACGATATCTTCCGGCAGATGGTCATTGACCTCAGCATAGGTCAGATAGCCTTGCTCCTTACCACGGGTGACAAGAAGTTTCAGCTGTGACTGCGGGTTTTGCTCCATAAGACGGTATCCACACTTATTCGTTTGATTGGTGTCGACGGTATAGCTGTCGACATTTAAAGCGAGGGCATACTTATATTTTGGCCGCTGCCTCTCACTGCGGCTGTCGGGGGCTTCCCGATCGATATGCGGCATTTAAGCCGTTAAATTCATTTTCTGGCCAGCTCCTGGTTTAACGTCCAGAGCTCTCGGCGTTCTTCGCTGCTTAAACCGTGAGTGCGATCGCGAGCGATCAGCTCTTCTTGTCGCAGTTGCAGCAGCGAATCAAACATATGGTTGAGTGAGTCGGTAAAGGTCTTTTCGGCAATCGCCTTATCTGCTATATCGTCCCACATCGATAATTTTTCAAGGGTCGCAGCATCATTTGTGCCACGGTAGAGTTCCAGAAGTTGTCCGGTAGTAAGACCTGGCTGAGCCAAACAAGTTTTGACCAATTCTTTAAATAAGCCAAGTCCAGGCAGCTTATTCTGATCCAGCGCGTCTAAGGGCGGCACTAACGGCGCGAGATCCGGATTTTGCACCAGTAATCCTATCAGTATACGCATGGTCGTGCGTTTTAGCTGCGGAGCCGGGCGGGAAACGCCGCTTTCCGCCTGTTTTGGCACTAAACGATCAAGCTGACTATCATCGAAAATGCCTAACTTCAGCCCCAACGTCTGGCGCAGCTGAATACGGTGCGCGTCGCCAGGCACCTGATTAATGAGCGGCAGCGCCAGCGCGGCTAACTGCGTGCTGCCATCCGGCGAGCTTAAATCCACCTGCGGCAGGAGGCTATTAAACAGAAACGTAGAGAGCGGCTGCGCCTGCTCCATCCGCGCTTCAAAAGCCGCCTTGCCTTCTTTACGCACCAGCGTATCCGGGTCTTCGCCGTCAGGTAAAAACATAAAGCGTACCTGCCGACCGTCGGTCATATAAGGCATTGCTGTTTCCAGCGCTCTCCAGGCGGCATCACGGCCAGCCCGGTCGCCGTCGTAACAGCAAATCACGTTGTTCGTCGCCCGGAATAACATATGCATATGGTCTGCCGTGGTTGAGGTACCCAGCGAGGCGACCGCATAGTTAATGTCGTATTGCGCTAGTGCGACGACATCCATATAACCTTCGACCACAAGCAAGCGTTGCGGTTCAGCACTATATTGCTGAGCCTCATAAAGACCATATAGCTGGCGGCCTTTATGGAAAATGTCCGTTTCCGGAGAGTTAAGGTATTTCGGCGTGTCGTTCCCCAGAACTCGGCCGCCAAAACCAATCACCCTGCCGCGTTTGTCCCGAATAGGGAACATGACCCGATTACGGAAACGATCGTAAGTGCTGCCCTGCTCGTTATTGACCAGCATTCCGGCATCCAGCAACAATGCCTTGTTATCGCTGTTATTACCGAAGCGCTTTAACGCGTTATCCCAACCAGGCGGCGCGAAGCCAATGGCGAAACGCTGAATAATTTCAGCGCTCAGACCGCGCTTTTGCAGATAGTCACGCGCAGGTTTTGCCGCAGGATGGGTAAGCGACTGCTGATAAAAGTCATTCAGACCATTCATCAACTGATAGAGGTTTTGCCGTTGATGGCGCTCTATCTGGCTAAGCCCGGTGCCTGCTTCATAGGGAATTTCCAGGTTATGCATGGCCGCTAATTCTTCGACGGTTTCGACAAATTCGAGCTTGTCGTAATTCATCAAAAAGTCGATCGCATTGCCATGCGCGCCGCATCCAAAGCAGTGATAAAACTGTTTTTCACCGTTTACGGTGAAAGACGGGGTTTTCTCATTATGGAATGGACAACACGCGTGATAGTTCTTGCCCTGTTTCTTGAGTTTTACGCGCACGTCGATCAGATCGACGATATCGGTTCTCGCCAGCAGGTCATTAATGAATACGCGTGGGATTCGTCCAGCCATATGCCCCTTTTATACACGTCATTCTTCAGGCTGCCGCAGTGTTGACTACGTTCGCTCACCCCTGTCGCTGACTTGCGTAAGCGCCGGGGATTTACTCTCTTGCCGCCTGGACGCAGCATGAATGATTTTGTGTATATGCTAATGCATAAACGAAAACAAGCCGCGCATTCCTTTCGGAAGCACGGCCTTACAACTACAACTCGATCTGAATTGAGAGCAGCCCGCTCTCAAAAGATTAGTACAGACGAGTACGGCGTGCGTTTTCGCGAGCCAGTTTCTTCGCGTGACGTTTCACTGCAGAAGCTTTAGCGCGCTTACGTTCGGTCGTCGGTTTTTCATAGAACTCACGACGACGAACTTCCGCCAGAACACCTGCTTTTTCGCAGGAACGCTTGAAGCGACGCAGAGCTACGTCGAACGGCTCGTTTTCACGTACTTTAATTACCGGCATGTGCCTCTCACCTTTGATTAATTCGGTTTGCCGCTGGCATCAACGCCAGCTTATTTCAAAATGGTGCGGAATTTTACTGCAATTGCTGCTGCTTTGTAAAGCACCGCGGCCTTTTTTGAAAGGGACTTTTATAAGGTGAGGGAGTATACACGAAGTCGGGACTGAGGGTATACATCCACCCGCATTCGACCTACACTGCGCGGTATTAGAGCGAGGTAAAACAAGTCATGCGTGTACTGGGTATTGAAACATCCTGCGATGAAACCGGCATCGCTATTTACGACGACAAAAAAGGTCTGTTAGCCAACCAATTGTATAGTCAGGTGAAATTACATGCTGACTACGGCGGCGTAGTGCCTGAACTGGCTTCCCGCGATCATGTGCGTAAAACCGTGCCGCTGATTCAGGCGGCATTAAAAGAAGCCGGTCTGACGGCGAGCGATATCGACGCGGTGGCCTATACCGCAGGCCCGGGCCTGGTCGGCGCGCTGCTGGTCGGCGCAACCGTCGGGCGTTCGCTGGCATTTGCCTGGAATGTGCCGGCCATTCCTGTACACCATATGGAAGGTCATCTGCTGGCGCCGATGTTGGAGGATAACCCTCCGGACTTCCCGTTTGTGGCGCTACTGGTTTCCGGCGGACATACGCAGCTCATTAGCGTGACCGGAATCGGTCAGTACGAACTGCTGGGAGAGTCGATTGACGATGCCGCCGGTGAAGCGTTTGATAAAACTGCCAAATTGTTGGGGCTGGATTATCCTGGCGGCCCGATGCTGTCGAAAATGGCGTCGCAGGGGACGGCGGGGCGTTTTGTCTTTCCGCGCCCGATGACCGATCGTCCGGGGCTGGATTTTAGTTTTTCCGGTCTGAAAACCTTTGCCGCTAACACCATTCGTAGTAATGGCGACGACGAACAAACTCGCGCTGATATCGCGCGCGCTTTTGAAGATGCGGTCGTGGATACGCTGATGATCAAGTGCAAGCGCGCGCTGGAAAGCACCGGTTTTAAGCGTCTGGTCATGGCGGGCGGCGTCAGCGCTAACCGCACGCTGCGCGCGAAGCTTGCCGAAATGATGCAAAAACGCCGCGGCGAAGTGTTCTATGCGCGCCCGGAGTTTTGTACTGACAACGGGGCGATGATCGCCTATGCCGGAATGGTGCGGTTTAAGGCGGGCGTTACGGCGGATCTTGGCGTAACGGTACGTCCGCGCTGGCCGCTGGCCGAGCTGCCGGCGGCGTAAAAGCGGAAAACGGGGGCGACATCATGCCGCCCCAACGGGTTTACAGCAAAACGACGGGCATCCACAACAGCCCGGTGACGATCAGCAGCACCAGGAAGAGCAGGCCGAAAATCGCGCCTAACCACGCCAATGGTGGAAGGGTGACGCGCGGCGGATTCGATATGTACGCCTATCACCGAGCTATTTATCCGGCGATGCGCAGGCACGGCATAGCGCAAAAAAACTACTCCGAATCTTTCTGGCGTTTCTTTTTCAGCTTCGTCCAGATTTTCGTCTCCTGGCGACGCCACAGACGCTGGATGTTGTCATGATGGCGCAGCAAAATGAGACATGACAGCATCGACACCGGGAAGGTGAACTGCGGTTTAAACCACCAGACGTAAAACGGCGCAATCAAGGCGCTGACAATCGCCCCTAACGATGAATAACCGCTTAACAGGACCGTCAGCAGCCAGGTGCCTGCCATGACGCCGGTTAAATCCCAGCCGATGGGCGCAATGGCGCCAAACGCGGTTGCTACGCCTTTCCCACCTTTAAAGCCAAAAAAGACCGGCCAGATATGCCCCAGACAGGCGGCGATAGCGATAAGCCCCAGCCAGAAAGGGGTAACGCCTAACGCATACGCGCCCCAGACGGGCAACATGCCTTTAAGGATGTCAAAAATAAGTACCGCGACAGCCGCTCCCTTGCCACCGATTCGTAATACGTTCGTCGCGCCCGGGTTGCCGGAGCCGCTTTCACGCGGATCGGGCAGCCCGGCGATGCGGCAAACCAGAATGGCACTGGAAATTGAGCCGCAGAGGTACGCGAAGAGGATCATTCCAGGCGCGATTGCACTCATAAGCTGTTCCGTATTGAAAGTGTCGTTTTATTTACTATTTCTGTGGATAATACGCACATTTCGCCGGAAGTGGTATCCGGGTTAGCCAAAAAGCAGGCAGGTCGTGATGGATATTGTATTTATAGAGCAACTTTCGGTAATCACCACTATCGGTGTTTACGACTGGGAACAGACTATCGAGCAAAAACTGGTGTTCGATATCGAAATGGCATGGGATAACCGCAAGTCGGCGAAAAGCGATGATGTCGCAGATTGTCTAAGTTACGCGGATATCGCCGACACGGTGATAAATCATGTTGAAGGCGGGCGTTTTGCTCTGGTCGAGCGTGTGGCGGAAGAGGTGGCGGATCTACTGCTTAGCCGATTTAATTCTCCGTGGGTTCGCATCAAACTGAGCAAGCCTGGCGCCGTCGCGCGCGCGGCGAACGTAGGGGTAATTATTGAGCGTGGCAATAATCTGAAATAAAAATAAATAATTTTATATTTTTTAAACCAAACGGTTATATATGGGGTCTTAACGCGAGATCCATTTTTGCAGTGTTTTTCATTTTAGGGGTTTATTGATGAGCGATATGCACTCGCTGCTGATAGCGGCAATTTTGGGTGTGGTCGAAGGATTGACGGAGTTTTTGCCGGTATCCAGCACGGGCCATATGATTATTGTGGGTCATCTGCTGGGGTTTGAAGGCGATACGGCCAAGACATTCGAAGTGGTGATTCAACTTGGATCTATTCTGGCGGTCGTGGTGATGTTCTGGCGGCGGTTGTTTGGTCTCATCGGTATTCACTTTGGCCGCCCGCTACAGCGTGAAGGTGAAAGTAAAGGTCGATTAACGTTGATTCACATCCTGCTGGGCATGATTCCGGCGGTGGTGCTGGGGTTAGTCTTTCATGACACGATCAAGTCGCTATTTAACCCGATTAACGTGATGTACGCGCTGGTGGTAGGCGGTCTGTTGCTGATTGCCGCCGAGTGCCTGAAGCCGAAAGAACCGCGCGCGCCGGGGCTGGATGATATGACGTATCGTCAGGCGTTTATGATTGGTTGTTTCCAGTGTCTGGCGCTGTGGCCGGGCTTCTCGCGTTCCGGAGCGACCATTTCCGGTGGGATGCTGATGGGCGTCAGCCGTTACGCCGCCTCTGAGTTCTCGTTCTTACTGGCTGTGCCGATGATGATGGGCGCAACGGTTCTGGATCTCTACAAAAGTTGGTCATTCCTGACCGCAGCGGATATTCCGATGTTCGCAGTGGGCTTTGTGACGGCGTTTGTGGTGGCGCTGATCGCCATCAAGACCTTCCTGCAACTGATTAAGCGTATCTCGTTTATTCCGTTTGCGATTTACCGCTTTGTGGTGGCGGCTGCCGTTTACGTTGTCTTCTTCTGATGATTGACCGTGCCGGATGGCGGAGTACCGCCTTGTCCGGCCTAACTGTTTTGTCGGTCTGATAAGCGCAGCGCCATCAGGCAATTTATCGTGCCGGATGGCGTTTAGCTGGCGGGGTTCGGGCAGCGCTTCTCTTTCCAGCTGGCGACCGCTGCAATTCGTCGCTTGGTCAGCTCCTCGCGAATCTCAATGCCCTTAAATCCGGCCTCCACCACCTCTTTCGTCGGTACCGCTTGGGCCACCTGCCAGGCTTCGCGCAGCCAGCGCCCCTGCGGGTAATCCGACGCTTCAAATCCGGTACGTCCACGGACATCGGCCTCGCTGGTCAGCGCAATCTGCTCGACGCGCTGCGGTTTACGCCATGCATCAATGGCGTCAAACAGCTTAACGATCGTTTTCGGCTGGAGTATCGGAAAGGTGTGGATCAGATCGTGGTATTCGGCGACCAGTTTAGCTAAATCACGCAGGTCATTGGGGACGCGCAAACGCTGGCATAACTGTTCGACCAGTTTCACGCCCGCCGGGCCGTGGCCATGATGGCGCGGCCAGAGGTTTTTCGGCGTTAAGCCTTTGCCCAGATCATGACAAAGCGTGGCGAAACGGACATCAAGCTGCGGACTGAGCATGGCGGCCATCGACAGCGTCATCAACGTATGAACTCCGGTATCAATTTCCGGATGCCACTTTGCCGGCGCGGGTACGCCAAACAGGGCGTCGATTTCCGGAAACAGGACGCGCAGGGCGCCGCAGTCGCGCAATACCTGGAAGTAAACCTGCGGATTGCGGGTGGTAAGCGCATTTTCCGTCTCTTTCCATACCCGTTCCGGCGTCAGATGTTCCAGCTCGCCTGCCGCGGTCATTTCGCGCATTAGCGCCAGTGTTTCATCGGCGATACGGAAACTAAGATGAGCGTAACGGGCGGCAAAACGCGCCACGCGCAATACGCGCAAGGGATCTTCGCCAAACGCGGGAGAGACATGGCGCAGTAGACGTGCCTCCAGATCCCGGCGCCCGTGGTAAGGGTCGATAATCTGGCCGTCATCGTCGCGCGCCAGAGCATTAATGGTCAGATCGCGACGCTGGAGATCGGCTTCCAGGGTAACGTCCGGCGCGGCATAACAGGTGAAGCCCGTGTAGCCGGAACCGGATTTACGCTCAGTACGCGCCAGCGCGTATTCTTCGTGAGTTTGCGGATGGAGAAACACAGGAAAATCACGGCCTACCTGCTGGTAGCCCGCATCAAGCATCTCCTGCGGCGTGGCGCCGACAACGACCCAATCTTTATCTTTAACCGGTAGCCCTAACAACGCATCCCGAACCGCACCACCGACCAGATAAATCTTCACGCCACTTTCCTTTTAAAAACGAGCATCCTCTAATGATAAGACAGTGCCGCAGAGAAGGCGATTTAGTTCATCCAGCGGTCTTTGCGTTTACGACTTGGGATCATATGCGGCAGCACCAGCCCTAACAGCAAGCCAATACCCAATACGCCGCCGCCATACATAAACCACTGCATAATAATGGTGCGCTGCTTGTCATCCAGTTGCAGATTCGCGGCGCTAACTTTTTTCTGCGCGACAATCAGCTCGTTTTTCAGCTTCTGGTTCTCTTCTTTTAGCCCGTTGATGACGCTGTCGCTTTGCGCCACTTTCTGCTGCATATCGGCGGTGCGCTGATTCCACGTGGTATCAATATTGTTGAGTTTATCGGTCAACGTTTTGACCTGATTTTCCAGATCCGGTACGCGGGTACGCAGGCTTGGCGTAGTATTCAGTTCTTTTAACGGTATCCAGGCAGTACGACCAGAACTGTCTTTGATTTGACCATAGTTGGCATCGCTCTGTAAGAGCGTGACTTCCTCGCCGGCGTTGACGGTACCCACAAGGCGATAATTATCTCCCGGACCACTGCGGACCCAGGTATTCAGTTCATCAGAAACGTAACGCGTCTCTTCAGCATGAGAGACGGCGGTGGCGCTAAGCGCAAGTAAAGTTAGTCCAATCAGGCGTAATTTTGGCATCAGGCTGTCGTTATTGTCAGAGAAAGTGGAACGATAGTAACGGCATCAGTGTCGCTACGCAAAGTAGTCGACATCAATCGGAATCATCTGTGTCGCCTTTGCCGCTACGTCAAACTTTTACGCCCGTCAAATTGCTCGTTGCATGGCAATTTGGCGCAAAATACTATCTACTGACAAAAATAATGCGGGTAAGTTCGCCAAGAATCTTCCCAGATGTGACATAACCCATAAGTACAAGGCCATGGCTCAGGAAATCGAATTAAAGTTTATCGTCAAGCACGACGCCGTAGATGCGCTGCGAAATCATCTTCATACGCTCAGCGGCGAGCATCATGCGCCCAGCCAGTTGCTGAATATCTACTTCGAAACGCCTGATAACTGGCTACGCCGCCATGATATGGGGCTGCGTATTCGTGGTGAAAATGGGCGCTATGAAATGACCATGAAAATTGCCGGCCGGGTAACGGGCGGGCTGCACCAGCGACCCGAATACAATGTTGCGCTAAGCGAACCCGTGCTGGATCTGACGCAACTTCCGGCGGAGGTCTGGCCGGATGGCAACCTGCCCGCCGGCCTGGCATCAAGCGTACAGCCGCTGTTCAGTACCGATTTTTACCGGGAAAAATGGTGTCTGGACGTTGACGGCAGCAGGATTGAAATTGCGCTCGATCTCGGCGACGTAAAAGCGGGCGAGTTTGCCGAACCGATTTGTGAGCTGGAGCTTGAGTTGCTTCGCGGCGATACGCGCGCCGTGTTAAAACTGGCGAAGCAACTGCTGTCGCAAACCGGTTTGCGTCAGGGCAGTCTGAGTAAGGCGGCGCGAGGTTATCACCTGGCGCAGGGGAATGCGCCGCGAGAGAATACACCAACGGCAATTCTGCGGACTGCCGCGAAAGCCACGGTAGAGCAAGGGCTGGAGGCCTCGCTGGATCTGGCGTTGTCACAGTGGCAGTACCATGAAGAGCTCTGGCTGCGCGGCGACGAGTCGGCGAAAGAACACGTGCTGGATGCTATGGGATTAGTGCGCCATGCCTTAATGCTTTTTGGTGGCATTGTTCCGCGTAAAGCGAGCACTCACTTACGTGATCTACTTACCCAGGCGGAAGCGACGATGACATCCGCGGTGTCCGCCGTCACAGCCGTTTATAGTACGCAAACGGCGATGGCGAAACTGGCATTGACGGAATGGCTGGTGACGAAAGCCTGGCAGCCATTTCTGGACGCGAAGGCGCAGGCCAAAATGGCCGATTCTTTTAAGCGTTTCGCCGACATTCATCTTTCTCGTCATGCTGCTGAATTAAAAAAAGTTTTTGGACAACCGCTGGGTGATAAGTATCGCGACCAGTTGCCGCGTTTGACTCGCGATATTGACAGCGTTTTACTGCTGGCCGGGTATTATGATGCGATGGTCGCGCAGGCATGGCTGGAGAACTGGCAGGGATTGCGTCACGCCATTATTACCGGACAACGTATTGAAATTGAACATTTCCGTAATGAGGCCATTAACCAGCAGCCGTTCTGGTTGCACAGCGGAAAACGATAATCAGAACCGTAGAAAGCGCCTGATGACGCTGCGCTTATCAGGCTTACGGTATGCGGACTTGTAGGCCGGGTCAGGCGAAATGCCGCCATCCGGCATTATTTAAAGGATATCCCCTAAATGACGCCGCTCTCTTCACCCTTATCGCAGTACTGGCAGACCGTTGTTGAGCGCCTACCAGAAGGATTTACTGAGACATCGCTTAGCGTGCAGGCGAAGTCAGTACTTACATTTAGCGATTTTGCGCTGGATAGCGTGATAGCGCATCCGGAGTGGCTTGCCGAACTGGAATCCGCATCGCCGCAGGCTGATGAATGGCGACATTATGCTGGCTGGTTACAGGAGGCGTTGGCAGGTGTCTGTGACGACGCCTCGCTGATGCGTGAACTGAGGTTTTTTCGTCGTCGCATCATGGTACGCATCGCCTGGGCGCAGACGCTGTCGCTGGTGGACGATGAGACTATTTTACAACAGTTGAGCCATCTGGCGGAGACGCTCATTGTGGGGGCGCGCGACTGGCTGTATGCCGCCTGTTGCCGCGAATGGGGAACCCCCTGTAACCCGCAGGGCGTTCCGCAGCCGCTGTTGATTTTAGGCATGGGCAAGCTGGGCGGCGGCGAACTGAATTTTTCGTCTGATATCGATCTGATTTTCGCCTGGCCGGAACATGGCGAGACCCGGGGCGGGCGTCGTGAACTCGATAACGCCCAGTTTTTTACGCGTCTCGGGCAGCGGCTGATCAAAGCGCTGGATCAGCCCACAATGGATGGTTTTGTCTATCGGGTGGACATGCGCCTGCGACCGTTTGGCGACAGCGGCCCGCTGGTACTGAGTTTTGCCGCGCTGGAGGATTACTATCAGGAGCAAGGACGCGACTGGGAACGCTACGCCATGGTGAAAGCGCGGCTAATGGGCGATAACGACGACGCCTGGTCTCGTGAATTACGCGCCATGCTGCGGCCTTTCGTTTTCCGCCGCTATATCGATTTCAGCGTCATCCAGTCGCTACGTAATATGAAAGGGATGATCGCCCGCGAAGTGCGACGCCGCGGTTTGAAGGACAACATTAAACTTGGCGCGGGCGGTATTCGGGAAATTGAGTTTATCGTGCAGGTATTCCAGCTCATCCGCGGCGGACGCGAGCCGTCGCTACAGTCGCGTTCGTTACTGCCGACGCTGGATGCTATCGCTGCGCTGCATTTGCTGCCTGAGAATGACGTGGCGCAACTGCGCGTGGCCTATCTTTTTCTACGTCGTCTGGAGAATCTGCTGCAAAGCATCAATGACGAACAGACGCAAACGTTGCCTGCCGACGATCTGAATCGGGCGCGGCTGGCCTGGGGAATGAAGGCGGAGAACTGGCCGCAGCTTGTTGGCGAACTGACGGATCATATGGCTAATGTACGCCGCGTATTCAACGAATTAATTGGCGATGATGAAGCCGATACCCCGCAGGAGGAAGAACGTTCAGAGCCGTGGCGTGAAGTATGGCAGGATGCGCTACAGGAGGATGATTCGACGCCAGTGCTGGCGCATTTAGCCGATGAGGATCGGCGACAAGTTCTGACCCTCATCGCTGACTTCCGTAAGGAACTGGATAAACGCCCTATCGGCCCGCGCGGGCGGCAAGTGCTGGACCAACTGATGCCGCACCTGCTTGCTGATGTCTGCTCTCGCGAAGACGCCGCTGTTACGCTATCGCGGATAACGCCGTTGCTGGCGGGGATTGTCACTCGCACCACCTATCTGGAGCTGCTGAGCGAATTTCCCGGCGCGCTGAAACACCTGATTATGCTCTGCGCCGCTTCGCCAATGATAGCGAGCCAACTGGCGCGTTATCCGTTGTTGCTTGATGAACTGCTCGACCCCGGCACGCTTTATCAGCCGACGGCTACCGACGCTTACCGCGACGAATTACGTCAATATTTACTGCGCGTGCCGGAAGAAGACGAAGAACAACAACTGGAGGCATTACGCCAGTTTAAACAGGCACAGCTTTTGCGGATTGCGGCGGCGGATATTGCCGGTACGCTGCCGGTGATGAAAGTGAGCGATCACCTCACATGGCTGGCGGAGGCGATGATTGATGCTGTGGTGCAGCAGGCGTGGACGCAAATGGTTGCGCGTTATGGTCAGCCAGCACATCTGGACGAACGCCAGGGGCGGGGGTTTGCGGTCGTCGGTTATGGCAAGTTGGGCGGATGGGAGCTGGGCTACAGTTCCGATCTGGATCTCATCTTCCTGCATGACTGTCCGATGGACGTCATGACCAACGGCGAACGCGAAATCGACGGGCGGCAGTTTTATCTGCGCCTGGCGCAGCGCATTATGCATCTGTTCAGTACGCGCACTTCCTCCGGCATTTTGTATGAGGTGGATGCGCGTCTACGCCCCTCTGGCGCGGCGGGAATGCTGGTGACTTCAGCGGACGCGTTTGCCGATTATCAGCAGCATGAAGCCTGGACCTGGGAACATCAGGCATTGGTACGCGCTCGCGTGGTATATGGCGACCCGCAGCTTACCTCACAGTTTGATACGGTGCGCCGCACTATCATGACGACGGCGCGCGACGGCAAGACATTGCAGACTGAAGTGCGTGAAATGCGCGAGAAAATGCGGGCGCATCTCGGCAATAAGCATCGTGATCGTTTTGATATTAAAGCTGATGAAGGCGGTATTACGGATATTGAGTTTATCGCGCAATATCTGGTACTGCGCTACGCTCATGAAAAACCTAAATTAACGCGCTGGTCTGATAACGTGCGCATCCTGGAGCTTCTGGCGCAAAACGGCATTATGGATGAACACGAAGCGCAGGCGCTGACGGTAGCCTACACCACACTGCGTGATGAACTGCACCACCTGGCGTTGCAGGAGCTTCCCGGTCATGTGGCGCAGACATGTTTTAGCAAAGAGCGCGCGCTGGTGCAGGCAAGCTGGCGGAAGTGGCTGGTAGCCGTTTGAATTATGCTATTATCGCGCGCAAATTTTGAATCTCTCAGGAGACAGGAATGAAAGTAAATCTGCCAGCGTTTGAACGTGCAGGCGTCATGGTTGTGGGTGATGTAATGCTGGATCGCTATTGGTATGGCCCCACTTGCCGTATTTCACCGGAAGCGCCGGTGCCCGTGGTTAAGGTAAATACCGTTGAGGAACGTCCGGGCGGCGCGGCGAACGTGGCGATGAACATTGCGTCTCTGGGAGCGAACGCCCGTCTGGTCGGCCTGACGGGTATTGATGACGCCGCGCGCGCGCTGAGCAAAACGCTGGCGGAGGTCAATGTGAAGTGCGACTTCGTTTCTGTGCCGACGCATCCGACGATTACCAAACTGCGCGTACTATCACGTAATCAGCAGCTCATTCGTCTTGATTTTGAAGAAGGCTTTGAGGGCGTGGACCCGCAGCCGTTGCATGAGCGTATCAACCAGGCGCTGGGATCGATCGGCGCGCTGGTATTGTCCGATTATGCCAAAGGCGCTCTGACCAGCGTGCAGACTATGGTTTCCCTGGCGCGCCAGGCGGGCGTGCCGGTGCTCATCGATCCGAAAGGAACGGATTTTGAACGTTACCGCGGCGCCACGCTGCTGACGCCAAACCTTTCTGAATTCGAGGCGGTTGCGGGGAAATGTAAAAGCGAAGACGAACTGGTTGAACGTGGTATGAAGCTCATTGCCGATTACGACCTTTCCGCGCTGTTGGTCACGCGTTCCGAACAGGGAATGACGCTGCTGCAACCGAATAAAGCGCCGCTACATATGCCGACGCAGGCGCAGGAAGTTTATGATGTTACCGGTGCGGGCGATACGGTGATCGGCGTGCTGGCGGCGACGCTGGCGGCGGGAAATACCCTGGAAGAGGCGTGTTATTTCGCCAATGCGGCGGCGGGCGTAGTGGTAGGTAAACTCGGGACGTCAACGGTTTCCCCTATTGAGCTGGAAAACGCAGTGCGCGGACGCGCGGATACCGGCTTCGGCGTCATGACCGAAGAGGAGTTGAGACAGGCCGTCGCCAGCGCGCGTAAGCGTGGCGAGAAAGTGGTCATGACCAACGGCGTTTTCGATATTCTGCACGCGGGCCACGTCTCTTATCTGGCGAACGCGCGCAAATTGGGCGACCGCCTGATTGTTGCGGTCAATAGTGACGCCTCGACTAAACGTCTGAAAGGCGAAAGCCGTCCGGTTAATCCGCTCGAACAGCGTATGATCGTGCTGGGCGCGCTGGAGTCAGTCGACTGGGTTGTCTCTTTTGAAGAGGATACGCCGCAACGACTGATTGCCGGTATTCTGCCGGATCTGCTGGTAAAAGGCGGCGACTATAAGCCGGAAGAGATCGCGGGCAGCGAAGAGGTCTGGGCCAACGGCGGCGAAGTCATGGTGCTGAACTTCGAAGATGGTTGTTCCACGACCAATATCATCAAAAAGATCCAGACCGAGAGCGAGAAGTAAAACCGCGTCATCAGGCGTTACAGACGCTGCGGGCGCTGATTTTGAAGGCGCGTCGGACATTTTGTTTCGACGCGTATCTCGCGGTTGACGCTGCTTTTTTTTCGACCTAAAGTAAAGGAATAAGGGTGAGAGGGGATCTCTCCCCCCTCTGATTGGCTGTTAGTAAGCTGCGAAACTTATCAGTAACAGAACAATCAGTATGATGACCTGGTGCATCATAACCCTTTCCTTATTAAAGCCCCTTCCTCGGGAGGGGCTTTCCCGTTTCAGCCCCTTGCTGACATCGCGATTGTTGGTGAGTGGCCTGTCTGGCGCAAGGGCTTTCTCCCGCCGATTTTGCGTTACTGGATCGCCCACGCAAAATGGCCTGCTGGTCATAACGCTTTGTACAGACAAGGTGGAAAAAAGATAAAAAAATCCCCGGTCTTATGACCAGGGACAGGAGATATGGCGGGGGGTTATTGCTCTTTTATCGTTGCTTCGCGATTAATCTCATCCGTTGCCGATGAAACCAACGGCGTGGTCAGCGCCTTTAGCGAGCCGCCAGCGATGCCAATCTCGTTTAACAGCGAATCGATCAGCGGTGCCTGGGTACGATAGGTGAGCGCGGCAGATAACGCTTGTTCCGCCAGGTTTCCCCCGTTAGCGCCGCCAGCGGCGACGTTGCCCGCCGTCGCGCCGCGATTGAGGCCATCGACCTGAATAATCTTAATGCCGTCGATGGATTTCATCGGTTCAACAGACTTCTCAATAACAGCAGGCAACGATTGTAAGAGCGCTAGTTTAAATTTGAGGCTGGTTTGTTCGTCAGAAAGCACGTTGATAGCGTCATTCAGCGCCCGTTGCGCTTCGGCTTCCGCCAGACCTTTTTTACGCGTTGCTTCCGCCAGTTCGATGATGGCGGCGGCTTGCAATTCTGCCGCTTCTTTCTCTGCTTTTGCCCGAACGGTCAGTTCGACCGCTTTGGTTTCCGCATCCTGCGCCGCGGCGATCAGAGCGACCTGCTTGGCGCGATCCGCTTCGGCGGTCTGGCGGGTAGTTTCTACGTTTTGCTGGGCGCGAACCGCATCGGCCAGCGCGTCGTTGGCGCGCGCTTCCGCTTGCGATTGCTGCTCGGATTTGGCGGCAATGGCGATAGATTTCGTCTGGTTGGCGATTTCTGTCACCTGTTGCTGTTCGATCTCTTTAATACGTACTTCACGCTCGGCCTCAACTTTCCTGGACCGTACTGCTTGCTCACGTTCGATCTCCGTCTCCTGGATCTGCCGCTCAGCAAGAATGCGCGTCTGTTCTGCTTCACGATGGCGCTCGGCCTCAAAAGCGGCAATTTTGGCGTTTTGTTCGGCGGTGCGGGTTTTAACCTGTTGCTCCTGCTCCAGAGTCATAAAGGCTTCTTGCTGCTCGATTTCCAGCTTGCGCTCAAGCGCGTCGCGGTTCTTTTCGCGCACCGCTACTTCCACATCCTGTTCCACTTCATTACGTTCACGACGACGGCGTTCGGTTTCCTGCGTCAGTTTCGTCAGACCTTCGGCATCAAAGGCATTGTTTGGATTGAAATGCTCTTTGGACGTTTGGTTAAAGTTGGTTAATGAGACGCTTTCCAGTTCCAGGCCGTTTTTCGACAAATCTTCCGCAACGGTGTTTTGTACGCCCTGAACGAAGTTTTCACGCGTATCCTGTAGCTCATGCATCGTCATCTGGGCTGCGGTAGCGCGTAAGGCGTCAACGAATTTATCTTCAACCAGCATACGCAGATCTTCCGGCGACAGCGTTCGCTGGCCAAGCGTTTGTGCGGCGGTGGCAATACCTTCAACAGAGGGTTTTACACGCACGAAGAAAGCGACGACCACGTCAACGCGCATACGATCTTTGGTGATCAGGCTGTCGACGGTAGCACGGCTGACTTCAAGTTTTAGGGTATTCATATTGATCGGAATAATTTCGTGAAAGATTGGCATCACAATAGCGCCGCCGCTCATCACCACTTTTTGCCCGCCAAGCCCGGTACGGACAAACGCCTGTTCCGCAGATGCGCGGCGATAGAGGCGAGCAAAAATGATCCCGATAATTAGTAAGACGATAACCGCAACGATGGCGGTAAACATCCATGATGGCAATATGCCAAAAACATCATCCATTATGTAAGTTCCTCTCAATTAAACGTAGAAGGTACGCTCAGCCAAATAGCGCGTTGCGGAAAGTCGGCAGACAATCAGCACCTTGTCTCCTTTTTTAAATTCTTTTCCCTTTTCGGGTTCCAGCAGTAAATAGTGAATCTGGCCGAACTTATCGGTAAATTTTCCTTCGCAAGGTGTACCGGCGACGGCGGCGTGGCCGGTAATAATCGCCATGCCGCCGATAAATTCCTCTTCCCGGAGGGCGGAGCTTTCATCTCTGGGTAGCCAGGGCGCGAGGATTTTTCCGCTGTAATGCACGGCAAAGACCGACAGGACAATGCTCAACGGGACCAGCAGCAGATTGCTGAGCGGCGCTTGCCAGAGCATGATCCCGCCATGCTGGATGAGAATGCCGAAGAGGCCGAAATAACCGGCCAATAGACAGAGGACGACCAGGGCGGGAACGCGTCCAATATTCAGATAATGAAGCGCCTGGCCCGCAGGGCCGGATGACAGGGCGTCATAATGATCGAGATGGGCGTCGAGCGCGCCTGAAAGAAAGTGGCCAAAAATCAGCGAAATCATCTCCAGCACGCCGATAAAGAAAACGAACGCGATGGCAAACAGATAGGGGCTGTTATACTCCGCAAATAAGGTCATATTTTCTATCCTTGTCGCCGCCTTCAGAAGGATGTTCGCGTGATAATTTTCATGCTTGTTATTTCATTGCGTTACAATATCATGTGACCCATATCTCCTTAAGTCCGAAAAGCGATTTATCCGTCGTTATCTTTGGCGAATATTGTGATTTTGCGCATTAAATTTGCGCACGTTATGTATAAAACCGCCGTACATATAGGGAAATACTGAAATCAGAAAAAGCATATAGCCTTAACAGAATTCAATAACTGGAGGGTATGCTGATGAACAACAATAACGTCTATTCATTAAATAATTTCGATTTTCTGGCGCGCAGTTTTGCCAGAATGCAGGCGGAGGGGCGTCCTGTTGATATCCAGGCGGTAACCGGCAATATGGACGAGGAGCACCGCGACTGGTTTTGCAAGCGTTACGCGCTTTACTGCCAGCAGGCGACTCAGGCGAAAAGGTTAGAATTAGAACACTAATGCAGGCTCCCTTTACAGGTGCAGGGCATTATTCAGATCTTATATGAGCGGGCCGTCAGGCCCGTTCACGTTTTTACTCTTGTGGATCGACTGGCGGGATGGCGGGCGCAGGTTTTACTTCTTCAGGCTTGTCGCGAGCTTCCAGTTCGCTGAGGCGTTGCTCCAGCAGCGCCAGTTTTTCCCGGGTGCGCAGCAAGACCTGAGTCTGGACATCAAACTCTTCGCGGCTCACCAGATCGAGACGCGTCAGCTGAGATTGCAGCGTTTGACGGATTTTTTTCTCGATATCTTCCCCGAACTCGCGAATACCTTTCGGCATTGACTCATGAACCTGGCGTGCGATTTGCTCAATTTTTTTCGGGTCAATCATTGTGGTTTCCCTGAACTGGTAAGTGTTAGCTCTTATTGTAGTGCGATATGTGGACGCCATAAACCAGAATTGTGTGACGTCATACGGAGTAAAGGCGTTGATGAAGGTAATCAATAGCGTTATAGTTAACCCGCTTATTCTCAGGGCGGGGCGAAATTCCCCACCGGCGGTAAATCAGCGATGTTTAACGCATTTCTCATCACGGCGCGCCGTGACGGAACGCGGAGAGCAGGTTGAAAGCCCGCGAGCGCTTTTTGCCATAGCGAAAAGGTCAGCAGATCCGGTGTAATTCCGGGGCCGACGGTTAAAGTCCGGATGGGAGAGGGTAACGATCCAGTCGGGCATGGACCCGCTCACGTTATTTTTTTGCCGCTTGTCGGCACTCCTAAGACTGCCCTGATTCTGGTAACCATAATGTTAATGAGGTTTTTTTACCATGAATCAGACGCTACTTTCCTCTTTTGGTACGCCTTTTGAACGTGTTGAACTTGCACTGGATGCGCTGCGTGAAGGACGCGGTGTGATGGTGCTTGATGATGAAGATCGTGAAAACGAAGGCGATATGATTTTCCCCGCAGAGACGATGACCGTAGAACAGATGGCGTTAACCATTCGTCACGGTAGCGGTATTGTTTGCCTGTGCATTACTGAAGACCGTCGTAAGCAGCTCGACTTGCCAATGATGGTGGAAAACAACACCAGCGCCTACGGCACCGGTTTTACCGTGACCATTGAAGCCGCAGAAGGCGTGACCACCGGCGTTTCCGCCGCTGACCGTGTCACTACGGTGCGTGCGGCAATTAAGGATGGCGCAAAACCGTCCGATCTTAACCGTCCGGGGCACGTTTTCCCACTGCGCGCTCAGGCGGGCGGCGTGCTGACGCGCGGCGGTCATACGGAGGCGACCATCGATCTGATGACGCTGGCCGGTTTTAAACCTGCAGGTGTACTGTGCGAGTTGACTAACGACGATGGGACGATGGCGCGCGCGCCGGAGTGTATCGCGTTTGCAGGCCAGCATAATATGGCGGTAGTCACGATTGAAGATCTGGTGGCTTACCGCCAGGCGCATGAGCGCAAAGCCAGCTGATCGAACGGATCATGGTTGAAAAAAGCCGATGAGATGTCATCGGCTTTTTTGTATTCCTTCGGTGCCATATTGTTCAGTTTCAAAGAACGACGAATAAGCTGAATGGTAAAATTATTGTGAGAAAAGCAGAGGCCTGAATGCAGACCTCTGCTTTGGTTTATCTATTCAGGTTATTTGCCTCTGGCCAGTTTCAATGCCCAGGCGCCGCTCATCACCAGCAGCAGAATCAGGCACAACCCAAAGGCCAACATACATGCCTGCGCCATGTTCATAAAGTGCCAGGGCGGAAGCAGATACCAGCCTTCGGACTGCTGGTAGAGATCGACAAACCACTGCTGTACGCTACTGAGCGTTACGCCATCAGGGACGATAGGCGCGTCATAACCGCAGTCTCCGGTAGGTTTAAACCACTCCGGTGCCCATTCCGCCAACGGTAAGTTGAAAGGAAAGGTCGGGTCAGTCGAACATCCTTGCACGCCAAAAAGTGAATCGGGGTCCGCATTATGTACCGCATGATGGATACCATTAAGCTTAATAGAAAACTTAATGCCCATAATGCTGCCATAAAACGCCGCGATGCAGCCAATCAGCTTCAGCACGATATTTTTGGGATTTATCGCCGCAATCACCCCGCCAATTACCATCACAAACATCGCGTAACGAATGTAAACACACTGTTCGCACGGCGCCATGTAGAGATAGATTTGGAAGAACGAGTGCGCCAGGATAATTAACCCTCCCATCGCGATGGCCATTAACAGCCACAGAAAGCGCTGTTCCTGCCATCTCACCAGCGTATCTACTGGTCTTGCGCGTAGGTCTCGCCATAATCCCTTAATAAAATCCATAATCGTTTCCCTGCTTATTTTTTAGTGGCCAGTTCCCGAACGAGTTCAGCCATAGAATCGATGGATTTGATGTTTTTGGTATAGATAAGGTACTTGCCGTTGACGACGTAAGCCGGAACACCCTGAATTTTGGCAACGTCATAGGCGGCTTTCCATTTTTCCAGCGTCTCCTGAACGGCAGGATCTTTCAGCGCCGCTTCAAAATCAGCCTGGCTCATGCCTGCGGCGTCCAGCCCGGTTTTAATAAATGCCGCCGGATCTTTCCCATCTGACCAGCGCTCTTTCTTATCATGGTAAGCCGTATACCAGGCGAACTTCGCTTTTTTGAATTGTGATTTAGCATCAAATAACGAAATCCCGGCAGCTTTATCTTTGGCGATCAGGACTGCAAATACTTCGCTGGCCTGTTTGCCATATTCGCCTTTTGTTTCCAGGTGGAACGGGGTGAACGTAACGAGATCGGCTACTTTGTCAGAAACCGGACCTGTTACGGCTTTGTCATATTTGTAGCAGAAAGGGCAGGCGTAGCTAAATACCTTAATCAGCGTTTTATCTGCATTAGGAATCGGTTTCTCCAGAACCATATAATCTGTGCCCTCGGTAAAAGCCGATGCCGCAAAAGGAGTGACCAATGCCGCGGTTAATACTACGCTTTTAAATAAAGAGGTAATCCATTTAGATGACATATTAATTCCTTCCCGTGATTTATTTAAACATTTGCGTTGGATGAACCAGTAACGCACGATAGTGAGTCTGGTTGGGCTTATCCGACAGCACATCAATTTCAACTTTCACTTCTTTCGTTTTATAGTCAATCTCATTCAGTTTGCCGACTGTGGGTTTACCAACGTCGAACAGGTTAATAGAACCGCCAAAGCCGAACATGGTGTCGCGGTCTTTTTGATATTCAACAACCGAGGTAATAGGACTATAGAAATCATATCCACGTTCTTTACCGTATTCCCAAACTTGTTGTACGGTGCCTTTCTTCTCATCGATCTTATATTCGACAAAACGGGAATATTTCATGGTCGGTAGAGCCGGTTGCTCCAGGCCGCGACCATCGCCGTTATCAAAGACCGTTAACGTGCCTTTGCTGGAAAGCCATGCCGTATGTTGGGTATAGGTGAAATCGAAATCGGTGTCCTTACACTTGCCGTTTTCGTCACAGGTCAACGGCTTACCATGATCGTCTACCGGTTTCAGCAATTTACTGGCTAGCTGCTTATTCCAGCCTTTAGACGGTGCCAGTATCCATTTCACCTGCTTATCGCGACCAATTTTTACAATACCCTGATGGCGGGAAGAAAGGATGATGGAGTCGTCTTTCGCGTCATAAGCGATAGAGTTGACGTGCGCCCAGTTACGACCGGCACCAACGCCAAGCGCATCGCCATACGGCGTATCCGGTTCGAGTTTCGCCTGCTGTCCGGCATGGGCCAGATCGACGTTCACGCATACTGCGCCCGCATCCAGCGCGCCGAGCAGCGCATCACGCATAGGGTCGAGGATTTTGGTTAAATCCCAAACGTCTACTACGCGGCCAGACTTATCGACCTCAATGATTTGGTCACGAATAGTATGAACATGTATGCCGTCTTCTTTGCGGTAATCGCGTTTGCCGACGCGCAGCAGTACGGTGCCGTTCACGGTTTCGATGGATTCATGAGACGCATCCAGGAACCCGCGCGGCAGTTTGTGATCGGCAAGAATTTGCCCCATCATGTCAAACTCGTACCAGTGTTGGCCCTGCACCGCGGTAAAGGTGCCGCGAGGCGTTTCACGAATACCCATCAGGTAGCCGCGTTTGTTGATATTCATATCGTGGCCGTCGTAGAAGGTATCTTGATCCAGCCACCAGCGATATTCACCCTGGGTGTCGACCACAAACGTATAAGGGGCGATATCGAAAGGCAAAGCCCCGCCCGCCGGGCCGGCATCAAGAATGCCCGCATTTTTATCTTTTTCGCCGTGCCAGTGAAATTCAGCGCCCTGCGGCGTAAAGGTATGGGTATTTACCAGATAAAGGCGATCTTCAAATCCTGGCGCGACTTTAATAACTTTCGTTTGCTGGAGATCTGAAATAGAACGGTTATCCATATAATGGTTGACGATGGCGGACGTCTGCACCACATAGTCATCCTTCATGGCTTTGCCGTTTTCTTTATATTCTACCGTGACGTTGTTGGCAAATTTCTGATAAAGGCCAAAAATAGGAATACCGTCATAGGTTTCTAAAGACTCTTTCCCAACGGTATAAGTAACAGGAACGCCTTTTTCCCCTTTGCCATGTACAGTAACTTTAACGTCTGAAATAATATGGCTATCTAATTCCACCAGCGCGGTGAGAGGGGCATTTCCGTAAGGATCGACAACGACTGCGCCTAATTTTCCTGCGGGCTGTGCCGGTTGAAAACCTGCGGCAAACGTACTGGCTGCGGTGAGTCCGCATGTCAGTGCGACGGCACCGGCAAGTATTGTTTTCCGGTATTGGTCAAACATGGATATATCTCCTTATATACAACTTCTAAATATAATACTTCTGAATATACTATGTTTTTATGAATAATAAATGAGGTAAATGATTGGTCTTTAAATATAAGTCATGATGCTGTTACTTATTTTAAAGTATATTCTGTATCAATATTTTTTAATTGCCTGAATGAGTCGATAGTAGGAGTGTGATATTTTAAGAACAATATAAATTAGTACGAAGTGTGATCTTATCGACATTGTTTTCTGCTTAATACCTCTTTCATTATTGTGTTTCACCACTGATTTATATGATCAAAATCATTTATTTGTTCCACAAATATGCCAGTATATGAATACGTCAAAATAAGGGTATGTAAAATTTTAACGTTAAATGTTTAGTGATGTTAAATTTTAAGGGTAAAAAGGATGTTTATTGCCTGGTATTGGATAATATTAATCGTTCTGGTGGTAGTAGGGTATATTTGCCATATGAAGCGTTATTGCAGAGCGTTTCGGCAAGACAGAGATGCATTACTTGAAGCGCGAACGAAACGTTTTCGCCAGACGAGCGAAGGCGACAGCGTGATGAATGAGCAGAAATAGCGCATATCCTTGACGGGCAGCCGGATGTTGCCTGGCTAAAGGCCTGCATCCGGCGCGACGTTTCTCTTAACCGATACCTATCGTCTGCAAAATGACGAGACTGAGCCCCATGATGGACATACCGCAAAGCACGCCATAGCTGGGGTTATTGTTAGGATCGATCTCTTTTGCCAGCGGCATCAGTTCATCGACGGAGAGCGCCACCATAATACCGGCGACTGCTGCCATGATAGCCGCCATAACGATTGGCGAAACCAGACTGCCCAAAATCAGCCACGCCAGTACGCCGCCAAGAATTTCCGCCATGCCGGAGATACCGGCCCAAAAAATCGCGGTACGTTTTGAGCCCGTCGCGGCATAAACCGGGCCGGCAACCGCCAGACCTTCAGGAATATTGTGCAACGCCACCGCCAGTGCGATGCCGAAACCCAGTTCAAGATTGCTGCTGGCAGTGACAAAGGTGGCGATCCCTTCCGGAAAGTTGTGCAGGCTAATGCCGAGCGTCAATAAAATCGCAGTGCGTTTTATCGAGCCGGGAAGCGGCTGCTGCCTTTTTTGCACCAGATCCTGCGGATGAGCGTGAGGAAGCAGGCGGTCCAGCCCGAAGTAGCCCAACAGGCCGATAATAAACATTCCGTAGCCCAGTACAGGCGACATCCCCTCGGTATCAAGCGCGGCGGGCAGCATCTCCATCAGCGAGATAAGCAGCATGATCCCTGCGGCGAAGCCCAGCGAAAAAGCCAGCACGCGGTTAGACGGTTTTTGGCCGAGAACGCCAAGAAACGCGCCAATAAAGGTGGCGGCGCCCGCCAGTAAGGTCAGAATAAGTGGTACTGACATCCATTACTCCTTATCAATTTGCCGTCCGAACCTGACCTTCAAAATAACTGATGATCTTCATCATGGTTATCTGAGTTCTTCCTCTGTGAAGAAAGCGTATGGTGATGTTAACAAAATGTCTTTCCAGTAAGGATAACATCATGTCTTTAACGTGTATGCCAGCATTGTTTTTGGGGCATGGCAGCCCGATGAACGTGCTGGACGATAACGATTATACCCGCGCCTGGCGGCGATTGGGGGAAGCCCTACCGCGACCACAGGCGATAGTGGTGGTGTCGGCGCACTGGTATACCCGCGGGACGGGCGTCACAGCGATGGAAAGGCCGCAAACTCTCCATGATTTTGGCGGTTTTCCGCAGGCGCTGTATGACACGCATTATCCGGCCCCTGGATCGCCTGCGCTGGCGCAGCGTTTGGTTGAACTGTTGGCTCCCGTTCCCGTCGCGCTCGATAAAGAGGCGTGGGGATTTGATCATGGCTCCTGGGGCGTATTGATCAAGATGTACCCGAATGCGGATATCCCGATGGTGCAGCTTAGTGTTGATAGTACCAAACCGGCGGCATGGCATTTTGAGGTGGGTCGTAAGCTGGCGACGCTGCGTGACGAAGGCGTGATGCTGGTGGCCAGCGGGAATGTGGTTCATAACCTGCGGACTGTGCGTTGGCACGGTGACAATATACCGTATCCCTGGGCGGCGTCATTTAATGACTTTGTGAAAGCCAATCTGACGTGGCAGGGGCCGGTAGAACAGCACCCGCTGGTGAATTATCTGCAACATGAAGGGGGGGCCTTATCGAACCCGACGCCGGAGCACTTTTTACCTTTGCTGTATGTACTTGGCGCCTGGGACGGCAAGGAACCTATCACCATCCCGGTCGACGGTATTGAGATGGGCAGTATAAGTATGTTGTCGGTGCAGGTGGGATAGCCGGATAAGGCGCTGAATGATTGCCCGATGGCGCTACGCGCATCGGGCTTACAGGAGAATCTATCCTTCGACAAAAATATGCGGATAGAAGCGGGAGAGATCCTGGGTGATCAGCGCCCGATCTTCACGGATACCAATTCCGGCGGGCTGATCGTTAATCAGCCAGCTACCAATCAGGGTGTAACTGTCGCCGAATTTTGGCAGCGGATAGAACTGTTGCACGATCATACCCTCTTCGCCATACGGGCCTTCCACGGATTCGATCGTTTTACCGTTCTCAATAATCGATACGTTCGCCCCTTCGCGGGAGAAGATCGGTTTCACGACATATTTATCCATTGGCGGATGTTCGTCTTCGGCGAAATACGCAGGCAACAGATTCGGATGGTCCGGGAACATCTCCCACAACAGCGGCAACAACGCTTTATTGGAGATAATGCTTTTCCAGGCCGGTTCCAGCCAGCGCACGCCGGCATCTTCCAGCTTGGTGGAAAACATCTCGCGCAGCATAAATTCCCACGGATAGAGCTTGAACAGGTTCGCAATGACCTGATCCTGCAGATCCGTAAATTGGCCTTTTTCCCCCAGACCAATATCGTCGATATAGAGAAATTCGGTGGCGATTTCCGCTTCGGCCGCGCAGTCCTGTAAATACTGAATGGTGCCGCGATCCTCAACCGTATCGCGACAGCAGGTGAGATGCAGCAACTGAAAACCGTACTGCTCGCGAAGTTCAGCAAAGCGTTCAATCAGCTTTTCCTGCAGGCTATTAAACTGATCGCTGCCTTCCGGCAGATTGCCCGCGTTGATCTGATCTTCCAGCCAAATCCACTGAAAAAACGCCGCTTCATACAGCGATGTTGGCGTGTCGGCATTATTTTCGAGCAGCTTAGGCTCGCCGATGCCGTCCCAGGCCAGATCGAGGCGGGAATAGAGCGACGGTTGTTGCGTTTGCCAGGACTGGCGAACAAAACCCCAGGTATGTTTTGGAATACGAAACTTCGTCATCAGCTCATCGCTGGCGATGACGCGTTCTACTACCTTGAGGCACATCTGGTGCAGCTCGGCGGTAACGTCTTCCAGTTTTTCCACCTGGGCGAGCGTTAACTTGTAATAAGCGTCTTCACACCAGTACGGTTCACCATACATAGTGTGAAAATTAAACCCGTATTCAGTCGCTTTATCGCGCCAGTCCGGGCGCTCGGTAATACTGACTCTTTCCATGCGTATCAGCCGCCCATCGAACGTGTTGAAGTACCGGCAGCGCTACGCTGCATGGTGCTCTGTTTGGCGACGGATTCGCCAAAACCGCCGCGGGTAACGGTTGTTGTGGTGGCAGGTTTCGGCGCCATAGCGGTTTTCGGTACGGTCATTGTCCGGCCCGGTTGCGCCGCGCCGTAGTTTTTACCTGCCGCATCGGTATATTTGCCGTATGCAGGGCTGGCCGGGTTTTTCGAGCTAAACAGCGGCTGTTGCGCAAAGCCTGCGCCGCCGCCCATCAGACGCCCCATCATGTAACCTGCCATAAGCGGCATCCAGAAACTGCCGCTGGATTGTTGGGCCTGCGCCTGATTTTCCGGCGCCATGCCAGCCTGTGCGGGCGCTTGCTGGCACTGGCCTTCGCCAAACTCAGCGACGCAATCTTCGCGTGTAGCGTACTTAGGCGCAGTACGTTCGGCCTCTTTCAGCGCATTGTTATACGCGGTTGTACATTCCGCGCTTTTGCCCGGATTCGCCGCTGAACAGTCATCAGCGTTTTGATACAGCGATACGGTTTCATCGCTTTTTTCACAGCCAGCCAGCATAAAAACAGCCGTAACCGCCAGGGCGACCGGCGTTAAATGCCGCGCGCTCCAGCTTTTGCGAAATGATGCGTGATGGATGGATTTTGTCCGTTTCATATTTGTCTTCCAGGACCCAGTGGTAAATACAACATGCGTTCAGAATAGAGGATGACTGGTCGAAATTGAAGCGAGAAAAGGCGAGAATGCGGCGGAATAGCAGGATCTTTACGTTGTCTTACGTTCAGGCGCGGCTTTATGACAGGTAGCGCCGCGCTTACCAGACCTACAAGGGCACAGGTCTGATAAGCGCAGCGCCAGCGAATAACTTATCAATGCCGGAATGGATTGCCGTTATTGCTGTTGGCGCGAGCGGCGGTCGGCTGTACTGCCGGCGCGGCGCTATGGGCATTATAACCGTCTGCGGCAGCATCCTGATCTGGCGTTTCCGGCGCTACGCTTTCCGGCGACGTCGGGATAGGTTTACCCAACGTACTGTTAAGCGCGAGCAGATCCTGCTCGTTCAGCGTACCGAGCGCATATTTGATATTTAACTGATTAATCAAATAGGTATAACGCGCGTTGGCCAGTTGCTGCTTGGCATCATACAGAGTGGTGGTGGCATCCAGTACGTCAACAATGGTACGTGTACCGACCGAGTAACCGGCTTCCATTGCATCCAAAGAACTTTGCGCGGAAACGACTGCCTGTTTATACGCGTTGATGCTGCTGATGGAGGCGTTAATATTGTTAAAGGAAGAACGTACGGTCTGCACCACGCTACGGTGCGCGCTTTCCAGCTGTTCGCTTGCGCCGACGAAGTTATACTGCGCCTGTTTTACCTGCGAGTTAACCATCCCGCCTTGATACAGCGGCAGGGAGAAGTTCAGGCCGATTTTATTCTGCCCCATGTTGCTATCGTCGTACTGGGCGGAGTTGGTTTTAGAACCGCTATAAGAGGTATCAGAAATGCCGGTTGAGGCCGTTAAATTCAGCGTCGGCAGATGACCATCCTGCGCCTGACGGATTTGCTCGCGCGCCAGATCCTGACTTAAACGCGCCTGCAACAGCGACAGGTTACGGTTTTCCGCTTCCTTCAGCAGCGCATTAACAGCTTTGGGTTTGTCGGTTTTAAAATGCTCGACGTTAAGCGACGCCAGCTCCGGGTAATAATTGCCGGTTACCTGGCGCAGCTCTTCTACCGCGTTATCCAGGTTGTTGCGGGCGGTCACTTCATTCGCCAGTACGGTATCATATTGCGCACGGGCGTTTTGCACGTCGGTAATGGCGACCAGACCCACGTTAAAACGTTGCGTCGTTTGATCTAACTGACGGTAGATAGCCTCTTTTTGCGCCTGGGTATAGGAAAGCACATCAATAGCGTTCAATACCTTAAAATACGCGTTCGCGGTATTGAGGATCAGCGTCTGCTGATCGGTCTGATAGGTGACATCCTGAATGCCTGCTGCTTTTTCTTGCAGGGTGAGCCCACGCCATTTCGACATATCAAATAGCGTCTGCGTTAATTGCAGAGAAGCGCTGGTTTCATTGGAGTTGATACCGTTCGCATCGCGATAACCGTTGCTGTAGGTGTAGTCGGCACCTAAACCCAGTTGCGGCAGTAAAGGACTACGCGCTTCGTTAATTTTTTCGAATGCAGCATCGCGATCGGCAGCGGATTTACGCAATTCCGGGTTGCTCAGGCGTGCTTGCTGATAAACTTGCATCAGGTTCTCTGCCTGGCTTAGTGTGCTGAACCCCGACAGGCTCAGGCCGATAAGGATGGGGAGCAATTTCTTCATTTGCATTCCTTGTTGTGAAGCAGTATTTAGCGCTGATCAATTTGTAAAAATAATTGCTGATTCTAGCAGAATCCGCCACTGCAAAAAGTTGGCGTTACGTGCCATACGAGCCTTAATTGGCACCAATTTACCACAAGGGTGATAAAACAGCAGTCAACCACCCTTGAAATTCATCATTTAATCATTATTGCTAGCAGGGCAGCACAATGCGTAAATCAGACAACTTGCCAGTTACTTTCACCAAAAGCGATGTAGAAATTATTGCACGGGAAACGCGCTATCGCGGTTTTTTTTCATTGGATGTGTATCGATTCCGCCATCGTTTATTCAACGGAGAAATGAGTGGCGAGGTAAAGCGCGAAATTTTTGAGCGCGGGCACGCCGCCGTCTTGCTACCCTTTGACCCTGAACGTGACGAGGTGGTGCTGGTCGAACAGATTCGTATTGCCGCGTATGACACAAGCGTTACGCCGTGGCTGCTGGAGATGGTCGCCGGCATGATAGAAGAAGGCGAAACCATTGAGGCGGTCGCCCGGCGGGAGGCGATGGAAGAAGCGGGGCTGACCGTAGGCCGCACCCGACCGGTCATCAGTTACCTGGCGAGTCCAGGAGGAACCAGCGAGCGCTCATCTATTCTGGTGGGTGAAGTGGACGCCACGACCGCGGTAGGTATTCATGGTCTGGCGGATGAAAACGAAGATATTCGGGTTCATGTGGTAAGCCGGGAACAGGCATACCAGTGGGTAGAAGAGGGGAAAATCGACAACGCAGCCGCAGTCATCGCTTTGCAATGGCTTCAGTTGCATCATCAAGAGTTAAAAAACGAGTGGAAAAAATGAAGCGTTATACACCTGACTTCCCAGAAATGATGCGTTTGTGCGAAACCAATTTTTCGCAATTGCGCCGCCTGCTGCCGCGCAATGACGCCCCCGGTGAAACGGTGAGCTATCAGGTGGGCAACGTACAATATCGGTTAACGATTGTGGAATCGACCCGATACACTACGCTTGTAACGATCGAGCAAACGGCGCCAGCCATCACCTACTGGAGCCTGCCGTCGCTGACGGTGCGCCTCTACCATGATGCGATGGTGGCTGAAGTGTGTTCAAGCCAGCAGATCTTTCGCTTCAAAGCGCGGTATGATTATCCAAATAAAAAGTTGCATCAACGCGACGAAAAGCATCAAATTAATCAGTTTCTGGCCGACTGGCTACGATTCTGTTTAGCACATGGAGCGATGGCGATTCCGGTTTATTAGCGTCGTGAAACCTAAGGACACCATTTGGAAAGCCTGTTAACCCTACCTCTGGCTGGTGAGGCCCGAGTCAGGATTTTACAAATTACAGATACTCACCTGTTTGCCGAAAAGCATGAAACGCTGTTAGGCGTCAATACCTGGGAAAGTTACCAGGCCGTGCTGGAGGCTATTCGGGCGCAACAGTATGAATATGATCTGATCGTGGCGACCGGCGATCTGGCGCAGGATCAATCCGCTGCGGCTTATCAGCATTTTGCTGAGGGTATCGCAAGCTTTCGCGCGCCTTGCGTTTGGCTACCGGGCAATCATGATTTTCAGCCGGCAATGTACAGTGCGCTGCAAGAGGCGGGGATTTCCCCGGCTAAACGCGTGTTAATCGGTGAACAATGGCAGATTTTGTTGCTGGACAGCCAGGTGTTTGGCGTTCCGCATGGCGAACTGAGCGAGTTCCAACTGGAATGGCTTGAGCGTAAGCTCGCCGATGCGCCAGAGAGACAGACATTGCTCCTTTTGCACCACCATCCGTTGCCGGCAGGGTGCAGTTGGTTGGATCAGCACAGCTTGCGTAATGCCGGTGAGCTGGATAGCGTGCTGGCGAATTTCCCGCGAGTAAAATATCTGTTATGCGGACATATTCACCAGGAGCTGGATCTTGACTGGAACGGTCGCCGTCTGCTGGCGTCGCCGTCAACCTGCGTACAGTTCAAACCGCACTGCGCGAACTTTACGCTGGATACTATCGCGCCGGGCTGGCGTACGCTGGAGCTCCGGGCGAACGGCGTCCTGGAGACGGAAGTGCATCGCCTGCAGGATACCCGGTTCCGACCCGATACCGCTTCGGAAGGATACTGATGTCTACGCTTCTCTATTTGCACGGATTCAACAGTTCCCCTCGCTCGGCAAAAGCGTGCCAGCTAAAAAACTGGCTGGCGGAGCGTCATCCGCATGTTGAGATGATCGTCCCTCAACTACCGCCGTATCCTGCCGATGCGGCGGAGTTGCTGGAATCTCTCGTGCTTGAGCATGGCGGTGCGCCATTAGGGCTGGTAGGATCGTCGCTGGGTGGTTATTACGCCACCTGGCTGTCGCAATGTTTTATGCTGCCGGCTGTGGTGGTGAATCCCGCCGTGCGGCCCTTTGAATTACTGACCGACTATCTCGGTCAGAACGAGAACCCCTACACCGGGCAGCAATATGTGCTAGAGTCTCGCCATATTTATGATCTTAAAGTCATGCAGATTGACCCGCTGGAAGCGCCGGACCTGATCTGGCTACTGCAACAGACGGGCGATGAAGTGCTGGATTACCGCCAGGCGGTGGCATATTACGCCTCCTGCCGTCAGACAGTGACCGAGGGGGGTAATCACGCATTCACGGGCTTCGAAGATTATTTCAACCAGATTGTCGATTTTCTTGGACTGCACAGTTGCTGACAATCAATTCGAATTGCTAATTAAACCATGACGCAAACTTATAACGCTGATGCCATTGAGGTACTCACTGGGCTTGAGCCGGTACGCCGCCGCCCGGGGATGTACACCGATACGACCCGCCCCAACCATTTGGGTCAGGAAGTGATTGATAATAGTGTGGATGAAGCACTGGCAGGTCACGCCAAACGCGTGGATGTCATTTTACATGCCGATCAATCGCTGGAAGTGATTGACGACGGACGCGGGATGCCGGTGGATATCCATCCGGAAGAGGGGGTTCCGGCAGTAGAACTGATCCTCTGTCGACTTCATGCCGGCGGTAAATTCTCCAATAAGAACTATCAGTTCTCTGGTGGTCTGCATGGGGTGGGGATTTCGGTCGTGAATGCCCTGTCAAAGCGCGTGGAAGTGACCGTGCGCCGCGACGGTCAGGTCTATAACATCGCGTTTGAAAACGGCGAAAAAGTGCAGGATTTGCAGGTTGTCGGCACCTGCGGTAAACGTAATACTGGTACCAGCGTCCATTTCTGGCCCGACGAAAGTTTCTTCGACAGCCCGCGTTTTTCTGTCTCTCGCTTAATGCACGTTCTGAAAGCAAAAGCGGTGCTGTGTCCCGGCGTGGAAATCACTTTTAAAGATGAAGTGAATAACAGCGAGCAGCGCTGGTGCTACCAGGATGGTCTGAACGACTATCTGGGCGAAGCGGTAAACGGCCTGCCGACGCTGCCGGAAAAGCCGTTTATCGGTAATTTTAACGGTGAAACGGAAGCGGTTGACTGGGCGCTATTGTGGCTGCCGGAAGGCGGCGAATTACTCACAGAAAGCTACGTCAACCTGATCCCGACCATGCAGGGGGGGACGCACGTCAACGGTCTGCGCCAGGGCCTGCTCGACGCGATGCGCGAATTTTGCGAATACCGCAATATTCTGCCGCGCGGCGTCAAACTGTCGGCGGAAGATATCTGGGATCGCTGCGCTTATGTGCTCTCCGTGAAAATGCAGGACCCGCAATTTGCCGGGCAGACCAAAGAGCGTCTGTCGTCGCGTCAATGTGCGGCATTTGTTTCCGGCGTGGTGAAAGATGCCTTCAGCCTGTGGCTGAACCAGAACGTGCAGGCGGCGGAACAACTGGCAGAGATGGCGATTGCCAGCGCGCAGCGGCGACTGCGCGCCGCAAAAAAAGTGGTACGCAAAAAGCTCACCAGCGGTCCGGCGTTGCCGGGGAAACTGGCGGACTGTACCGCGCAGGATCTTAATCGGACCGAGCTGTTCCTTGTGGAAGGGGATTCGGCGGGCGGTTCCGCCAAGCAGGCGCGCGATCGCGAATATCAGGCGATCATGCCGCTCAAAGGTAAGATCCTTAACACCTGGGAGGTCTCTTCCGATGAAGTGCTGGCCTCGCAAGAGGTGCATGATATTTCCGTGGCGATCGGTATCGATCCGGACAGCGACGATCTGAGTCAGCTGCGCTACGGCAAGATCTGTATCCTGGCGGATGCGGACTCCGATGGTTTGCATATCGCTACGCTGCTTTGCGCGCTGTTTGTCAGACATTTCCGCGCGCTGGTGAAGAATGGTCATGTCTATGTCGCGCTACCGCCACTATACCGTATCGATTTGGGTAAAGAGGTCTATTACGCGCTGACGGAAGAAGAGAAGGCAGGCGTACTGGAACAACTGAAGCGTAAGAAAGGCAAGCCGAACGTACAGCGTTTCAAAGGCCTGGGTGAAATGAACCCGATGCAGTTACGCGAAACCACGCTTGATCCAAATACTCGCCGCCTGGTGCAGCTCACCATTAGCGATGAAGACGATCAGCGTACTAACGCGATGATGGATATGCTGCTGGCGAAGAAACGTTCTGAAGATCGACGCAACTGGCTACAGGAAAAAGGCGATCTCGCGGATCTCGACGTGTAACGGTTGTTGCACGCTTTATCCGGTCTGCGTGGCGCAGGCCGGATAAGCGAATCCGACATGACGCCGCAGCCTGATGGCGACACTTGCGCATCGCACCAGGGCGACGTCAGACGAGGGTAATAACTTAAACGCCGGATTCCAGAATACGAATATTCATTTCCAGCACATCGTCTTTTACCGCGTCGCTATAGGCTTTCATATGCGGGGTTTGCAGATGCGCCTCAAGGTGCGCAACGCTTTCCCACTGTTCAATCATCACGATCGAGTCAGGCGCCAGAGTCTGAAAACTCACGCCCGCGGCATGATCCACCATCGGCGCGTAACCGTGGCACCCCTCTTCTTTAAGAACGGTTGGAATAATTTTCGCAAACTGGTCGAGGACGGCCTGACGGTGATGTTGGCCCGGACGCGTGCGAATTTCGGCAATGACGGTAAGCATGGTTAACTCCTTCTAATTCCAGGATGACCAGTTAAGCAAAAATTTCGCTCAGATGCTTGCGATATTCTGCGGTATAGCGCGGAACATCCGGCATTTTAATCACGTCGTTGGCAATAAACGTTGGCAGCGCGTCCATGCCCAGAAACTGGTTGGCTTTATGGAATGGTAGATAGACGCCATCTACGCCTACGCCGTGGAAAAACTGATCTTTTTCGGTAAATGCTTCCATCGGCGCGTTCCACGTCAGTGACAGCATATATTTTTTCCCCTGCACCAGACCGCCGGAACCGTACTTTTTAGCGGCATCGGAACGCGTGCGGCCATCGCTGGCATAGAGCGTGCCGTGACCTTCGGTAAAGACATCATCCATATATTTTTTTACTGTCCATGGCGCGCCCATCCACCAGCCTGGCATCTGCCAAATCACCACGTCAGCCCAGACGAAATTCTGCACCTCTTCTTTAATGTCATAGTCGCTGTCGGCACGGACGATCTTAACCTGATGACCCAGATCGCGCAGAAGCCCATCGGCAACTTCGGTCAGGGTGTCATTTAACTGGCCGTTGGAGTGCGCGAATTTTTTCGCCCCGTTGATAATCAGGATGTTACTCATTTTGTGTCCTCAAGAAATGCGTTTGCTGCTGATTCTACGCTGACGGGCGGTGCGGTGAAATTAGCAAAATGTGCAAAGTCTTTTGCGTTTTTGGCAAAAGTCTCTGTTACCAACTTACTACGGCCTCAAATCCACCTTCCGCGGCGTTGCCAAACGACACCGTCATGCCGTGTAGCGTAGCGATGCGGCGGACGATTGATAATCCCAGACCGCTGCCGGTCACACTTTGGCCTGGCGGGCGGTAAAAACGCTCGCCGATATGCGTCAGAATCTCTGGCGCTACGCCGGGGCCATTATCTCTGACGGTGAAGCTGCGGGCATGTAAGGTAACGTCGACGACGCTGCCCTGCGGACTGTAGCGAATCGCATTATCCAGCAGGTTACGCACTAACAGGCTTAAAAGTAGCGGCTGACCGGTACGTATGACGTCATGGGCGTTAAGCTGTAAACGCACGTCGATATTCGCCTGCTGCGCCGGATGATAAATATCCATTACCGCGGACTGCAGTAGCTCTTCCAGCGAAATCTCCGCTACATCCTGCAAATTATTGAGCGAGTCGAGACGCGATAACGTCAGTAGCTGATCGACCAGCCGCGTGGCGCGATCGATCCCCGCATGGAGCTGGGTCAGCGCTTTATCACGCGATAGCGGATCGTCGCCCGAGAGCTGCGCCACCTCGGTTTGTACTTTCAGCGCGGCCAGCGGGCTGCGCAATTCATGGGCGGCGTCGGAGGTAAATCGCCGTTCGCGCACCATCATGGAGTGGATGCGGCTAAAAAGCTGATTAAGCGCTTCGACCAGTGGGCGAACCTCGCTCGGTACGCCTTTGGCGTCGAGCGGCGTTTCCGATTCCGGCGACCGGAAGCGTAGCGCCTGCGCCAGTTTTTTCAACGGTCTGAGCTCGCGGTGAAGCAGGAGCAATAAAATCAGCAGCATGAAGGGAAGGGCGATCAGCCACGGCGTTAATTGCGCCGCTACGATCGCCAGCGCCATATCTTCGCGGTAATCCCACTCCTGACCGACGACGATACGATACTTGCCGTCCGCCGAGTTCAACCACAAAAAACGCCAGAGGTCGTTGTCATCCTTCAGATAGCCATTGTCGAAACCTTCCCGGCGATAGCGATACGGAATATCCTGGCCGTTGTCGCCATCATGCAGCAACATTTTGCCGTCAGCGGAAAAGATGGCGAATGCCAGCGCATCGTCATCGATATGCCCATGTTTTAATTTCTTTGGCGTATGCGCCATGCGCTGCGGGGCGTTGATCTCGTTAAGATCGAGGGTGCTAAGCCGTCTGGCGAACAACATCAACTGTGTGTCAAACAGCTCGTCGACATTATCCGTCGTCTTTCTCCAGGCCACAAAACTGGAAATTGCCCAAGTGATGGAGACCAGAATCAGGAAAATAAGCGTCAGCCTGACGCGCAGGCTGAGACGTTGCGTCAATTTCATGCGTCACCCAGGGTGTAGCCGATGCCGTGTACGGTGCGAATAAATTCGCTGCCGAGCTTGCGGCGTAAATGATGAACATGGACTTCCACTGCATTGCTGGACACGTCGTCATCCCAGTTATACAGCTTCTCTTCAATAAGCTTGCGCGGCAGCACGCGACCTTTGTTGCGCAGTAAGAGTTCCAGCAACGCGAACTCTTTTGGTTTTAAGGCCAGCGGTTCGCCGGCAAGCGTCGCGACGAGATTGCCTGGATTGAGCGTCACCTGGCCGTGGCGCAATTCGCTACTGGCCTGACCGCTGGCGCGGCGTACCAGCGCCTCCAGACGGGCGGCGACCTCAATGAGCGCGAAAGGTTTACATAAATAGTCATCGGCGCCCAGACGTAGCCCCTCGACGCGCTCTGCTAACGCGTCGCGCGCCGTCAGGATCAGTACCGGTTCCTGTTTACCCTTTTCGCGCCATTCGCGCAAAATATCCCGTCCGTCCATGCCTGGCAGCGTCAAATCTAAAATAACCGCATCATAAGGCGCGCTGTAAAGCGCCTCTTTGCCCGGACGTCCCTCGGTAAACCAGTCGACGCTGAAACCCATTTTACTCAGGCCCGCTTTTATGCCATCGCCAATAAGTGTGTCATCTTCTACCAGTAAAATTCGCATCTGTTCTTCCTTGCGGTAACTCGCGTTGCCGTCAGTTAACCTTGTCGCCGCAGGCGATGTACAGAAAAAAAGATTCTTTTTTTGCCTTAAGAAGTTGTTAAGGATTACCTTATTAAATGGATCTGAAACGACATGAAAGGGAAAAGTAATCATGAAAAAATTAGCTGCAATCGTTGCCGTTATGGCACTGTGTTCTACCCCGGTTCTGGCGGCTCAGCAGGGTGGTTTCTCCGGCCCGTCGGCGACGCAAACGCAAGGCGGCGGATTTGTCGGCCCGAACGGCAGCAGCACGACGGTAGAGAGCGCTAAATCGCTGCGTGACGATGCGTGGGTAACGCTGCGCGGGAATATCGTCGAGCGCATTTCCGACGATCTGTATGTGTTTAAAGATGCGACCGGTACTATCAATGTGGATATTGACCACAAGCGCTGGAACGGCCTGACCGTAACCCCGCAGGATACCGTTGAAATTCAGGGCGAAGTGGATAAAGACTGGAACTCTGTCGAAATCGACGTAAAACAGATTCGTAAAGTGAATCCGTAATCCCACATTGCGCAAGATCGGTCAGGATTCACAGCCGCCCGGTGGGCAGAATAGGCCACAAGGAGGCAGTGATGAATGACCTGATCAGCGCGGCTTATTCCGAACGTCTGCGGCGCGTTTGCGACCACATTGAGCGTCATCTGGATGAGCCTCTGTCGATTGAGGCGTTAAGCCGGATGGCGCACAGCTCGCCGTTTCATTTTCATCGGCAGTTTACCGCCTGGAGCGGGCTTCCGCTCTATCGCTATATCCAGTGGTTGCGTTTGCGCCGCGCGTCATGGCGGCTGGCGTTTAACCCGCAGGATAAAGTTATCGATATCGCGCTGGATGCCGGGTTCCAGAATCCGGAGTCGTTCACACGTGCTTTCAAAACCGCGTTTGGTCAAAGCCCGCGCCGGTTTCGGCAATCGCCGGACTGGCTGGCCTGGAACCAACGCGTTCCTAAACTTGCGTTACAGGAGCAGCATGTCATGGACGTAAAAATCGTTGAATTTCCACCTACCCGCGTCGCGATGCTGACGCATCTGGGGCATCCGGATAAGGTCAACGCCAGCGCGGCGAAATTTATTGCATGGCGGCGCGAAACGGGCCAGTCGCCGATTGCCAGCAGTCAAACTTTTGGTATTGCCTGGCACGACCCGCAGACGACGCCGCCGGATCAATTCCGCTTTGATATCTGCGGCAGCGTCCGCCAGCCGATAGCCGAAAATGACGTTGGCGTGGTGAATAGCGAGATTCCTGGCGGGCGCTGCGCGGTGGTGCGCCATCAGGGATCGCTCGACAGCCTCCCGGAGAGCGTGTGGTATTTATTCCGCGAATGGCTACCGGCCAGCGGCGAGACGCTGCGCGATTTTCCGGTCTTCTTCCAGTACCTGAATTTCGTCAATGAGGTGGCGGAACATGAGCTGCTGACGGATATCTATCTGCCGCTTCGTTAACTTCCTCGCAACCTGTCTCACGGTTTGTGACTCAGACCGTGAGATAGGGTATTATCTGCGGCAATATTGCCGTCCGAACGGTCAGCATGCAGATTGAGGATCCCCTGTTAATGAGCGATATGGCAGAGCGCCTTGCGCTACATGAATTTACGGAAAACGCCTACTTAAACTACTCCATGTACGTGATCATGGATCGTGCGTTGCCGTTTATTGGCGACGGCCTGAAGCCGGTACAGCGCCGCATCGTCTACGCGATGTCAGAGCTGGGGCTGAACGCCAGCGCTAAATTTAAAAAATCCGCCCGTACCGTCGGTGACGTACTGGGTAAGTATCATCCGCACGGCGACAGCGCCTGCTATGAAGCCATGGTGCTGATGGCGCAGCCGTTCTCTTACCGTTACCCGCTGGTCGATGGCCAGGGGAACTGGGGCGCGCCGGATGATCCGAAGTCATTCGCGGCAATGCGTTATACCGAATCTCGCCTGTCCAAGTATGCCGAGCTGCTGTTAAGCGAACTCGGCCAGGGGACGGCGGACTGGGTGCCAAACTTCGACGGCACGATGCAGGAACCGAAAATGTTACCGGCGCGTCTGCCGAACATCCTGCTGAACGGCACCACCGGTATAGCGGTGGGCATGGCAACAGATATCCCGCCGCACAACCTGCGCGAAGTGGCGAAAGCGGCGATTACGCTGATTGAGCAGCCGAAAACGACGCTGGATCAGTTGCTGGATATCGTCCAGGGGCCGGATTACCCGACCGAAGCGGAGATCATTACCCCACGTGCGGAAATTCGTAAAATTTACGAAAACGGGCGTGGCTCCGTGCGTATGCGCGCGGTATGGACCAAAGAAGACGGCGCCGTGGTGATCACCGCGCTGCCGCATCAGGTGTCTGGCGCGAAAGTGCTGGAGCAGATTGCTGCGCAGATGCGTAATAAAAAACTGCCGATGGTGGACGATCTGCGCGATGAATCGGATCACGAAAACCCGACGCGTTTAGTGATTGTGCCACGCTCCAACCGTGTGGATATGGAACAGGTGATGAACCATCTGTTCGCCACCACCGATCTGGAAAAAAGCTACCGTATTAACCTGAACATGATCGGTCTGGATGGTCGTCCGGCGGTGAAAAACCTGCTGGAGATCCTCACCGAGTGGCTGGCGTTCCGCCGCGACACGGTACGCCGTCGTCTGAACTATCGTCTGGAGAAAGTGCTTAAGCGCCTGCATATCCTCGAAGGTTTGCTGGTGGCGTTTCTCAACATCGACGAAGTGATTGAGATTATCCGTAACGAGGATGAGCCGAAACCCGCGCTGATGTCGCGTTTCGGCATCAGCGAAACCCAGGCGGAAGCGATTCTCGAACTGAAACTGCGCCATCTCGCCAAACTGGAAGAGATGAAAATTCGCGGCGAGCAGGACGAGCTGGAAAAAGAGAGGGACCAGTTGCAGGGCATTCTCGCGTCTGAACGCAAAATGAATACCTTGCTGAAAAAAGAGCTACAGGCAGATTCCGATGCCTATGGCGACGATCGCCGTTCTCCGCTGCGTGAGCGCGAAGAAGCTAAAGCGATGAGCGAACACGACATGCTGCCGTCCGAACCGGTGACTATCGTGCTGTCGCAGATGGGCTGGGTGCGCAGCGCCAAAGGTCATGATATTGATGCGCCGGGGCTTAACTATAAAGCGGGCGACAGCTTTAAAGCCGCGGTGAAAGGTAAGAGCAATCAACCGGTGGTGTTTATTGATACCACCGGGCGCAGCTATGCTATTGATCCCATTACGCTTCCGTCGGCGCGTGGGCAGGGCGAGCCGTTGACCGGCAAACTCACGCTGCCGCCGGGGGCGACCGTAGAGCATATGCTGATGGAAGGCGATGACCAGAGACTGCTGATGGCGTCGGATGCGGGCTATGGCTTCGTTTGTACGTTTAACGATCTGGTTGCCCGTAACCGTGCCGGTAAGGCGTTGATTACACTGCCGGAAAATGCGCACGTCATGCCGCCGCTGGTGATTGAAGACGAGCACGATATGCTGCTGGCGATTACCCAGGCCGGACGGATGTTGATGTTCCCGGTAGACTCTCTGCCGCAGCTGTCGAAAGGCAAAGGGAATAAGATCATTAATATCCCCTCTGCGGAAGCGGCGAAAGGCGATGATGGATTGGCGCACCTGTACGTGCTGCCGCCACAAAGCACTCTGACTATCCATGTCGGGAAGCGCAAAATCAAACTGCGCCCTGAAGAGTTACAAAAGGTGGTCGGCGAACGCGGACGCCGTGGCACATTAATGCGCGGCCTGCAGCGTATCGATCGCATTGAGATTGATTCGCCGCATCGCGTAAGTCATGGCGACAGCGAAGAGTAAGACAGGGGCACCCGTAAGCCGGACAAGGCATTTAAGCCGCCATCCGGCGCTCTGCCGTTGCCGGATGACGACGCAGTAGCCTCTTATCCGGCCTACGGTTTCAGATCGGATTAACATTAAAATTTCCCGTAAAACCGTTGTTTATTCGTGCATTGCGATTAACAATACGTTTTTCCAGAGAGCCAAACTTACCAAAATCCTAACCTGAATTTCAGGTGACGTAGAATGCCGGGCTCTTAGGCCTTCAGAGGTTGTTATGCTATATATTTTTCGTCTTATTGTTACCGTTATTTACTCCATTCTGGTCTGTGTTTTCGGTTCTATTTACTGCCTTTTCAGCCCACGTAACCCAAAACACGTGGCGACGTTTGGGCATATGTTCGGCCGTCTGGCCCCGCTGTTTGGCCTGAAAGTGGAGTGCCGCAAACCCGCCGACGCGGAAAACTATGGCAATGCTATCTATATCGCTAACCATCAGAATAATTATGATATGGTCACGGCGGCGAATATTGTGCAGCCGCCAACGGTGACGGTGGGGAAAAAAAGCCTGCTTTGGATCCCGTTTTTTGGGCAACTGTACTGGCTGACCGGTAATCTGCTGATTGACCGTAATAACCGCGCCAAAGCGCATAGCACCATTGCGGCAGTGGTTAACCATTTTAAAAAGCGCCGTATTTCTATCTGGATGTTCCCTGAAGGTACGCGTAGCCGGGGACGCGGTCTGCTGCCGTTTAAAACCGGCGCGTTTCATGCGGCTATCGCGGCTGGTGTGCCGATCATTCCTGTCTGCGTTTCCAACACCTCTAACAAAGTCAATCTAAACCGCCTGAACAACGGACTGGTTATTGTGGAAATGCTGCCGCCAGTCGACGTCAGCGAATATGGTAAAGATCAGGTTCGCGAGCTGGCGGCCCACTGCCGTGCGTTAATGGAGCAAAAAATCGCGGAACTTGATAAAGAGGTTGCGGAACGTGAAGCGACCGGTAAGGTTTAAGCAGACTTACTCTGTTATTGTAGAAATCATTTTTTCAGGCACAACTCTTTAGCCTGTTTTACATGGAGCTTATATGTCATTCAGTCGGCGTCAGTTTCTTCAGGCATCGGGAATCGCACTATGTGCAGGCGCGATTCCCCTCAGGGCGAATGCTGCCGGTCAGCAACAGCCGTTGCCTGTTCCGCCGTTGCTGGAGTCCCGTCGCGGGCAGCCGTTGTTTATGACGCTACAGCGAGCGCACTGGTCCTTTACGCAAGGCACGCGCGCACCGGTCTGGGGAGTGAACGGTCGTTATCTGGGGCCGACAATCCGCGTCTGGAAAGGCGATGACGTTAAACTCATCTATAGCAACCGCCTGGCGGAAAATGTCTCCATGACGGTTGCTGGTTTACTGGTGCCGGGGCCGCTGATGGGTGGCCCGGCGCGTATGATGTCGCCGAACGCGGACTGGGCGCCAGTGTTGCCGATTCGTCAGAGCGCCGCGACGCTGTGGTATCACGCTAACACGCCTAACCGTACTGCGCAGCAGGTGTATAACGGCCTGGCCGGAATGTGGCTGGTCGAAGACGACATCAGTAAAACGCTGCCCATTCCGAACCATTACGGCGTGGATGATTTTCCCGTCATTATCCAGGATAAACGGCTGGATAACTTTGGGACGCCGGAGTACAGCGAACCGGGAAGCGGTGGTTTTGTCGGCGATACGCTGCTGGTGAACGGCGCGCAAAGCCCCTATGTCGAAGTGTCCCGCGGCTGGGTGCGGTTACGGTTGTTGAACGCCTCGAACTCGCGGCGCTATCAGCTTCAGATGAGCGATGGCCGGGCGCTGCATGTGATTTCAGGCGATCAGGGCTTTTTACCTGCGCCGGTTTCCGTCAAACAGTTGTCTCTGGCGCCCGGCGAGCGACGTGAAATCCTGGTTGATATGACCAACGGCGACGAAGTCTCGATCACCTGCGGGGAAGCGGCCAGCATAGTCGATCGGATTCGCGGTTTCTTTGAACCTTCCAGTATTCTGGTTTCGACCCTGGTGCTGACGTTACGGCCAACCGGATTGCTGCCGCTGGTGACCGATAATCTGCCGATGCGTCTGTTGCCGACGGAGATCATGAGCGGCGCGCCTGTCCGCAGTCGGGACATCAGTCTTGGCGACGATCCGGGGATTAACGGCCAACTGTGGGATGTGAATCGCATTGATATTACCGCCCAACAAGGCACCTGGGAGCGCTGGACGGTACGCGCCGATATGCCGCAGTCGTTCCATATTGAGGGCGTCTCTTTCCTGATTCGTAACGTCAACGGCTCTATGCCGTTCCCGGAAGATAGAGGCTGGAAAGATACCGTCTGGGTGGATGGGCAAGTCGAATTGCTGGTCTACTACGGTCAGCCGTCCTGGCCGCACTTCCCGTTCTATTTCAACAGCCAGACGCTGGAAATGGCTGACCGCGGCTCGATTGGGCAAATGCTGGTGAATCCAGCGTCGTAAAGGCGGACCAGGGATATTCGATGAGAATCAGTGAAGAGGGATGGCGGCTGCTGACGTTCTGGGTGTTTACTGCAGGCGGTTATCTTATTCTGCTCTTCATTGTTATTTGCCTGGCTTTTTTGTTCCAAACGCCTCGTCGCGTGTTGCTGTGGATTGCTTTGCCACAGATTACGCTGGTTCTTTTGCTATGGTTTGCTGCGGGTGATGAAACGCTTTTCTTCCCGATTGGCGCAGGGTGGATACTGGGGCTTAGTTTATTGCTGGCGCTACTGTTTAGCCACCGATTACGCCAACCACACCACCTCTGGGCCGGGTGCCATGTGGTCGTATTGCTGCTGTTATTAGCGCACATGGGGAATATTCTCGAGAGGCATCATCGGCGCGATGCCTATCAGGCACAGCAGGCGGCGGAAGAAACGCTGTTACGAAAAATCGATACGACCGATGACCGCGCTTTTTTAAATCATTTGATGTCGCAAGCAATGCAGCCGCAAAACGCAGGGGATTGGTGGACGAATAGGCGGATTGAGCATCTCGCAAAACGCATTTCCCCTTTTGATATTGCGGACGGAACTGAAAAAATTTGGTTGGTTTTGGCTATCGACCGGCTTAATCGTCCTGCTGTTGGGGCGTTTGCCTCCTGGTTTATTGGCGATTCTGTACAGGCAAAGCAATATCGGTATCAGCTTTTACAAAACAATCCATTATTGGACCTACTGAATCGTGTTTTTAATGATAGTACGGCTGATGAACAAACTTTTTTGCAACAACAACTTTTGGCGCGAGATATTTGTACCAGTTTGATTAGCGTCGTACCGGAATTATTGACGGACGAACTGTATGCGCAAGCCGTTGCCTTTGATAATAGCAACAAACCGGAACCTTTCTCATGGCAGTTTGAGTTTGATGTGTTTTATCATCAGGAAAATAGTGGGCAATAATGAATTTGGGAAACGGATGGAGTTTGTTGTTGATGATAATATCCACCGTGCTGGGCAATATATACAATCATCGTATTGGCTATAGTTATTAGTGCGTTTATCCCGCTGTGTTATCAGAAAATAGAAACGAGTGATTTGAACTCGGTAGTGAGCATGGAAAGTAAGGATGCTTTATGGTTGAATCATTTGCGTGGATGATGTGGGATTCAGTAATATTGATGAGCGCGTGGGGTATTTATGGCGTTGTATTATTGATGTTAATTGTCGGCGCATTTGATTCTTTGCGCTATCGGCGGGTTTTCTTGCGTGTTGTTCTTCCGCAGGTGAGCGTTGTCTGTGTACTGTGGGGAGGATTATTCAGGATTGATTCAAAAGATATTTATATCGTATATTTATTGATATTAGGATTGTTGCCCTCGATAATAATTGCTGTTTTTTCTAGTCGAGAGTCTCCATTTTTTATTCTGGGAACTATCGTGTCCCATACTATTTTTTTGTTCGTTTTCGTTTATGTGATGGACGGCCCGCGATTATGGCACCACATTGGTGAAGACTGGGATAACTATAAAATTACCCGACTGTTTGAGCGCGCGAAGGGGGATGTTCAGGTTTTGCAGGATGCATCTTGTTATCAATTGGCAAGTGTTTTGACGCTGGCTGCAGAACACCGCGATACACCGGAAAATTTATTGCGTTATCTGGCTAAAATACGAGGTATTTCGCCATTTTTGACAGCGGCAGAATCTTGCCCTGAAGCGGCGATCCCGAACGCCGAATTTCTTTATACGCCATTTGTTACCGCTCTTCGCCAACATAACGTACCGATAGTACGCTTTTTTAGCCAGCAACTGGTGGGCGAGACATCTTCCGCCAGAGAGAATCGCAACATTGTCGCTCGTAAAGAAAATCCACTGCTGACGCTTTATAAATCTAACTATATATCACAGTATCGCGAGCAGTACAGACTAGAAATCAGCCAGCTATTGCTGAATATTATGCCAGAACTGTTGAATGATGCTGTCTATATTTATCCCATTATCCAACGTAACACCGAGTTGGTTGCTTATTTTTGGCAGAAACATCCGCCCACTATTCCTCTGCGCAGGCTCGAAGCGATGGTGTTGTTAGCCAAAACGGAACCGCTAATAAGCGAGGTAACCCATAATCCAGAAATATTGATCACACCGCCGATTGAGAGGTGGGATCGTGAAAACCTGCTCACTTTCATACTGAGCAATGGCGATCTGGTAATGATTCAGTCGCTTATTGATGCAAACGTAGTGGACTGGAAACGAGCAATGGAAGACGGAAATAATGAGCCTCTGCATCAGGCCATATTGCGACTGCGTGGTGGAGCGTTAGAGAACGCATTGCTGATACAGATCATTAAGGCGATGCAAGCGCAGAAAGCGTTATCCAACGAGCAAATCGCCCACTATCTTCCCTGGACACCGACGTTTCCTGCCGCTTTTTTACAGGCTGGGCTTTCCTGTGAGCAATTGCGTGAGGTGTTGAATGCATCAGTGGCGGGGGGCGAACAAGCACGAAACGATACGCGGCAACGGCTGAATGCGCTATGTCCAGCCGCGAAGTGACTAAAGGAATAGTAAATGGATTATATTAATCGATGGCTTGGATCTGAACTGCTGATGTTTTGTATTCTGCCGTGGGGGTATGCCGCTGCGGTGGTATTACTGCTGATCCTGATGTTTTCCAAAAAACGCAGCCGACAGATTTTGCTGTGGGTATTACTACCACAGTGGGCATTCGTGATATTGCTGTTACTCACGTTGCAGTATACCCAGTTGTTGAGCCAAACAGGCACGGTATGGATGTTGATGCTCCTGTTGCCGATTCTGAGTTGGGCGGGCTTGCTGCCCGCGCTGCTGCTGGGAACCAGGCTGCGCAAGCCGTGGCCCGCATGGCTACTGTGCCATATTGTGTTCATTGGGGTGCTGTGCCCGGTGATGCCGGAGCTGTGGCGTGCTATTAGCCATCAATGGCAACAGCAAAATATTGCGCAGTTGCTCAGGCAGGTTCAGGCTGGCGACCTGCGTCAGTTAGAGAGCATCCATGATAACAGTATGTTGGAACAGACACTGGTTCAGGCGGTAAAAGCGCCAGGCATATCAGAAAAAAACTTGCGCGCTCTGACTGCACGTGTGGCATCGCCTTTTAGTGTTTCGCGGGAAGATGGCTATTTCGTCAATGCGCCATTTTTTGCAGCTTTTGAGAGTGGCAATATCACTGCGGTGCGTATTTTTAGCGAGCAGCTCACGGGCGACTCTCAGCAGGCGCAGGCAAATCGCACCATCGTACGGCAGCAAAATCCGTTGGAGTATCTCCCCATGCCCCGTTTTAAACCTGGGGGAGTTCGCCAGACTTTTTTTGCGATGGCCGACGTTCTACTACGGGTCATGCCCGATCTTCTCACCGATGAAGCCTATTCGGGGGCGATACAGCTTCAGGATAAAGAGACTCTGGCCTTTTTCTGGCAGCGGCGTGAAGCGCAAAATCCGCTGTATCGCGCATATTATTTCTTGTTGCAGGGGCAAACTAAAGCGCTGCTTGCCCAGATAAAACTGACGCCGCAGGTGCTGGGGCAATCGGTTTATCCGAATAAAAATCTGCTGGCGTCGCTGTTTAGTGATGCGGATGGCGAGACGCTGCGTGCGTTGGTGAAAGGGCAGATGCTGAACTGGCAGCACATCCCTCAGGATAAGTTGACGGATGGCTGGAATTTCCTGATTTCACGCACATTGCATACAGCCTCGAAAGAGGACGCGCTGCCGCCGGATATTCTGGCGGGGATACTGCAAAGTATGCAACAGCAACATACGGCGTTGCCGGAGGCCCTTATTGTAGCCAGCCTTGATTACCAGGATGAAAGGCATAGCCTGATGACTGCCTACCGGATGGCCTGGTTGGGCTGTAACAAGCTTAACGCAATGATCGATAAGGTGTATCCACCAGAAGATACGCGGCGTACCAATGTACGTATAAAATTAGCACAGCAGTGCGCCGATTTAGACTGATATGATATGCCGTGTTCTGATAATTAATGTTACATTGATTGTTAAGAGAGATACAGGGAGTGGTAAATAATGAAAAAATGTTTTTTATTTATATTTATGTGCCTGTTTATCTTCTCAGCTAATGCGGAACTAAAATTCCGCCCTGAGATCGAAAATAAAAAAATTTATTTTCAGGGCAAGGTCACAGACTACACGCTTAATGACTTTACCTTTTTCGGTGACAGTCGCGAACCCTTTTATGGCAGCGGAAACGACGATTATACTGCCACTGCAGATGAGTGGCTCGGGTTTTACGCTGAGTTGCCCGACGTTCGAAAATGGCAGCGCGTTGTTCCTGACGATTTTTCTATGATGAGTGGCGCGCCGTGGTGTGACATCCAGTTTTTTGAACAAGAGAATGACCATTCGGTGATTACTGGAAGTGAACATATGCGCTGTATCGATTTTCTCGTGACGCCTAAAAGGAAAGGGCTCATTCCCATGGGGACAAAGGGAACGCTGTTGGATTACGGCAGCTATCTTGCTTTTGCACCGCAGATAAAGCGCATCACGCTGGAAGGCCGATTTCCTGAAGCCTCGCGGACCTGGCTTCCTGTAAGAAGCGTGCAAACCAGGGCAACCTCGATAGCCGATCTTAAAATTATGCTTAATGAGATTTATGCTCGCCACGGTTATATTTTCAGACCGGGCGGTGAGATGGATCGGTACTTCCGACAGCAGCCGTGGTATCGCCCACGCTATGCGAACGTTGATTACCTCATTACCGAGACAGAGCATCGTAATATCAAACTCCTCAAAGAGCTGCTTTCTCCTGAGTCACAGCGTAAAAAGGCGCTGTATATTCAGAACACAACCGATTTTTGTGAGGCGCTGAAAGCGAATAATATCAAATATGTCATGGACAATACGGCAGAATACCTTACGACTGGCGCAGATCAGCCAATCAATTTAGAAAAAGTATGGCAAAAATACAGAGACTTAATGATCAATGGCGGCGGAAACTGTCAACGCGATATCGAGAGCTATAAGCGCTACTCCTTTTTATACAGCGAACCTTTAGGTATTTATTACAATTCCACTTTTGAGTTTGATGAAGAGAAAGGGAAATATGTTCTCGCTTATGTGAACTTTGATTCTTCCTGCAACAAAGAGGGTGACACGATCGAACTGGAAGGTATGATGGTCAAACGCGAGTACGTCATTGAAGATAATCAAGGCCAACACTCGGATAAAGATCTCGAATTAAAAACAATAAACCTTCAGTGTGTGGCTGGGGCCATGACGGATCAACCTGACTGGGATCGCTATGTCCAGCTCATTCTTTCTCCTGAAAAATACAACTATTATCAACGATTTATAGGAAAGAGAATCACCCTGCGAGGGAAAGTCATGATTGCAGAATCCATGTATCATGTCACGCCGGTACTGCTGAATTTGCTCGAAGAACAAAATCCTATTATCAAAGTAGCAGATATGCCTGCTCGTCCATAAGTACGATAACCGGCGGGGCAGACAATCGGCCCCGCTACAGAGTGCAGCCTCACCAATCAATTCGATTTCTCTCCCATTCCGGCTTATAATCCCCGACCTTTGATTATTTTTTTGCCAATCGTTTTGGAAGCAATATGAGCGCTATCTCCCTGATCCAACCGGATCGCGACCTTTTCTCCTGGCCGCAGTACTGGGCCGCCTGCTTTGGGCCGGCGCCGTTTTTGCCGATGTCACGTGACGAGATGGATCAACTTGGCTGGGATAGCTGCGACATTATTCTGGTAACCGGCGACGCTTACGTCGACCATCCGAGCTTCGGCATGGCGATTTGCGGTCGTATGCTGGAAGCGCAGGGCTTCCGCGTGGGGATCATCGCCCAGCCGGACTGGAACAGCAAAGACGACTTTATGCGTCTGGGAAAACCGAACCTGTTCTTCGGCGTCACCGCCGGCAACATGGACTCGATGATCAACCGTTACACCGCTGACCGTAAGCTGCGCCACGATGACGCCTACACCCCGGATAACGTCGCGGGCAAACGCCCGGACCGCGCCACGCTGGTCTATACCCAGCGTTGCAAAGAAGCGTGGAAAGATGTCCCGGTGATCCTTGGCGGCATTGAGGCCAGTCTGCGCCGTACCGCGCATTACGACTACTGGTCTGATACTGTGCGTCGTTCAGTGTTAGTCGATTCCAAAGCCGACATGCTGATGTTTGGCAACGGCGAGCGTCCGCTGGTGGAAGTGGCGCATCGTCTGGCAATGGGCGAAACCATCGATCAGATTCGTGATGTGCGTAACACTGCGATTATGGTTAAAGAAGCGCTGCCAGGCTGGAGCGGCGTCGACTCCACTCGTCTGGACACGCCGGGTAAAATCGATCCAATTCCCCATCCCTATGGCGAGGATCTGCCGTGCGCGGATAACAAGCCGGTCGCGCCGAAAAAGCAAGAAGCTAAGGCGATTACCGTGCAGCCGCCGCGTCCGAAGCCGTGGGAAAAAACCTATATCCTGCTGCCATCCTTTGAAAAGGTGAAAGGCGACAAGGTGCTGTACGCCCATGCGTCGCGTATTCTGCATCACGAAACTAACCCTGGCTGCGCGCGGGCGCTGATGCAAAAACACGGCGACCGCTATATCTGGATCAATCCGCCCGCCATACCGCTCTCCACTGAAGAGATGGATAGCGTGTTTGCGCTGCCGTATCAGCGTGTGCCGCACCCGGCTTACGGCAATGCCCGTATTCCGGCCTATGAGATGATCCGCTTTTCGATCAATATCATGCGCGGCTGCTTTGGCGGCTGCTCTTTCTGCTCGATCACTGAACATGAAGGGCGCATCATTCAGAGCCGCTCGGAAGACTCTATTATCAACGAGATCGAAGCGATCCGCGACACGGTGCCGGGGTTTACCGGCGTGATCTCCGATCTGGGCGGTCCTACCGCGAACATGTATATGCTGCGCTGTAAGTCGCCGCGTGCGGAGCAGACCTGTCGTCGCCTGTCATGCGTCTATCCGGATATCTGTCCGCATATGGATACTGACCATACGCCGACGATCAATCTTTATCGCCGCGCCCGTGAGCTGAAAGGCATTAAGAAAATCTTAATTGCCTCCGGCGTGCGCTACGACATCGCTGTAGAAGATCCTCGCTACATTAAAGAGCTGGCAAGCCATCATGTGGGCGGCTATCTGAAGATTGCGCCGGAGCATACTGAAGAAGGTCCGCTGTCGAAAATGATGAAGCCGGGTATGGGCAGCTACGATCGCTTTAAAGAGTTATTTGACCTTTACTCTAAACAGGCCGGAAAAGAGCAGTATCTGATCCCATATTTTATCTCCGCGCATCCGGGCACGCGGGACGAGGATATGGTGAATCTGGCGCTGTGGCTCAAGCGCCACCGCTTCCGTTTGGATCAGGTGCAGAACTTCTACCCGTCGCCGTTGGCGAATTCGACCACCATGTATTACACCGGCAAAAACCCGCTGGGTAAAATTGGTTATAAGAGTGAAGATGTGGTGGTGCCGAAGGGAGACAGGCAACGTCGCCTGCATAAGGCGCTGCTGCGTTATCACGATCCGGCGAACTGGCCGCTGATTCGCCAGGCGCTGGAAGCGATGGGGAAAAAGCATTTGATTGGCGGTCGCCGTGAGTGTCTGGTGCCTGCGCCGACCATTGAAGAGATGCGCGAAGCGCGTCGCCAGAACCGCAACACGCGCCCGGCGTTGACCAAGCATACGCCGGTGGAACATCAGCGGCAGGGGCTTGCTGCGAATAAGAAGCGCGGGAAAGGCGCAGGGCGTTAATTACCTTTGAATCTGTTGCTTCTGGAAGCTAATGTTTTTGGAAGTAACAGACATCTAAATATATTGTGTCGGTCTTTAGTAATTGCTAAATTACGGGGAGCTTTATATTTTATTTAAATATTATTGATTGTATAAATTAATTATATATTACCTTAATGATTAAGGCATGATGCTTTTATACAGCCCAAGAGGAGGGGATATCATGGGTATGATTATTATTCCCTGTTTTATCGTAATTGCTATAATAGCTGTTGTTATATTCATAATGGCTATTAAAGCATGTAGTATGGAAAAACGTGAAGACAGGCAAATGACTCTTGCAGGGATAATTTTAATGGGTGTTATTGCCGCTATTCCTGGATGGTTTTTGTACGAAATATTTAGCCACGCGCCGTAATATTTAACCTACCAGGGTTGATATATTAAAATAGATAAGAAGTATATAATCTAAGGTATAATGCCTGACGGCGCTGCGCTTATCAGGCTTATGAATAGCACAGTTTTGTAGGCCGGATAAGGTGCTTACACCGCCATCCGGCAGAAGTGCTCCGTATTTATGCCTCACGAATTCTGGCCGCCAGCGCGGCCAGTTTTTCATCATCCGCCCGTTCATGATCGTGTGACGACAGATATCCTTCATACTGTTCGAAAAATTTATTCTGCCGCGATTCAATCGGTTTCCAGTGGGTTAAATCGCCAGTACCGTGCATGGGGCTTAATTTACTGTGCACATGGTCTACACCGAAACCTTCGAAGAACATTCCCGTACGACTGACATCCGGGAAAGCCTTATCCAGTTTCTTAGCCACTTTTTGGGTCGCCAGCATCAGGTCCGCTAACGCCTGCGGCGGTAGATCGAACGCGTAGCTGGGGTAATGTTTTTTCGGGATCACTACGGTAAACCCATCGGTATTCGGAAAAATCGACAAAAAAGCCAGGTGATGCTCATCTTCCCAAACTTTATGACAAGGTGCTTTACCTTCAACTATTTGACAGAAAATACAGGTCATTCCATTTCTCCGTTAACCGAGGGGCTTATCGATGCGTTAAGCGTTTAATACAACCCTAACACTTTCCACCATGCGAGGCCGACTGTCAAAAAGACCGCCTGATTAAAGAGGCTGATAATAAATCCCGTTCGCCACCAGACGCCCGTCGGTACATAGCCGGCGCCAAAAAGAATGGGGCCGCGTGCGTGGGTATACTGTGTAAGAGAGCAGTACAGGCTGCTGGTAAACGCCAGCATAAGCGCCATCGGCGCTGCCGGTATATTCAAATGCAGACCGACGCCCAGAAACACCGCATACAGCGCGGCGATTTGCGCGTTGCCGCTGGCGAAAAAATAGTGGGTATAAAAATAGGCTGCGTTAAGCAGCAGCAGGATGATTATCCAACTGGTTCCATGCATCGTACTGCCGATGCTGTCGCCAATCAGGTTGCCAAACCAGCTGGTGAATCCTAGTTTCTTCAACTGGTTAGCCATCATCAGCAGCGCGGCAAACCAAATCAACGTATCCCAGGCGCCTTTTTCGCTTTTAACGTCTTCCCAGGTGAGCACGCCGCTCAGTAATAAAATCGAGAGACCGACAAAAGAGGCCGTCGTGGCATCCACGCCAAGCGAGCTGCCAAAAATCCATAGCACCAGCAACACGCCGACGGTCGCCAGCATGAGCCACTCGCCGCGCGTCATACTGCCCATTTGCGCCAGCTCTTTGCGCGCCAAATCCGGCGCATCCGGCGTATGTTTAATTTCCGGACGCGTCAGCCAGTAGACCAGCAGCGGGACGATAAGAAAAGAGACCAGGCAAGGCAGGAGCGCGGCGATAAACCAGCTTCCCCAGCTCAACGTAACGCCGGCGTTCGCCGCCAGTTTTACCGCCAGCAGGTTACCCGTATAACCGGTCATAAACAGTGCGGCGGTGACGTCGTTAACATTGCCAATACAGGTGATCAGAAAGGTGCCGATTTTGCTGCGAGACTCATCTTCCGGATGTGAATCAAAGCTGCGCGCCAGCGAGTCGGCGATCGGGTAAATCACGCCGCCGCAGCGCGCGGTGTTACTGGGCATCGCGGGGGAGAGGATCAGATCGGCAAACGCCAGACCATAAGCCAGACCCAGCGTTCGTTTACCTAACAGACGGATCATTTGTAGGGCGATACGCCGACCCAGCCCGGTTTTGATAAACCCACGGGCAATCATAAAGGCGACGACGATAAGCCAGATCAGCGAACTGTTCAGCTCGCTCAACGCCGTGGTAATCGCGCCGCTGGCCGTTTTGTCGCCGGCAGCATAGGCGAGCGCAAAGACGGTGATACCAATAATACCGACCGCGCCAATAGGCAGCACTTTCGCCACGATAGAGGCGATCGTCGCGACAAAAATAATCGCGGAATGCCAGGCCGGCGCGCTTAACCCGGAAGGGGGCGTTAGCTGCCACAGTCCGGCGGCGATAACCAGAATAAGAATAAATGGGAGCCATTTGACGCCCTGAGATTTTTTTTCCGCCACAATCACACATCCATAAATATTTTATATACATTAAGTAAATTGATAATAATCATGAATAAATATTCACAAAATCAGAATAATTCTGCGCTTGTGTGTGGGGGAAATATACTGTTAAATGCGCGTAATTGTTTCTTAATATTTCGAAATGAAAAAAAGCCCGACGACATCGTCGGGCATGGCGTGCGATAAATCCGGCTTAACCGCCGAACTGATCCGGATCGGGGCCGAGGCGTTTTCCTTGATCCAGTTTTGCGATCTCGCCTAATTCATCTTTATCGAGACGGAAATCCCAGACAGCAAAGTTTTCCGCGATACGGGAAGGGGTGACGGATTTCGGAATGACGACCAGCCCGCAGTCCAGATGCCAGCGAATAACAATCTGGGCGGGCGTTTTGCCGTATTTATCCGCCAGTTCGCGAATCACTTTCTGATCGAATACGCCTTCGCCGCCCTGCGCCAGCGGGCTCCAGGACTCGGTCTGGATTTTATGCGTCGCATTCCACGCATGTAGCTGGCGCTGTTGCATCAAGGGGTGAAGCTCGATCTGGTTGATCACAGGGGTAACGCCGGTTTCATCGATCAGACGCTGGAGGTGATGGATCTGAAAGTTACAGACCCCGATACTCTTTACCAGCCCCTCTTTTTGCAGCGCGATCATGCCTTTCCAGGCGTCGACATAGTGATCGATAGCCGGTACGGGCCAGTGCATCAGATAGAGATCGAGATAATCAAGCTGCAGTTTTTTCAGACTCTCCTGCAGGGCTTCGCGGGGACGTTTTTGATCGTCATTCCACAACTTGGTGGTGATAAACAGCTCTTCCCGCGCTACGCTCGCTGCTTTTAGCGCTTTGCCGACGCCTTCTTCATTCTGATATGCTGTGGCGGTATCAATCGATCGATAGCCCACCTCCAGCGCTTTATGAATCGCCGCGATCACCTCTTCATTGCTTGCTTTCCAGACTCCCAGCCCAAGTTGTGGCATTACGTTGCCATCCTGTAGCCTGATAATGGTTGGATTAGCCATGATGTGTTCCTCTTTTAATTGGCTCGCCGGAGTCGGGGCCGGCGAGACTAAGTGACTTAAGTCTGGACGAAATGGCCAAAAACGAAAGTCAGAGGCGAAAAAACCTTAGCGCGCCGCTTCATAAATCCGACGGCTGACATCCAGCGTAATATCCTGATTTTCACCTAAATTTGTGCATCCATGCGCCTCAAGTTTAGCCAGTAGCGCCGGAATAGTGCTGCCATCCAGACCGTAATCGGACAAGTGGGTAGGCACGCCCATCTGTTCAAAGAAACGGCGGGTGGCGGCAATGGCGGCATCAATACGCTCGTCGTCGGAACCGTCGGTGATATTCCATACACGTTCAGCATATTGCAGGAGTTTTGCGCGTTTAACGTCTCGTTTTTCGTTCCATAGCGCAGGCAGAATGATAGCCAGCGTCTGGGCATGATCGAGACCGTGCATCGCGGTAAGCTCATGGCCCAGCATATGCGTCGCCCAGTCCTGCGGAACACCAGCGCCAATCAGGCCATTTAACGCCTGAGTAGCGGCCCACATCACGTTAGCGCGGACGTCATAGTTTTCAGGCTCTTGCAGCGCTTTGGGACCTTCTTCGATCAGTGTGAGTAAAATGCCTTCGGCGAAACGATCCTGAATTTTGCCGTTAACCGGGTAAGTGACGTACTGCTCAACGGTATGGACGAAAGCATCCACGACGCCGTTCGCAACCTGGCGCGGCGGCAATGTATAGGTGTAGACCGGGTCCAGTACGGCAAAGACCGGTTGCACGAACGAGGAGTGGAAGGCCTGTTTGTCGCCAGTGGTTTTACGGGAAATGACTGCGCCGGCGTTCGATTCTGAGCCGGTTGCCGGTAGGGTCAGCACAGACCCCATCGGGATTGCGCTACGAATCTCAGTACCGCCGGTTTCCAGAATGTGCCACGGATCGACGCCGTCCGTATACTGCGCCGCTGCGGCGATAAATTTGGTGCCGTCCAGTACGGAACCGCCGCCAACGGCCAGCAGGAAGGTAATATTTTCGTCGCGCACAAGCTGCACGGCCTTCATCAGCGTTTCATAGGACGGGTTCGGTTCAATACCGCCAAACTCCCGAACATCCAGTCCTTTTAACGCTTCCTGAACTTGCGCCAGTACGCCGGTCTTTTTCACGCTACCGCCGCCATAGGTAATCAGCACGCGGGCGTCCTGCGGGATCTGATCGCGAAGATCGACGATAGCGCCTTTACCAAACAGAATGCGGGTAGGGGTATGTAATTTGAAATTGTTCATTGCTCATTCCCTTATGTGGGTAAAAAGAGGGCAGGCGGCTGTCTGCCTGATGGTCATCATTGTGGTCTTGTGAGGGATGTCTCTCAATGCACATTTCTGCCAATGTTTTGCCTATTTCTCCAGAATGCTGGAGAAAATCGCTAAAAATGCGCACAATCCAGCGGAGTGGATTTGATGAAAAAATGGCGCGTTATGAATCGTGAAGCAATTTGCTTACAGTTGGCTGATAAAATTAATCATTTAAAAAATAATGATAAAATAATCAGCGAGCGGCTGGCGGGCATTCGTCTGTTGTATGGTGTTGAACCGGGGCCGCGCACGCCGGTCATGTATCAGCCTGGCATCATATTTCTCTTTTCCGGCCATAAAATTGGCTATATTAACAAGCGCAAGTTTCGTTATGACGCTAATGAATATCTCTTACTGACCGTGCCGCTCCCTTTTGAATGCGAGACCTGGGCAACGCCGGAGGTACCGCTAGCCGGTATTCGGCTCGACATTGATGTGCTGCAACTGCAAGAGTTGCTCATGGACATTGGCGAAGATGAGCGTTTCCAGTTGCCGATGGCGGCCAGTGGGATTAACTCCGCCACGCTGTCGGACGAGATTTTATGCGCGGTGGAAAGATTGCTGGATGTGATGGAGCGCCCGCTGGATGCGCGGATTCTGGGAAAACAAATTATTCGCGAAATTCTTTATCATGTGCTGATGGGACCGCGCGGCGGGGCGCTGCTTGCACTGGTTAGTCGCCAGACGCACTTTAGCCTGATCAGTCGCGTACTTAAACAGATCGAAATGAAATACACCGAGAACCTGAATGTTGAGCAACTGGCGGCAGAAGCGAACATGAGCGTGTCGGCGTTTCACCATAATTTTAAGGCGGTCACCAGCACCTCGCCGTTGCAGTATTTAAAAAGCTACCGACTGCATAAAGCGCGGATGATGATGATTCACGATGGTATGAAGGCCAGCGCCGCGGCGATGCGGGTCGGCTATGAGAGCGCATCGCAGTTTAGCCGGGAGTTTAAACGTTATTTTGGCGTTACGCCGGGCGAAGATGCGGCAAGAATGCGGACAATGCAAGGGAGCTAAGTGGGGCATCCCGCCACGGGTCAACGAAGCGTAACCGGGCCATCCTGGCCGATTATGGATACGTCAGGCGTTACAGTATTTCTTTTTAATCACCACGACCAGCGTACCTAACAGTCCGGCGACCAGTAGCGCGACGGGAAGGATCATTAAAAATGTCATTACCTGGTCTTCATGGCGCTTAACAAACGGGATCATACTGAGCGCGTAGCCGAAGCTGGTCACGACAGTCACCCACAGCAGGCCGCTTAACCAGTTAAAAAACTGAAACCGGCGGTTGGACAGGCCGGAAATACCCGCCATTGTTGGCAGCAGCGTGCGGACAAACGCCAGAAAGCGCCCGGCAAGCAAAGCTAACAAACCGTGGCGGTCAAACATGCAGGTGGCGCGCTGATGATATTTTGCCGGAAGCTGCGCCAGCCAGCCTTTGACGGTACGCGTATTACCAAGCCAGCGTCCCTGGATATAACTTAGCCAGCAGCCGAGACTGGCCGCGGTGGTGAGAATGCCAATCGTCGGCAAAAAATGCATCACATCCTGGGCGATCAACGCGCCTGCCAGTAGCAGCAGACTATCGCCAGGTAAGAATGACGCTGGCAGCAGACCGTTTTCTAAAAATAGCGTGGCGAACATGACAAAGTAGACGACGCTAACAACGTGTGGATTCGCCAGCGCGGCAAAATCATGTTGCCAGAGCGCAGCGATAATATCTTGAATGACAGCCATGAACTTTCCTGTGGAACAGCATTTATGCTTTTATTCGCCTATTGTACTCCTGAATCGTCCGGGATGCCTTGATCCCGGACGCAACAAACGCAGACTTTTCCACGGAAATTGTCTGCATATATGTCCATCCCCGGCAACTTTACACAATTCTGGCGAAGCCGGCGGCTAAATCAGCGATCAAATCATCAACACTCTCTAAACCAATATGCACCCGAACCAGCGTACCGGTAAAATCTACGCCGCCTGCGGGACGAATCGCGGCGATCTGTTCCGGCTGATTAGCAATAATCAGCGATTCGTAGCCTCCCCAGGAGTAGGCCATACTGAACAGCGAAAAGTTATCCAGATAGGCTGATAATTCAGCCTCGGTCAGCTTTTTATTGAGCACAAAGGAGAACAGGCCGCTGCTACCTGTAAAGTCTCGTTTCCAGAACGCATGACCTTTGCTACCCGGCAGGGCCGGATGATTAACGCGCGCGACCTGAGGATGGTTCGCCAGCCATGCGGCGATTTTGAGGCTGCTTTCTTGATGCTGGCGCAGTCGGACACCGAGTGTGCGCAGACCGCGGCTGGTCATATAAGCCGTGTCGGCGTCGAGCATTTGCCCCATCAGATAGGCGTTTTCCCGCAATTGTTCCCAGCAGCGCGCATTTGCAACGGCAGTCCCGACCATCGCATCAGAATGACCAATCAGATATTTAGTGCCCGCCTGGATAGAGATATCAATATCGAATTCCAGAGCTTTGAACAGAACGCCAGCCGCCCAGGTATTATCAATCATGATGACGGCTTCTGGCGCGACGCGTCTGACCGCACTGACAATGGTCGGAATATCATGTACTTCCATGGTAATAGAACCGGGGGATTCCAGAAATACGACTTTCGTGTTCGGCTGAATATGTTGCGTGATATCAGCGCCGATAAGCGGGTCGAACCAGCTTGTCGTCACGCCCAGTTTGCCGAGAATTTTGCTGCAGAAATCCTGGCTGGGTTCATAGGCTGTGTTGGTCATCAGGATGTGGTCGCCCTGCTCAACGAATGCCAGAATGGTGTTGGCGACCGCCGCCGCGCCGCACGGGAAGAGCGCGCATCCGGCGCCGCCTTCCAGTTCACACATGGCTTCCTGGAGCGAAAAGTGGGTCAGCGTTCCCCGGCGTCCGTAAAATAATTCGCCGTTGGCGCGATTGCGGGTAGCGTGTTTTTTGGCCTCGACGGTGTCAAACACCAGTGAAGAAGCGCGTTGAATCACACTATTCACTGAGCCAAGCGTGTATTTTTTGCTGCGTCCTGCGTTTACCAGTTTGGTATCCAACTGTTTATCCGTCATGTTGCGTTTCCTGATTTTAACCGTCTGGATGTCTAAACTAGCATGAATATAACCATCTGCACCCTGGCGACGTGTGATACAGATGAAAATTTTGCCAAAATAAAAACAGGTGACTTTTTTAATGCGTAAGCGCAAAGAAAAAGCAGTAAAGGTGCGGCAGTATGTAAATAGTAATGAGAACGACTATCAATTCGACGCCGTTTTGATATTATTATGCTCAGATTTTGTGATTTGCGTCCTGGAGATACAGAGTGGGTAATAATTTGATGCAGACGGATCTCTCCGTCTGGGGTATGTATCAGCACGCCGATATTGTCGTGAAGTGCGTGATGATTGGTCTGATTCTGGCGTCAGTCGTCACCTGGGCTATCTTCTTCAGTAAAAGCGTTGAATTTTTCACTCAAAAGCGCCGCTTAAAGCGCGAACAACTGCAATTAGCCGATGCGCGCTCTTTAGATCAGGCTTCTGACATTGCGGCAGGTTTCAGCGCAAAAAGCCTCAGCGCACAGCTCATCAATGAAGCGCAGAATGAACTGGAACTCTCTCAGGGCAGCGAAGATAACGAAGGGATTAAAGAACGTACCGGCTTCCGTCTGGAACGTCGCGTCGCTGCGGTTGGCCGCTACATGGGACGAGGCAACGGTTATCTGGCGACGATCGGCGCCATTTCCCCCTTCGTCGGGTTGTTTGGCACCGTATGGGGCATTATGAATAGCTTCATCGGTATTGCGCAAACGCAGACCACCAACCTGGCGGTGGTTGCTCCTGGTATTGCGGAAGCGCTGCTGGCGACGGCGATTGGGCTGGTAGCCGCGATCCCGGCGGTCGTCATTTACAACATCTTCGCACGTCAGATAGGCAGTTACAAAGCAACGCTGGGCGACGTGGCGGCGCAGGTATTGCTGCTGCAAAGCCGCGATCTTGATCTGAATGCGAGCGCCAGTGCGCAGCCGGTACGCGCCGCGCAGAAATTACGGGTAGGGTAATGCGTCATGGCAATGCGTCTTAACGAGAACCTGGATGACAACGGCGAAATGCATGAAATCAACGTGACGCCGTTTATCGATGTCATGTTGGTTCTGCTGATTATCTTTATGGTGGCTGCGCCGCTGGCGACGGTAGACGTCAAGGTGAATCTGCCCGCTTCTACCAGTACGCCACAGCCGCGTCCGGAAAAACCGGTTTATCTGTCGGTGAAAGCGGATAACACCATGTTTATCGGTAACGATCCGGTGACGGATGATACGATGATTGCCGAGCTAACGGCCCTGACGGAAGGGAAAAAGGATACTACGATTTTCTTCCGCGCGGATAAAACCGTAGAGTATGAAACCCTGATGAAAGTGATGGATATGCTGCATCAGGCGGGCTATCTCAAGATTGGTCTGGTTGGCGAAGAGACCGCGAAAGCGAAATAAGTATTCTGCTGATGTTGTAGGCCGGGTAAGGCGAAGTCGCCACCCGGCTTTTTTATTGCCTAAGATGGCGCCTTGCGTAACAGAAGTGTGCCATCTTAATCGACTTCATACGTTAGCCTAAATGCTCCCCGCCGCACACGCCGTGCACTTCTGCGGTAACGTAACTGGATTCCTGGCTTGCCAGATAGACATACACCGGCGCCAGCTCTGCCGGTTGGCCGGCCCGCTTCATTGGCGTCTGCTGGCCAAACTGCGGAATTTTATCCTGGGTTTGACCGCCGGAAATTTGCAGCGCTGTCCAGATAGGACCAGGCGCGACAATATTCACACGGATTCCTTTTTCCGCCACCTGTTTCGCCAGGCCACGGCTGTAATTGAGGATTGCCGCCTTGGTTGCCGCATAATCCAGCAGGTGCGGACTGGGCTGATACGCCTGGATAGACGACGTCGTGATAATACTGGCGCCTTTTGGCAGCAGCGGAATCGCTTCCTGGGTTATCCAGAACAGGGCAAAAACGTTAACGGCGAAGGTTTGCTGAAATTGCTCGCTGGTCAGATCTTTTATCTCCGGGATTGCCGTCTGTTTACCGGCCACCAGCGCCAGAATGTCCAGCCCGCCTAGCGCTTCACGCGCCTTATGGACCAGCGAACGGGCGAAAGATTCGTCGCTAAGATCGCCTGGCAATAACACCGCTTTACGGCCGCACTCCTCAATCAGCGCTTTAACCTGCTGGGCGTCCTCTTCTTCCGCTGGCAGATAGTTGATCGCGACATCTGCGCCTTCACGCGCGTAAGCGATAGCGGCAGCGCGCCCAATCCCGGAGTCGCCCCCTGTCACCAGCGCCTTACGATCTTTAAGGCGACCACTGCCGACATAACTTTTTTCACCACAGTCAGGAACAGGCGTCATTTTCGCCTGGACGCCGGGCGCCGGCTGTTTTTGCTTAGGATACTCGCCGGTGTAATACTGCGTGGTAGGGTCGTATAGATGAGACATTGAGCTTCTCCCTTCAGGTTGAACACCCTTTAAGCGTAGACACTTTTACTACCGTAAGAGGGAGAATCAGAACGATCCTTATGCTTCACCCGTATTCACAACAGAGTTAACTAGCCATGAAGGTTATTTTTCTTGCCGTGCGACGGTGGTGACGTTGCGCGTCCGGTAGTCGCCATCGGAAAGCTTACGCGTCAGACGTAAGGTTGCCGCCTCGCGAGCCAGCAGATGCTGCCAGTCACTTTCAAGACGAGACATAATTTTGTCTCGTAATTCAGGATGCTGCTCGATAATGGCATTGATGGTCGCGCCATAAATCTCCTCTTTGACCTGTAGCGCATACATCTCTCGTCGGTTTTGCCACTTCAGGCGCACTAACGCCGCCGGTATGGATACCACCTCCTGCGTTACCTTTTCCAGGGTGGCATTTTTGCTGGCGATTAGCGCTGCAAGATTTTGCTTTAAGATAAATTCATCACTTTTATGGTTGTCTAAAGCCAAATAAACGTTATTGTCTTCAACTTCTTTCATCTTTATCTTCCAGTGAATAAAATAGCGGCATATTGGTTTCGCGAGTGATTAAATTAAGCCAAATGGCATTGCCTTTTTCATTTATCATTGCGGTTTTATCCGCCAGTATTTTACTTAGCATTTGGGCATCAATATCGCCTTCTGCCTGTAGTGCGTTTATCAGGCGGGCAAACGTTTCAATTTTAGCCACACAATACAGACGTTCTTTAATATGACGGTCGCGTTCTTCAAATAATACGTTTCTGTGTTGCCCGGCAGCGTTAGCGCTAATTAAAATATCGGGCTCGAAATCGCTGAGTTTTGTTTTTCCCTTAGGCAAATTTTTACTGTTTTCTGTGGCTTCAGGGGGCGGCGATGACAGGCGAAAATGAGAGGAAACCAGATGCTCAGGAAGCATGACTAAATATCCTTTACGATCAGTGGTATACTATTTTTAATAGTGTAGGTTTCGTTGACAATAACATGGTGTAATTTTAAAATCAAAAAAAATGGAGCCTGCTATGAACAGTATTTTTTATTCTGTTATTATATTGCTATTACTGACCGGCGCGATACTCTTCCTGATGTGGGAGGTTAATAAAAAACGTCCTGGTGGAAAAGTCGTAAATTTAAATCAAACTGAACCCATGACAAAGGAAGAGGGCGAAGATCATTTCTCAGTATTAATGAATTCGATAACGCCGGTATGGTACTGGCGCGTTAACCATGAATATATCGATTTCCTTCATGCAACGATAAAACGAATGACAATGACTGAGTTGAATGAAACGCCAGGATTATTTGACGCACAGCGTCGTTGCAGCGACCTTAACTCTGCCGTTTATAAGTATTACGACAATATTAAGAAGCGTTGTCTGAACGGAGAAAAGGTGCCGTATTCGGATTTGGACGTCCTTAATTTACGCCAGTGTTTTCGTGAGTTCAGTCTTGAAGCCTACCCGGCGTTGGTCGCGCTGGTATGGCCGGAATATCAGCGCCCACAGGTTAAACCGGATGAGATTTAACTGGCATGTTGATCTGATGTTGCATGGTTGAGATATACTGTTGCTGGTTTTAGTTACCTGACAGGTCCCTATGGAACGCTTTCTTGAAAATGTAATGTATGCGTCTCGCTGGCTGCTCGCGCCGGTGTATTTTGGCCTCTCTTTGGCGCTGATCGCTTTAGCGCTAAAATTTTTCCAGGAAATTCTACACGTTCTGCCGAACGTTTTTGCCCTGGCGGAGGCCGATCTGATTCTGGTGCTGTTATCGCTGGTTGATATGACGCTGGTTGGCGGATTGCTGGTAATGGTCATGTTCTCCGGGTATGAAAACTTTGTCTCTCAGCTGGATATCTCTGCGGGCAAGGAGAAGCTGAACTGGCTGGGGAAAATGGATGCGACTTCGCTAAAAAATAAGGTGGCGGCATCGATAGTCGCTATCTCTTCCATTCACCTGTTACGCGTGTTTATGGATGCGAAAAACGTCCCGGATAACAAATTAATGTGGTATGTCATCATCCATCTGACCTTTGTCCTGTCGGCGTTCGTGATGGGCTATCTGGACAGATTGACGCGACATAACCATTGAGCCGCCGTCCACGGCGGGGCAGTCGGGCAAAGGATGCTGAGCCCGGCTGTAAAACAGCGCTTCTTTAACGGCGGATAAGCGTCTCCCTGCAGCCTTACGCAATATTTTTACTACATCTATTCATTTACCCAGTAATAAGACTAAAAGATTTTCTCTGCGTTCACAGATATATAACATCTGCGGGTACGTAAACGGCGATAACTGTAAAAAAATGGAGAATGCATTATATATTCTCCGCGCCTTGCCGATAACGAGAGTGCGTCATCGTCTGATGACTAATCTCTTATATTCAGCAAGGAAATTCATATGCGTTTGCTGCAAAACTTTACTATTCGTATGGTCATGCTGACGATACTGGGACTTTTTTGTCTACTCTGGTCGGGGGTGGGGTTATACAGCGTCCATGCTTTATCCGAAGTTTCGGAAGGAAATGATATTGACCGGCATCTTGTGCGGCAAATGACGGTGCTAAGCCAGGGTAACGATCAATATTTCCGCTTTGTTACCCGCCTTAGCCGCGCGATGGATGTAAAAATCGGCGGCGGCACGCCCGATTTTGCGCCCGCCCGGCAGTCGCTCGAGAATATGCGTCAGAAGCTGGAGGAGATGAAAGCGCTATCGCCAGGGCCGATGAACCCTGATATCTCAAGGGAGGTCTTGTCCAACTGGCAGGCCTTGCTGGAGAAAGGCGTCGTTCCTCAAATGCAACTGGCGCAGCAAGGATCGCTAACCGCCTGGAGCGAACATGCCAGTACGGTCACGCCCGCACTCAGTCGCGCGTTCGGCGCCAGCGCGGAACGGTTTAGTCATGAAGCTGGCGCCATGCTGGATAACACACGTGTGATGGTCGATGGTAAAACCTATACCATCCGCATCCTGCTTATCACGGCGGTGATTCTGGGCATTGCTATCCTGATTTTTACCGATCGCTATCTGGTTGCAATGATGGTGAAACCGCTGGAGCGCATCCGTCAGCAATTTCAGCGCATCGCGCAAGGCGATCTTAGCCAGCCGATTGAAGCGTTGGGGCGTAACTGCGTAGGCCGGTTGGTGCCGCTACTACGCGCGATGCAGGACAGTTTACGCGAAGCCGTGAGTACGATCCGCGCCGGAAGCGACAATATCTGGCGCGGCGCGACGGAAATTTCTACCGGTAATAACGATCTCTCTTCCCGAACGGAAGAACAGGCCGCTGCGCTGGAAGAGACGGCCGCCAGCATGGAACAGCTTACCGCAACGGTGAAAATGAACGCCGAACACGCTCGCCAGGCGAGTCAGCTTGCGGATGCCGCCTCGCTAACGGCAGGAAAAGGCGGTGAACTGGTTTCCGATGTGGTAGAAACAATGAACGGTATTTCCGCCAGTTCGCAGCAGATCGCCGAAATTACTACCGTGATTAATAGTATTGCTTTCCAGACCAATATTCTGGCCTTGAACGCAGCGGTAGAAGCGGCCAGAGCGGGCGAGCAGGGACGCGGCTTCGCGGTGGTCGCCGGTGAGGTACGTAACCTGGCCAGCCGCAGCGCGGGGGCGGCGAAAGAAATTGAAGCCTTAATTGGCGAATCGGTACGTCGCGTAGCGCAGGGCGCGCAGTTGGTCCAGGAGACCGGCGCGACGATGGACGCCATCCTGCGCGGCGTCACGGAAGTGACGACGATTATGAAACAGATCGCGTCCGCCTCCGAAGAACAGAGTAAAGGTATTTCTCAGGTTGGCGTGGCGATCACGCAAATGGATAGCGTTACGCAACAAAACGCCGCGCTGGTTGAGCAGGTTTCCGCGGCGGCGGCGGCGCTGGAACGGCAGACGGAGGATTTGCAACGCTCCGTACAGCAGTTCCGGCTTTCCGCTAGTGAGCCGCAACAACGCGTCACGGCGAAAGCGGCGCCTGGCGTTCAGAGAATGGCGTCGGCTCCCGCACAGTCTACTGATGAATGGGTTTCTTTCTGATGTGAAGCAAAAAAGCGCGTAATGCGCTGGTCTTCATTTAATCAATCGCTATATAATTTATTATATAGCGATTGAGGAGGTCAGATGAATAATCATTTTGGGAAAGGGTTAATGGCCGGGTTGCACGCGCCATATGCATATAGCGCGCATCATGCGGTGAATTTCTGTTCTGAGTATAAACGTGGCTTTGTATTAGGTTTTACACACCGTATGTTCGAAAAGACCGGCGATCGTCAACTTGGCGCGTGGGAGGCCGGAATTCTGACGCGTCGCTATGGTCTGGATAAAGAAATGGTGATGGATTTCTTTAAAGAGAATCATTCCGGGATGGCGGTTCGCTTCTTTATGGCCGGTTATCGACTCGAAGGTTGATCCAACAGGGGTATTATCTTGCTTTAATTAATTACACTATCGCCTCTTCCCTTCGTTTTACTGTTCCGTCGAAGTATTATGGCGCACATAACCATAAAAAAAGTGTGGTAAATGGCGTACCGATCGCAATAACTTCTTCGCGAACAGTGCAAAATAAAAGCCAGGTCTTCGTAACGGAATAACTATAAAATGACTGGAGATAATACTCTCATCACTTCTCACGGCATTAACCGTCGTGATTTCATGAAGCTTTGTGCAGCACTGGCCGCTACTATGGGGCTCAGTAGCAAAGCCGCCGCAGAAATGGCAGAATCGGTATCCAATCCACAGCGTCCGCCCGTTATCTGGATTGGCGCTCAGGAGTGTACCGGTTGTACCGAATCACTGCTTCGTGCTACACACCCAACCGTTGAAAACCTCGTTCTGGAGACTATCTCTCTGGAATACCACGAGGTACTTTCCGCCGCATTCGGTCACCAGGTCGAAGAAAACAAACATAACGCTCTGGAGAAGTATAAAGGGCAATATGTTCTGGTGGTGGATGGTTCTATCCCACTAAAAGATAACGGTATCTACTGCATGGTTGCCGGCGAGCCGATCGTGGATCACATCCGCAAAGCCGCTGACGGCGCAGCCGCGATTATCGCTATCGGTTCCTGCTCGGCATGGGGTGGCGTTGCTGCGGCTGGCGTAAACCCAACCGGCGCTGTCAGTCTGCAGGAAGTCTTACCGGGCAAAACGGTTATCAATATTCCAGGTTGTCCGCCAAACCCGCATAACTTCCTGGCGACCGTCGCGCATATCATCACATACGGCACGCCGCCGAAGCTGGATGCGAAAAATCGTCCAACCTTTGCCTATGGCCGTCTGATTCATGAGCATTGCGAACGTCGACCACACTTCGACGCAGGCCGTTTTGCCAAAGAATTTGGCGACGAAGGCCACCGTCAGGGCTGGTGTCTCTACCATCTTGGCTGTAAAGGGCCGGAAACCTGGGGCAACTGTTCTACGTTACAGTTCTGTGACGTTGGCGGCGTTTGGCCAGTGGCGATCGGTCATCCTTGCTATGGCTGTAACGAAGAAGGTATCGGCTTCCATAAGGGCATTCACCAGCTTGCTCATGTCGAAAACCAAACTCCGCGTTCAGAGAAACCTGACGTCAATATGAAAGAAGGCGGCAATATCTCTGCGGGCGCTGTCGGTCTGCTTGGCGGCGTAGTCGGTCTGGTTGCCGGCGTCAGCGTGATGGCGGTACGTGAACTGGGGCGTCAGCAAAAGAAAGATAACGCTGACTCACGGGGAGAATAACCGTGAACAGACGTGACTTTATTAAAGCAGCCTCCGGTGGAGCATTGCTGTTGGGCGCCGCGCCGTCTGTCAGCCATGCGGCTGCAGAAAACCGTCCGCCGATTCCAGGTTCGCTGGGCATGCTGTATGACTCCACTCTGTGCGTGGGCTGTCAGGCCTGCGTCACAAAGTGTCAGGATATCAACTTCCCGGCGCGTAACCCGGAAGGGGAGCAGACCTGGTCGAACAACGACAAGCTGTCGCCGTATACCAATAACATTATTCAGGTATGGCGTAGCGGCACGGGCGTGAACAAAGATCAGGAAGAGAACGGCTATGCCTACATCAAGAAACAGTGTATGCACTGCGTCGATCCTAACTGCGTTTCCGTTTGTCCGGTGTCGGCGCTGAAAAAAGATCCGAAAACCGGCATCGTCCACTATGACAAAGATGTCTGCACCGGCTGCCGTTACTGTATGGTCGCCTGTCCGTACAACGTACCTAAGTACGACTACAACAACCCGTTTGGCGCGCTTCACAAATGTGAGCTGTGTAACCAGAAAGGCGTTGAGCGTCTGGATAAAGGCGGTTTGCCTGGGTGTGTGGAAGTTTGTCCGGCAGGGGCCGTCATTTTCGGTACTCGTGAAGAGCTGATGGCGGAAGCGAAAAAACGTCTGGCCCTCAAACCAGGCAGTGAATATCACTATCCGCGCCAGACGTTGAAAACGGACGACACCTATCTGCATACGGTGCCTAAATACTACCCACACCTCTACGGTGAAAAAGAGGGCGGTGGTACTCAGGTGCTGGTGCTGACAGGCGTTCCTTATGAAGATCTGGATCTGCCGAAGCTGGATGACCTTTCAACCGGAGCGCGCTCCGAGCATGTTCAACACACGCTTTATAAAGGCATGATACTACCCCTGGCTGCGCTGGCGGGCTTAACCGTGCTGGTTCGTCGTAATAGCAAAAACGACCATCACGATGGAGGAGACGATCATGAGTCATGATCCAAAACCGCTGGGCGGAAAAATCATCAGTAAACCGGTCATTATTTTTGGACCGTTAATCGTCCTGTGTATGCTCCTTATCGTGAAGCGTCTGGTCTTCGGGTTGGGCTCCGTTTCCGACCTGAACGGCGGTTTCCCGTGGGGCGTCTGGATTGCCTTTGACCTGTTGATCGGCACCGGCTTTGCCTGCGGCGGTTGGGCGTTGGCATGGGCGGTGTATGTCTTTAACCGTGGGCAATACCATCCGTTGGTGCGCCCGGCGTTGCTGGCAAGCTTGTTTGGTTACTCGCTGGGCGGCCTGTCGATCACTATCGACGTCGGTCGTTACTGGAACCTGCCGTACTTCTACATTCCAGGTCACTTCAACGTGAACTCGGTACTGTTTGAGACGGCGGTCTGTATGACCATCTACATCGGCGTGATGGCGCTGGAGTTTGCGCCTGCCCTGTTTGAACGTCTGGGCTGGAAAGTGTCGCTCAAGCGTCTGAATAAGGTGATGTTCTTTATTATCGCGCTGGGCGCGCTGCTGCCGACGATGCACCAGTCCTCAATGGGGTCATTGATGATCTCGGCGGGCTATAAAGTGCATCCGCTATGGCAAAGCTATGAAATGCTGCCGCTGTTCTCGGTTCTGACCGCGTTTATCATGGGCTTCTCCATTGTCATATTTGAGGGGTCGCTGGTTCAGGCAGGCCTGAAAGGAAACGGTCCGGATGAGAAAAATTTGTTTGTTAAGCTGACGAATACCATCAGCGTGCTGCTGGCGATTTTCGTCGTCCTGCGCTTTGGCGAACTGATTTATCGCGACAAGCTGTCCTATGCGTTTGCCGGCGATTTTTACTCCGCTATGTTCTGGATTGAAGTCGTCCTGATGGTCTTCCCGTTAGTGGTACTGCGTGTGGCGAAACTGCGTAATGACTCTCGTATGCTGTACCTGTCGGCGCTGAGCGCGCTGTTGGGTTGCGCGACGTGGCGTCTGACCTATTCGCTGGTGGCATTCAACCCGGGTGGCGGCTACCACTACTTCCCAACCTGGGAAGAATTGTTGATTTCTATTGGTTTTGTGGCTATTGAGATTTGTGCATACATCGTACTCATTCGTCTACTGCCGATACTTCCTCCTTTAAAACAAAACGATCATAATCGTCATGAGGCGAGCAAAGCATGAGCCAGAGAATTACTATTGATCCGGTAACCCGTATTGAGGGTCATTTACGCATTGACTGCGAAATTGAGAACGGCGTCGTATCCAAAGCATGGGCGTCCGGCACCATGTGGCGCGGTATGGAAGAGATCGTGAAGAACCGCGATCCGCGCGATGCGTGGATGATTGTGCAGCGTATTTGCGGCGTTTGTACGACAACTCACGCGATCTCCTCCGTTCGTGCGGCAGAAAGCGCGCTGAATATTGATGTTCCCGTCAACGCGCAGTATATCCGTAATATTATTCTGGCGGCGCATACCACCCATGACCACATTGTCCATTTCTACCAGCTCTCTGCGCTGGACTGGGTGGACATTACCTCTGCGCTGAAAGCCGATCCGGAAAAAGCTTCTGCGATGCTGGATGGCGTGTCGAGCTGGCACCTGAACAGCGCGCAAGAGTTCACGAAAGTTCAGAACAAGATCAAGGATCTTGTCGCCAGCGGTCAGTTAGGTATTTTCGCCAACGGCTACTGGGGGCACCCGGCAATGCAGTTACCGCCGGAGGTCAACCTGATTGCGGTCGCTCACTATCTGCAGGCGCTGGAATGTCAGCGTGACGCTAACCGCGTGGTGGCGTTGCTGGGCGGTAAATCGCCGCATATCCAGAACCTGGCGGTCGGTGGGGTGGCGAACCCGATCAATCTCGACAGCATCGGTACGTTGAACCTTGAACGCCTGATGTACATCAAATCGTTTATCGATAAGCTGAGCGATTTTGTCGAGCAGGTGTATAAAGTGGATACCGCAGTCATCGCGGCCTACTATCCGGAATGGCTGGAGCGTGGCAAAGGCGCTGTGAACTACCTGAGCGCGCCGGAATTCCCGACCGACGGTAAAAACGGCAGTTTCCTGTTCCCGGGCGGTTACATTACCAATGCCGATCTGTCGACATACCGTCCGATCACCTCTCACTCCGACGAATTCCTGATTAAAGGTATTCAGGAGAGCGCGAAGCACGCCTGGTACAAAGATGAAGCGCCGCAGGCGCCGTGGGAAGGCACTACGATCCCGGCTTACGACGGTTGGTCGGATGACGGTAAATACTCATGGGTCAAGTCGCCGACATTCTACGGCAAAACCGTCGAAGTCGGGCCGCTGGCGAACATGCTGTGTAAACTGGCTGCAGGTCGTGAATCCACCCAGACCAAGCTCAATGAAATCATTGCGCTTTATCAGAAGCTGACCGGCAAAACGCTGGAAATGGCGCAACTTCACTCTACGCTGGGTCGTATCATCGGGCGTACCGTTCACTGTTGTGAACTGCAAAACATATTGCAGGATCAATACAACGCGCTGATTGTAAATATCGGCAAAGGCGATTACACCACGTTTGTGAAGCCGAACATTCCGGCGACGGGCGAGTTCAAAGGCGTGGGCTTCCTGGAGGCGCCGCGCGGTATGCTGTCTCACTGGATGGTGATTAAAGACGGTATTATCAGTAACTATCAGGCAGTGGTGCCATCGACCTGGAACTCAGGTCCGCGTAACTTCAACGATGACGTGGGGCCGTACGAACAGTCGCTGGTCGGTACGCCGATCGCCGATCCGGCGAAGCCGCTGGAAGTGGTACGTACCATCCACTCCTTCGACCCTTGCATGGCGTGCGCGGTGCACGTGGTGGACGCCGATGGCAATGAAGTGGTCTCGGTGAAGGTTTTGTAATGCGGATATTAGTCTTAGGGGTCGGCAATATTTTGCTGACCGATGAAGCCATCGGGGTGCGTATTGTTGAAGCGTTAGAGCAACGATACACCCTGCCGGATTTCGTTGAGATTCTGGATGGCGGTACGGCGGGAATGGAACTTCTTGGCGATATGGCGAATCGTGATCATTTGATCATTGCCGACGCCATCGTGTCGAAAAAGAACGCGCCGGGAACCATTATGGTACTGCGCGACGATGAAGTTCCGGCGCTGTTCACCAACAAAATCTCCCCCCATCAGCTTGGACTGGCCGACGTATTGTCGGCCCTCCGCTTTACCGGCGAGTTTCCGAAGAAGCTGACCCTGGTCGGCGTTATTCCACAGTCGCTGGAACCGCACATCGGCTTAACGCCAACCGTCGAGGCGATGATTGAACCTGCGCTTGAGCAGGTTCTTGCTGCGCTGCGTGAATCCGGCGTCGAAGCAATTCCTAAGGAGGCGGCGCATGTCTGAAACGTTTTCCGGATTCGACACGGCGCCCGTCGCCCGGGTTCAGGCGGCATTTGAAGAGATAGCCCATCGTTCGATGCACGATCTTTCTTTTCTGCATCCGACTATGCCGGTGCATGTCTCTGATTTTACGTTGTTTGAAGGACAATGGACGGGCACGGTAATTACGCCGTGGATGTTAAGCGCATTAATCTTCCCTGGCCCGGACCAGATCTGGCCCGGGCGTACCGTCGGTGAAAAACTCGGTCTGCAACTGCCTTATGGCACGATGACCTTTACCGTTGGCGAACTGGAAGGCGTTTCGCAATATCTTGCCTGCTCGTTGATGTCGCCGCTTTCCCGTAGCCTGTCGCCGGAAGAGGGCGTCCGGCTGGCGGATGACTGCGCGCGGATGCTGTTATCCCTGCCGGTAAGCAATCCTGATGCGCCGCAGACAAGCCGGCGTGCGTTGCTGTTTGGCCCTCGGAGCTGTGAGAATGCATGAGCTGTCTCTTTGCCAAAGCGCCGTTGAAATTATTCAGCAGCAGGCAGAACAGCACGGCGTGGCGCGCGTCACCGGCGTATGGCTGGAGATAGGCGCGCTTTCGTGCGTTGAAGAGCGCGCGGTTCGTTTCAGCTTTGACATCGCCTGCCAGGGGACTTTAGCGCAAGGGTGCGAATTGCACATCGACTACAGACCGGCCCAGGCCTGGTGCTGGGATTGCAGTCAGGTGGTGGAAATTCTCAGGCATGACGCGCAATGTCCGCATTGTCATGGCGATCGCCTGCGGGTGGATACCGGCGATTCGTTGAAAGTAAAAAGTATTGAGGTCGAATAACCCGCATTTTATTTCAGGTGGTTAATTATGTGTATTGGCGTCCCCGGTCAGGTGCTGGCCGTCGGAGATGATATTCACCAGCTTGCGCAGGTGGAAGTGTGTGGCATCAAACGTGATGTCAATATTGCTCTGATTTGTGAAGGTAAGCCAGCCGAGCTGATAGGGCAATGGGTATTGGTACACGTTGGTTTTGCGATGAGCATCATTGACGAAGACGAAGCGAAAGCCACGTTAGATGCGCTGCGCCGCATGGAGTACGACATCACCAGCGCGTGATCCCTTAATCACCTCTATTATATCGCTCTATAATCGTTGTATAATTATTTATATATCGATTATGGGGCGAAACCTATGAATAAATTTTTGCGCCAGCTCTCTCTGCTGGCGTTGCTTTTTTGCTGGCCGTTAATGTCACAGGCGGCGCGTACTTTTACCGATCAACTTGGCCGCCAGGTCACGGTTCCCGACACCGTCGACAGAGTGGTGGTGCTCCAGCATCAAACGCTCAATCTCCTTGTACAGATGAATGCCACTGACAAAATCGTTGGGGTCATGGCGAACTGGAAACAGCAATTAGGCGACGGCTATGCGCGTCTGGCGCCGGAACTGGCGCAAAAAGTCTCGCTGGGCGATCTAACGCACGTTGATCCTGAAAAACTGGTGGCGCTGCGCCCGCAGGTGGTGTTTGTCACGAATTACGCTCCGCAGGAGATGATCGACAAGATCAGCCGTCTTGGCATTCCGGTGGTGGCGATTTCGCTGCGCCATGATGTTGCTGGCGAGCAGGCTAAAATGAACCCGACCCTGGCCGATGACGAGCAGGCTTATAATCGCGGGCTGCGTGAAGGAATAACGCTGATTGGCGATATCGTCAATAAACCGCAGGAGGCGAAAGCGCTGATTGAGGCGATGGATAAAGGTCGCAAGATGGTCAGCGACCGTTTGCAGTCGGTTCCTGAAAATGAGCGGGTTCGCGCCTATATGGCGAATCCGGAGCTGACCACCTACGGTTCCGGTAAATATACCGGTCTGATGATGGCCCATGCAGGGGCGCTGAATGTAGCGGCATCCACGGTGAAAGGCTTTAAGCAGGTGACAATGGAGCAGGTGATCGCCTGGGATCCACAGGTAATCTTTGTCCAGAATCGCTATCCAAAGGTCGTCAATGAGATCCTGCACAATCCCCAGTGGCAGGTCATTGACGCGGTGAAGCATCATCGGGTTTACCTGATGCCGGATTATGCCAAAGCCTGGGGATATCCGATGCCGGAGGCGGTGGGAATCGGCGAACTGTGGATGGCGAAAAAACTCTATCCGGAAAAATTCCACGATATTGACATGCAAAAGGCCGCTAACGACTGGTATCAACGTTTTTACCGTACTGACTATCAGGGTGTACAGTAATGCGAATACTGGCTGCGGGGAGCTTGCGCGTCGTCTGGCCGCAACTAATGGCGGCATTTCAGGCGGATGCGGTATGTGATTTCGGTCCGGCGGGGCTGTTACGTGAACGCATCGAAGCGGGCGAAGCGTGCGACTTTTTTGCTTCGGCGAACCTGGCGCATCCGCAGGCGCTGCTGGAAAGCGGGCGGGCACTGCGGGTCGCGCCTTTTACGACGAACCGTTTGTGTCTGAGCGTGCGGGCGCAGGCGATGCGTGAAGGCGAGGACTGGCTGTCGCTGTTAACCCGGCGGGATCTGCGGATCGGCACCTCAACAGCAGGTTGCGATCCTTCCGGCGATTATACGCAACAGCTTTTTTCGCGGATGGGCAAGGAGGGCGAAGCGGTCCGAAAACGCGCGGTAGCGCTGGTTGGCGGCAGGCAGACTTTGCCGTTACCGACGGGCCGGCTGGCAGCGGAATGGCTCATCAATCATGATTACACCGATATCTTTATCGGCTATGCCAGCTATGCTCCCAGGCTACGGCTGGTTAATTCGCTGCGAGTGGTTGATATCCCGGAACCTTATAATCCCGTGGCTGAATATGGCTTTGCCTGCCTGAGCGAGCAGGGAAAAACGCTTGCCGACTTTTTACTATCAGCACGGGCGAGGTTGATTCTCATGCAACATGGGTTTAGTGAAGCGCCGAATATGACACACTCGCAGAACTGATAAGCGAAGCGTCAGCAGGGAATACCATGCCGGATGACGACATTACTACCTCATCCGGCATTATGGTTTAACTTTGACGTTTATCTTCGGTATGGTTTTCGAAGTCGCTGGCGTCATGGCGTTCGTGAAGCTGTTCGTTCAATGGGCCGTTGGTCCGGTTGACAATGCGCCCCCGCTTTACCGCCGGACGTTCGGCTACCTGTTTCGCCCAGCGTTGTACGTTTTGATAACTTCCGGCATCCAGAAACTCCGCTGCATCATAGACATTCCCCAGCACCACGTTGCCGAACCACGGCCAGATGGCCATATCGGCAATAGTGTACTCTTCTCCCGCGACATACGGGTGGTGAGCTAACTGCTTATCCAGCACGTCCAGCAGACGCTTGGCTTCCATGGTGAAGCGATTAATGGCGTACTCAATTTTTACCGGCGCATAATGATAGAAATGACCGAAACCGCCACCGAGGAACGGCGCCGCGCCCTGTAGCCAGAACAACCAGTTAAGGTTTTCTGTGCGCTTAGCCAGATCCTGCGGCAGGAAATGGCCAAACTTATCCGCCAGATAAACAAGAATTGCGCCCGACTCAAAAACCCGAATCGGTGGGTTGTGTGAGTGATCGCGCAGCGCCGGGATTTTTGAGTTCGGATTGATGTCAACAAAGCCGCTGGAGAACTGATCGCCCTCGCCGATGCGAATCAACCAGGCGTCATATTCGGCGCCGGTCACGCCCAGCGCCAGGAGCTCTTCCAGCATAATGGTCACTTTCTGGCCGTTAGGCGTCCCCAGCGAATAAAGCTGTAACGGATGTTTGCCGACGGGCAGCGTTTTGTCGTGCGTCGGGCCGGAAACCGGGCGATTAATGTTAGCGAACGCGCCGCCGCCGGATTTATCCCACGTCCAGACTTTTGCGGGTTGATAAGTATTATCTGCCATATTGACCTGCCTTCACAGTGGTGGTGTTGAAGCAGTGTAGCAGCTTGCTAGTCGGATATTTAACCGATTGGGACATTCCGGCGAGTGAAATTTTAACCTTCTGGCCTCAGTGTGCCTTATTGAGGTGTATGATTATGTCGACCTCTGTCCGGTTAGTGTCACAGAGCAGACAATCAGAGCGAAATCACGCCAGGCTGCTCAGGCGGTCTTGTTTTGAGGTAAGTGCATGAGCAAAGGAACCACCAGTCAGGATGCCCCCTTCGGGACATTATTGGGTTACGCCCCCGGCGGCGTAGCGATCTACTCTTCAGATTACAATTCCCTCGATCCGTGGGACGACGACGACGCAGCTTTTCGTAGCTACATCGACGATGAATACATGGGGCATAAATGGCAGTGCGTGGAATTTGCCCGCCGTTTTCTCTTTCTGAATTATGGCGTTGTTTTTACTGACGTCGGCATGGCCTGGGAAATCTTCTCGCTACGTTTTCTGCGCGAGGTCGTGAATGACAATATTTTGCCTTTGCAGGCCTTCCCGAACGGTTCGCCGCGCGCGCCGGAGGCTGGGGCGCTGCTCATCTGGCAAAAGGGCGGCGAGTTTAACGAAACCGGGCACGTCGCGATTATCACCCAACTCCTGGATAACAAAATTCGTATTGCTGAGCAAAACGTTATCCACACGCCATTGCCGCCAGGGCAGCAGTGGACTCGCGAACTGGAAATGGTCGTAGAAAACGGGTGTTACACCCTGCGCGACACCTTTGATGACACGACGATTTTAGGCTGGATGATCCAGACCGACGACACGCAATACAGTTTGTCACAGCCTGACATCGCGAATCAGTCGCTGGCGATTCGCGGCGCAAGACTGCCAGAGAAAGGTCAGTTTGACGGTCAGTGGCTGGATGAGCGCGATCCGTTACAAAAAGCCTATGTACAGGCGAACGGACACGTTATCAATCAAGACCCGTACCAGTATTTTACCATCACCGAGAGCGCCGAACAGGAGCTTATCAAAGCGACCAATGAGTTGCATTTGATGTACCTGCACGCCACGGACAAAGTTTTAAAAGACGATAATCTGCTGGCGCTATTCGATATCCCCAAAATTCTTTGGCCGCGTCTGCGCCTCTCCTGGCAGCGCCGTCGTCACCATATGATCACCGGTCGTATGGATTTCTGCATGGATGAACGCGGGCTGAAAGTCTATGAATACAATGCCGATTCCGCATCATGCCATACCGAAGCGGGATTAATTCTCGAAAAATGGGCTGAGCAGGGCTATACCGGTAAAGGGCATAACCCGGCGGAGGGCTTAATTAACGAGCTGGCAGGCGCCTGGAAACACAGTAAAGCGCGTCCTTTCGTCCATATCATGCAGGATGATGATATCGAGGAGGACTATCACGCGCAGTTTATGCAGCAGGCGCTGCATCAGGCCGGTTTCGCGAGCAAAATTCTCCGCGGGCTGGGCGAGTTGCGCTGGGATGACGCCGGGCAGTTGATCGATGGCGACGGACGGCTGGTGAATTGTGTCTGGAAAACTTGGGCGTGGGAAACGGCGATGGAGCAGATACGCGAAGTCAGTGAGACGGAGTATGCCGCAGTGCCTATTCGTACCGGGCACCCGGAAAATGAAGTCCGGCTGATTGATGTATTACTGCGCCCGGAAGTGTTGGTGTTTGAACCGCTGTGGACGGTGATCCCGGGTAACAAAGCGATCCTGCCCATCCTGTGGTCGCTCTTCCCGCATCATCGCTATTTGCTCGACACGGATTTTACCGTTAACGATGAGCTGGTGCAGACCGGCTATGCGGTAAAACCGATTGCCGGACGTTGCGGTAGTAATATTGATTTGGTGAGCCATCAGGAAGAGCTCCTGGATAAAACCAGCGGCAAGTTCGCCACGCAGAAAAATATCTATCAGCAGTTGTGGTGCCTGCCGAAGGTCGCCGGGAAGTATATTCAGGTCTGTACGTTTACCGTGGGCGGTAACTACGGCGGTACGTGCCTGCGCGGCGATGATTCATTAGTCATTAAAAAAGAGAGCGATATTGAACCGTTAATTGTCATCAAAGCGTAACGGGGTCATTCTCGTCGGGATATCGGCGTGGGTGCCGATATCCCGCCTGTTGTGTTTACCAGCGAACGGCTGTCAGCCTGCCATTTACTGGTAACATATGAGAAATAATATCACAAATTATTCTTAACTTTTCTGACGCAGGCGGTGACGCTCGCCGCGTTGGCGCATCCGTTTCCAGATTTTCGACTAATCGATACTTTTTGCGGCTGGTTACGCCGCCCCTATCCCTTTGGATTTAGGTCATGCCTGTTTGGCTGGTAAACGGACAGCATAATATATTGATGAGTCCAAATGATATTATTGGTCATATAAAAAGTTTACGTTAGGTTATTTTTCTATTGCAAAAGTTTGCGTTTAAACCCTGTCTGCAATCTTCGGGCCGAGATATAGATACACCTAAGTAAATGCAGTTAATTATTATTCAGCTATTATTGTCAACCTTGTAAATAATATTTCCGTATAAAGCGAAGCGACTTCCATCATGACTATTAATGGTATTGTTGAATAGTTTACTTTGTAATTATTTAAGTTTGGTGGACGTTTTGTCTTATTCTGGTGAACGTATGGTTATGGCAGATGACAGCCGATTTTTCATTATGTTAGCATGAGTTGATAATACTTTATCCAGGCATAGATCAGGATGTCCACATATAATAAGGAGAATGGTATATGTTTAAAAAAGTATTAGGCTTGCGCCACTGGAATAATAATGTTGTAAAAATACCGCCGCCAGCAGAATCTGGCGCTAATGCGTCTGACGTGGTGGTGGATACTCCTGAGCCTTATGAGCGGATACTGTGTCAAAAAATTCTGATGGGGATCTCGACGATCGATATCATTCGTAATGCCATCATTAAGTCCTGTGAGCAGCTCAACATTGAAAAAGAACGCATTAATGAACTTAACGAACAGAATGATAAAGCCAGAAGTTCATTAAAATCGCTCGTGGAATTTATCACCGAAATTGGCACGACTTCATCGGATATTGGCTGTCGTATGGGCGACTTAAATACCTCCTTAACGCAAATTAATGCGTGTATTAAAGAGATACAGAAGATCGCTAACCAGACCAATTTGATTGCGATTAACTCCGCGATCGAGGCCGCGCGCGTAGGGGATGCCGGGCGTGGTTTTAGCGTTATTTCGAAAGAGGTGAAAAACCTGTCCGAAGATGTTAAACACAGTTCGAAAAGCGTCAGTACGTTAACCTCTGTAATCAAAGATAATACGGCCAGAGTGAGTGAGGTGCTGGATAACCAACAGCCGGTTATTGATAATATTACGACTAACATAAATCAAATTGTGGAGTCTATTGGCATCGTCATCGATAAATCGCTGAGCATGAAATCGGTCATGCAGTACATCTCTACGGTGCAGTTTTTGAATATTGTCAAAGTTGACCATGTTATCTGGAAAATGGAAGTCTACAAATTACTCTTAAATAAAGACATAAACAGTAAAATAACGATGCACGATCAGTGTCGGCTGGGGAAATGGTACTACGGTTTTGAAGGGCAGCAGTTTAGCAACTACTACAGTTTCCGTAGTCTGGAAGCGCCGCATAAAGAGGTGCATACCGCTGGTCACTCTGCGCTGAACTATTTTGCCGCAGGCGATATGAATGCGATGTCGCAAGAACTCGACAGAATGGAGCGATCCAGTAATGAGGTGGTTAACCAGCTGGAAATGCTGGCTGTCGATTTATTAAAGGAAACCACAGTGTGAAGTCATGAGTTATTACCGTATAACCAACAGGAGCCATCATCAACAGGACTGATGTATCACACTTTCTGCACTGGAGTTATTCCGGACAGAGAAAAAAAGCATGACGCAAAAGATGGCTGTGTTTGTTTACCCGAATCACTTACCTTAGTAAGTGATTCGGGATTAATCAGCAACATCTTTGCTTTTTATCGGTGGCCAGTCTTTGGCTGGAAAAATGCGTTACTGCTAAATTTCTCACTCTCTTACCGCCTTCCTGCCCCTTGAAATACCTGAAACCTGTGCTCACAGATTAATAGCGATTATTTAATCGTGAAATAACGCTGGGCATTATTGAAGCAGATATCCTGAACCATACGGCTTAGCATCGCTTCATCATCAGGAATCTCTCCGTCCTGCGCCCACTGTCCCAGCAGGTTACAGAGAATACGACGGAAATATTCATGTCGCGTATAAGAAAGGAAACTGCGGGAGTCGGTCAGCATCCCGACAAACTGACTTAACAGTCCCATTTGCGACAGTTGCTCCAGTTGGCGCAGCATCCCGTCTTTCTGATCGTTAAACCACCAGCCGGAACCAAACTGCACTTTTCCGGCAATTCCCGGCCCCTGGAAGTTACCGATCATGGTCGCCAGGACTTCGTTATCACGTGGGTTCAGGCAATAGAGGATAGTCTTGGGCAGTTCATTAGTCACATCCATACTGTCGAGCAAACGGGAGAGCGCCCAGCTAATGTTATTATCGCCAATGGAGTCAAAGCCGGTATCCGGCCCCAGCAGGCGGAACATCCGGGTATTATTATTACGGATCGCGCCAATATGTAGCTGCATCACCCAGCCGCGCGCGGCGTACTGACGGCCCAGCCAGACCAGCACCGCCGTGGTAAACTGGGCGATCTCAAGTTCGCTCAGCGTTTCGCCAGCCAGACGTTTGCCCAGAATGGCGTCAAGCTGCGCGTCGTCGGGCACCGGCGCAAATCGCAGCGTTTCAATGCCATGATCCGACGCGCGGCAGCCGCAGGCGGCGAAATGGTCGAGACGGCGAGTGAGCGCCTGACGTAAATCGTCGAAACGGGTAATGCTGACATCTGCCGCCGCTTCCAGTTTCCCCAGGTAATCGACAAAGCCGTCCAGTTCGATTTTGAAAACTTTGTCGGGGCGCCAGCTTGGCGCGACTTCAATATCAATGCTGTCGTCGGCGGCTATCTGGCGGTGATATTCCAGAGAATCTATCGGGTCGTCGGTGGTTCCGACCATCCGCACATTCATCTGCTGCATAATACCGCGCGCGGAAAAGGCCGGCGTCGCCAGTTTCTCATTACACTGCGTCCAGATACTTTCCGCGGTATCCGGTCCGAACAGCGTACCTGTAATGCCAAATGGACGGCGTAGTTCAAGGTGCGTCCAGTGATACAACGGATTACCCAGCGTTTTTGGTACGGTATTGGCCCAGGCCATATATTTTTCATAATCGCTGGTCTCTTTGCCGGTGATCAGCGACTCATCCACGCCTGCGCTTCGTAGCGCTCGCCATTTATAGTGGTCGCCTTCCAGCCAGATCTGACCGAGGTTATCGAAACGGCGATCGTCGGCGATTTCCTGCGGACTTAAATGGCAGTGGAAGTCATAAATCGGCATGGGCGCGGCGTATTTATGGTACAGCGTGCGGGCAATGTCGTTTTTAAGTAGAAAATCTTCAGTCATAAACGTAGCCATGATTTATCTCCTTACTTAGCCAGCGCTTCTACCGTGGCTTTCGCGCCATTCTGCAATAGCTGTTGGTAAGCGTCGGTAACGGCTTGCACAAATTCGTGGTTCTTCGGCAGGTCGTTGCCAAAGATAGACTCGATGGCCAGTAGCCCGCGAACGCGTTCTTCCGGCGTCTGATATTGCTGATGAATCGCCTGATACTGCGCGAGCAGCGGATCGACGACATCAATGGTTTTACCTTGCTCATCGACACCGCCGACGTAACGCATCCATCCGGCGACGCCCAGCGTCAGGCGGCGATAGTCATCGCCCTGTTGCAAGTGCAGGCGCACCGGGTCCAACAAACGCTGCGGCAGTTTCTGACTGCCATCCATCGCGATCTGCCAGGTGCGGTGTTTCAACGAGGGGTTAGTGAAACGCGCGATCAACAAATTCGCATACCCTTCCAGATCGGTGCCTTCCGGCATTGATAACGTCGGCGCTTGTTCATCAAGCATCAGCGCCAGCGCCGCGCGCCGGTAAGCCGGGTTGGTCATGGTATCGGCGATAGTGTCATACCCGCCGAGATAACCCAGATAGGCGAGGAAAGAGTGACTGCCGTTAAGCATACGCAGCTTCATCATTTCAAACGGTACGACGTCTGCAACGAATTGCGCGCCGACGGTGTCCCAGTCCGGGCGACCATTCACAAAGTTATCTTCGATGACCCACTGGCGGAAGGGTTCGCAGGCGATAGCGCAAGGATCATAAACCCCTAACTGGTCGGCAACCAGTTGTAGCGTCTCTTCGGTCGCCGCCGGAACAATGCGGTCAACCATGGTGCAGGGGAAGGTCACATTGTCGGCAATCCATGCGGCGAGGGCGGCATCGCGAGCTTTTGCCAGGCCGAGGACGGCAGCCTTCGCGACGTGACCATTCTCGCGTACGTTATCACACGACAGCACGGTAAAAGCTTTCAGTCCTTGCTCCCGGCGCATGTTTAGCGCTTCGACAATATAGCCAATGGCGGATTTAGGCTGCTGTGGATGGGCAAGATCGTTTTGGATCAGCGGGTTATTGACATCAAGCTCGCCGCTGGCGGGGTCGGTGCAGTAGCCTTTTTCGGTCACGGTTAAGGAGACGATGGCGGTTTCCGGGCGCGCCATTGCCGCCAGAATCCCTGCATGGCCGTCGAATTCAGGGTGCAGCGCTTCTTTCATTGAACCGATAATTTTCAGTTCGGTGCTTTCTGCGCCGCGTTCTGCAACGGTGTACAGCAGATTTTGCGCTTTCAGGTTCGCGATCAGCCGCGCGTCGTTACCCGGCATCAGGTTCACTTCACAAATGCCCCAGTCGCTGTCGCTCTTTTCCAGTAGATGATGGGTAAAGAGCGCCTGGTGCGCGCGGTGAAACGCCCCGCAGCCCAGATGCACAATACGGGATACCAGACGTGATTTGTCCCAGTTTGGGCGGGCGACGGAAACCTGGGCGGTGGCGATATTCTGTTCCATTGCAAACTCCTGTCATTCGACGTCTTCGCCCGCGATCTCCGGGGCGAGGCATGTTGCTATTGCATTGAGTAGGGGAAATCGCATGACGCGTCGCGCCATGCGAAAGAAGGTTATTTGCTAAAGAAAGCGCGCTGGATAGCCAGTTCGACGCCGCGGACTTCCGCAAGCCCTTTCAGACGGCCAATGGCGGAATAACCCGGATTCGTTTTCTTCTTCAGATCGTCCAGCATCTGATGACCGTGGTCCGGGCGCATCGGGATCAGATCGTCGCTACCTTCGGCTTTACGACGGTGCTCTTCTTCCACAATCGCTTTAACGACTTCATACATATCCACATCGCCGTGCAAATGGGCGGCCTCGTGGAAGGTCTTCGGATTCTCTTCGCGTAGCGTAGAACGCAGATGCGTAAAGTAGATGCGCGGACCAAATTGCTTGATCATATCAACCAGATCGTTGTCGGCGCGCACGCCGTAAGATCCGGTACACATGGTGAAGCCGTTCGCCATGCTATTAACGGTTTCCACCATCCATTGCATGTCTTCAATGGTAGAGACAATGCGCGGCAGGCCGAGAATAGGGCGCGGCGGATCGTCAGGGTGAACGGCCATACGCACGCCAACCTCGTCGGCAACCGGAATAATGGCTTTCAGGAAATAGGCAAAATGTTCACGCAGTTTTGCTTTATCGATATCTTTATACGTCGCCAGGTGTTGACGGAACTGATCCAGCGTATAGCCTTCTTCCGCGCCAGGTAAACCGGCAATAATGTTGCGGGTCAGACGTGCTTTGTCTTCCTCGCTCATGGTGGCGAAACGCCGCTCTGCCTGAGCAATCTCTTCTGCCGTATAGTCGGCTTCTGCTCCCGGACGCTTCAGGATGTGCAGTTCGAACGCGGCGAATTCAATCTGGTCAAAACGCAACGCTTTGGAACCATCCGGTAATACGTATTCCAGATCCGTACGTGTCCAGTCCAGCACCGGCATAAAGTTATAGCAAACCGTATAGATACCGCATTGCGCCAGGTTACGCAGCGTTTGCTGGTAGTTTTTGATCCATAAATCGTACTGACCGGTGTGGGTTTTGATGTCTTCGTGGATAGGTACACTCTCTACCACAGACCACTCCAGACCCGCCTCTTCAACGATTGCTTTACGTTTCTGGATCTCGTCTACCGACCAAATTTCTCCATTCGGGATATGGTGTAACGCCGTTACCACGCCGGTTGCGCCAGCCTGGCGTACATCTGACAGCGTTACCGGGTCGTTAGGTCCGTACCAGCGCCAGGTTTGTTTCATATCTCGTTTCCTCTTCTTGCGATAACGTCTTCGTGGTTGACCCATTGCCAGCCAACATCGAAACGTGCTTTGTAAACCCGTTCTGCCCCCTAAATTCAACCAAAATTTTTCTCATGTCAACCTTATTGTCTAAATTGGCTAACCAAATCACAAATATCATCATTCACGGTCTGCCAATTTTATTTATTTGATCTGCGTCAATTTTTGCTGGGTGAAAAGCATTCACCATTCAACTTGAAATGAGTTGATGTATTTATTGCAAGAATACTAAGTGCGGGAGTTGCCGCCAGATTTTGATCGGTCCGGATGAAAAAATATTGATTGGTCAACCAATTTTTGTGATTTCAGTTTTCCCGCTACAGGTCAGACGGCGCGGAGCTAATGTTTTTTAACGAGGCTTTATCATGAAGATGACAAAATTAAGATGGTGGATTATCGGCCTGGTCTGCGTAGGGACCATCGTAAACTACCTGTCCCGTAGCTCGCTTAGCGTTGCGGCGCCAGCGATGATGAAAGAACTCCATTTTGATGAGCAACAATATTCCTGGGTGGTGAGCGCCTTCCAGCTTTGTTACACCATTGCGCAGCCGATCACCGGCTATTTGATGGATGTCATCGGACTGAAAATCGGCTTCTTTATCTTTGCCTTGTTATGGTCGCTGATCAACATGGCGCACGCGCTGGCCGGCGGCTGGATAAGTCTGGCATTTCTGCGTGGTTTGATGGGGCTAACCGAAGCGTCAGCGATTCCGGCCGGGATTAAAGCCAGCGCCGAATGGTTCCCGACGAAAGAACGCGGTATTGCGGGGGGCCTGTTTAATATCGGTACTTCAATTGGCGCGATGCTGGCGCCGCCGCTGGTGGTCTGGGCGATGCTGACCTTTGCTGATAGCGGCATCGGTACTGAAATGGCGTTTGTGATTACCGGTGGGATCGGCGTGCTGTTCGCCATCACCTGGTTCCTGATTTATAACTCGCCAAATAAACACCCGTGGATCACCCACAAAGAGCTGCGTTATATCGAAGACGGCCAGGAAAGCTATCTCCAGGACGATAATAAAAAACCGGCCGTTAAAGAGATCGTTAAAAAGCGTAACTTCTGGGCGTTGGCGATTACCCGTTTTCTGGCTGACCCGGCATGGGGAACGCTGAGTTTCTGGATGCCGCTGTATCTGATTAACGTGATGCATCTGCCGTTAAAAGAGATCGCCATGTTTGCCTGGCTGCCATTCCTGGCGGCGGACTTTGGCTGCGTTGCAGGCGGTTTCCTGGCGAAGTTCTTCATGGAAAAGATGCACATGACCACGATCAATGCGCGTCGTTGTAGCTTTACCATCGGCGCTGTTTTGATGATTTCGATCGGTTTTGTCAGCATTACGACTAACCCGTATGTCGCCATTGCATTGATGAGTATTGGCGGTTTTGCGCACCAGACGCTGTCTACCGTCGTGATTACCATGAGCGCTGACCTGTTCAAGAAAAATGAGGTCGCGACGGTTGCCGGTCTGGCAGGATCTGCGGCATGGATGGGACAGTTAAGCTTCAACCTGTTTATGGGGGCATTGGTCGCTATTATCGGTTACGGCCCGTTCTTCATTGCACTCAGTCTGTTCGATATTATCGGCGCCATCATCCTGTGGGTACTGATTAAAGATCCAGAAAAGCACCACCCGCCAATGACGGAACAGCCGCTGGCGTCTCACCGCTAAAGCTGTCTCGGTTTCACTGGCCTGATAAGCGAAGCGCTACCGGGTTCTAACGGCCACCTTCGGGTGGCCGTCTTCATTACCCTTATCGGTAAAAATACGCGTTCGTTTTATACGAGCGCGTTATCATTTAGTTTGCCTGATTATTTTTAGATGATGAAAATAATATTGTGGTAAGGGTTATTGTTTTTCGCCTGGATTTTTATCGACTCTCTGTCTCGCTGCGATCATCGATAAAGTCCCCTTTATGTAAATAAAGCTTCAATGCTTCTACTCTTTTCTCCATATATTTTGCGCAGCTTCACAAAAAATAACCTGATGTCGTAATGTCCACTCCCTAATATTCTCCATGCGCTATACGTTAATTTAAGTTTAAATTTCATGTCGGGGATATCACGATGTCACGTAATTTTACTGTTTCAGCCTGTCAGTATATTGTTACTGAAATAAACACTTTTGAAGATTTCATAACAAAGGTAAGGATACTTCTTAATAAAAGTCAGGGTGCTGATGTCGTTATCTTCCCGGAGTTATTTACCATTGAGCTATTTACATTATTGAAAAAATGGCAAGAAAGACCCATTTCACACCTTACTTTAATTGATCAGTTCACGGATGCCTATAAGCAGCTTTTTCAACAGGAAGCGAAAGAAAGAGGACAGTTCATTATTGCTGGCTCTCATCTGGAGCAGACCGGAGTAGATCGCTATGAGAATGTTGCGCATATATGGGGACCCGATGGCGAACATTATGCCCACAGTAAGACGCATATCTTCCCGGCTGAACGGGGTTGGTATACTCAGGAAGGCGATAAAATGGCTGTTTTTCAACTGCCATTTGCAAAGGTGGGTTTTAATATTTGTTATGAAGCAGAAATACCGGAGTGTGCCGCGACGCTGGCGGAACAGGGTGTAGAGTTAATTTTAACGCCTTCCGCTACGTTTACTGAACAGGGGTTTTGGCGAGTCAGGCATTGTTGCCACGCACGTTGTATTGAAAATCAAATTTATCTTGTTCACTGTTGCCTGGGCGGAAACCCGGGTGGACCACTGCCAGGCTGCTGGGCCCGAAGTTCAATTTTAAGCCCCTGTGATGTCGTGTGGAAAAATCCACAAGGTATTATCGCAGAGGCGCACGTCAATCAAGAGGATGTCATTTCAGGAGAAATTAACCTCGATGTTCTATATGAAAATAGACTTGGTGGGGCAGCAACAACGTTCAAGGACAGACGCAGAAAAGCAGGCATATATAATATCTGGCCATCACACATTAAATAACAGAATGTGTCCCTTCTATGTATTAGCTGGAGGTCGTTATGGGATATTTAAAATTACCTGAGGGTAAAAGGATTGCGGTCAATCTTGGTGTCGATGTAGATGCTCAGTCTTTATGGCTGGGCGGATTTAATCGACCGTCGCCATCCTTTATGTCACGAGGAGAGTTTGGTGCACAAGTTGGCGTACCAAGGCTTCTGAAATTGTTCAAAGAAAATAATATCAAAACCACCTTTTTTATTCCCGGACACACTGTAGACACCTTCCCGGAAATCAGTAAAGCGATTTTTGATGCCGGGCATGAAATCGCTCACCATGGCTACTATCATGAAAACCCGACGCTGGTGAATCGTGATACAGAGCGCCGACTAATGGATCTGGCGTTCGCCTGTTATAAAAGACATTTCGGCATACGTCCTGTGGGATACCGTTCTCCCTATTGGGATTATAGCGAGAATACGCTGGATCTTCTGGAGGAAGCCGGTTTTCTCTATGACAGTAGCCTGATGGCGAGAGATCTTGTGCCTTACCATCCTCAACGTTGGCAGGTGAATTGGGAGACGGGAAATATCGCAGGCCCGGCCAGCGCGATTCTGGAAATTCCTGTTAGCTGGTATCTGGATGATTTTCCCGCACTGGCGTATACCGGCAACCAGGAGGGGATGAGCGATACTGACGGTGTTCTGCGACGCTGGAAGGATATTTTTACCTATGCTTATAACCATCAGGAAAACGGTTTATATGCGATGGCTCTTCATCCGCAGATAATCGGTCATGGGCATCATATGATGATGTTGTCACGTTTGATTGAACATATTAAAGGGCATGATGGCGTATGGTTTGCAACCTGTGAAGAGATAGCCAATGTCTGGGTGGATGACGAAGAGGATCGACAAAAAATGCTCCGTCCTGATGTTCGTGGCGTAGCGCCGGTCCCGGATGATTATGGCTGGCCAGGCAAATGATATCACCTCATGACAATGCTAATATCAGTCGGGTAACGGATTACCCGGGCAGAGCTACCTGTTTGCCCGCTCGTTAATGCATATTGTCCATCAGAAAGGGAGGCTATCCTGGGACATATAAAATCTTTTTTTATTTCGGTCAAAACGTTAATCAACGAGAATAGTTTGTTTTTTGATTTAAATCATTTTTTGTGTTCACAGGAAAATAAGCAAATAACATTTATAATTTGAGTATTAAGAAAAATAAAAGTCCCATAGTGATTGATTTTTATTTAACGCTTTGATTTTTAGTGTTTTTGTATGTGTTAGTTGATGTAAATCAATTTGTGGTTTTTTATTAAATAAGTAAAAATTAAGTTGATATTTGTTTTTTGATGTGTTTTTTATATATAGCTGATTATTATTCTGAAATGTCAATTTTTGAATAACGACGCTGTGATACCGGCACCAGGGATACTTTGCGATAAAAGGGATTGAATATGGCAGAGAGTGTTCAGTATAACCTCAATTGTATTTGGCCACAGCGGGCCAAAACCCTCTATTGCATTGCAACCAGCGGAATAACGTTCATCAGACGCGGGTAAACGTTGGCAAAATCCATGCAAACCTGGCGCTTTTCACGCTGTGTTTTTTGGTAGTTGCGCTTTTAATAAGAGTCACAAGCGTTGGCCGCTGGTATTCGTCTGGCTGCTGAACTGCCACCTGATCAACAAGGAGATAAATCATGGATGCGATTTTTTTAAAGCTCGACAATATCAAAGGCGAAAGCCAGGTTGAAGGCTTTGAAGATCAGATAGAGATCATGTCTTATAGCCACAATGTGGCAATGCAGGTAAATAACGATGTTAGCCTCGCCGAGCGGACTTCCGGGCGTGCGCATGTTGGTGAAATGTCGCTCACCAAATTTGTCGACCTCGCCACGCCTGTGCTCAATGAGTACTGCTGTAGCGGGAGGCTAATTAGAACAGCGGTGCTGACGTTGTGCTGCAATGACGACGGCAAAATGCGGTCGCTTATCGTTTATACCCTGACAAACGTGCTGATATCACAACTCAGTGTTAGCGGCGGCGCCGGCGGTAAGCCGGTGGAAACGATGTCGCTGAACTTCACGAAAATCGAATGGCAAATCACTGCCGAGAAATCAGACGGCGCTCAACAGGAGTCCAGATCGTCAGTATGGGATCTGGCGATGGACCAGATAGGGAAATGATGATGACGCCAACCATTCCGGTCGCGCTATTCGACAGGCTCTTGGTTGAGGGGATAAGCCCACATGAATTGGTACGCCGCAAATTAATGTGTTTATTCAACTCTTGCGCCGTGCCAGGTGGCGAGACATTACCGCCGCTGCTCACTCGGGGTATGCCGGAATGGCACGAGGTGAATGTGGGTGACAAACGGGTTCTCAATTGGTTTTGCCGTGAGCTTCGCGCTGCTATTTTACGTTATGAACCGAGCATCAACATGCTGAAAGTCAGTATAAAAGATGCCTATCATCAGACGCTGGCGTTGTCTTTGGAAGTGATGTTACAGGATGAGTCTGAACCGTTAAGACTGGAGATAGCCTACTCTAACGGTAGATGGCGCTAGTAATGCAGGAAGGAACGCCGGGCCGGGCGTTTAACATTACCCACAAGCAATAAAACGCAGCGAAAGAACCTGATAATCAGGCAGACAGTCCACCTTTCGGTATGGTTGATCTGCCTGCATCATTTTCAGGATGGTTAATAACGGACCATGACAGATTTAAGTTCGGTATAGTCATCAATAAACGCGCTGCCAAATTCACGACCAATGCCCGATCCTTTCATCCCTCCAAAGGGTACCGCGGGATCGAGGAAGGTATGCATATTGACCCACACCATGCCAGCATCAATATCTTCAGCGTAGCGTAATGCCTTAGACATATTTTCCGACCACACACTTGCAGCAAGGCCGAATGGCGAATCGTTGATATGCGAAAGCGCCTCTTTTTCATTCTGATAACCGATAAAGCTACAGACAGGGCCAAAGGTCTCCTCGTGCATCAGCGTACTGTTTTTACTACGCACTTTTACCGCTGTCGGCTGTAAAAAGTACCCTTCGCCGGGTAAAGTTTCACCGCCGTAAACAATGGTATCCCCTTCTTCCCGTGCGCGTTGAATCAGACGCAGCACTTTTTCAAGCTGAACCTGATTCGCCAGCGGGCCCATCACCGTTTTTTCATCTAAAGGGGAGCCGGGCACGATCTCCGATAACCGTTGCCTGAGGAGCGTCATGACCGTATCCAGTTTTTCCTGGGGCAGATAAAAACGCTCTGCGGCAGCACAAATCTGTCCTTGATTCAGATAACCGGCTTCAAGAATACCGTTGACCATGGCTTGTGCCGTGAGATCATTGAGAAACAGCGCCGCATTTTTCCCTCCCAGTTCGAGGGTAACGCGTTTTCCTGACGATGTTGCCGAACGCCGGACTTTCTCACCTGTCGCAACTGACCCGGTGAAACTCACTTTGGCGCAATCTGGATGCGCGATCAGCTGTTGCGCTATCTCACCGCCAGCACCGTTTACCACGTTAATCACGCCATCAGGGAAACCTGCCTCTTTAGCCAGTTCAGCGACTCGCAGCAGTGTCAGCGGGGTATATTCACTTGGTTTAATGACGATGGTGCAGCCACATACCAGCGCTGCGGCCAACTTCCAGATAGCAATCATGATTGAGAAATTCCACGGCACAATACCGACGACCACGCCAATGGGTTGGCGTTGGGTAAACGCTGTGTATCTCTCTTCTCCCATTGATGGCAGGGAGACATTCAGCGTTTCACCGGTTATTTTTCCTGCCCAACCGGCAAAGTAACGCAGGAAGGCCACTGACTGATCGAGTTCAAGACCGCGCGACAGCATAATCGTTTTACCTGAACAGACACTTTCCAGTTGAGCTAACTCTTCACGATGAGCGGCAAGAGTATCAGCCAGTTTCAGCAGTAATGCGCCGCGTTGTAACGTTGGCATTTTACGCCAGACATCAAACGCCCGTCTGGCGCTCTGCATGGCCTGTTCTGCCTGCGCAGGGGTTGCCGACACAACGTCGGCGATGATTTTGCCGGTGGCTGGGTTAGTGACCGAGAAGTTCGTGCCGTTTCCGGCCTGACGTTCACCTGCAATAAATTGTCCGTGTCGTTGGCGTAAAAAAGTCGTTACTTCGGCAAGTAATGTCACGTCGCTCATCAGAAGTGCCTGTAGGTCAGGAATGTACGTTTTTCCATCTCAACATACTTGCCTGGAACTGAATATCGTTCCAAAGAACGTCATTCTTCCGGACGATATTTTGTAAAACGTTACCGTGCTGTGATAGCGGTCTAAGTCAAGCGTGATGACAAGGTAACGCGATGAATACAAAAATCGATGCGTTGAATTACTACGGCGCGACGAAAAAATACCCGTTGCATTTTCCTGCTCTGCAAGAGGATATTGATGCCGATGTGGTGATCATTGGCGGTGGCTTTTCAGGCATCAATACCGCGCTGGAACTGGCGGAGCAGGGGATCACTAATGTTGTCGTTCTGGAAGCCCGTCATCTTGGGTATGGCGGCACCGGACGAAACGGCGGTCAGGTAATGGCCGGTATAGGTCACGACATCGAAGCCGTTAAAAAATATGTAGGCGCAGCGGGAATGGAGACGCTGTTTAAAATCTCGAACCTCGGCGCAGGCATTATTCGGGAGCGAATTCGTAAATACCATATTGATGCTGATTTTGTCCCCGGATATGGTTATCTGGCCTACAACCAGCGGCAGTTAAAAACGCTGCAACAATGGGAAAAAGAATTCAAAGCCGCTACGCCGGAAGACGATATTGAACTCTATACCGGTAAAGACGTGCAGCAGGTTATCGGTTCCGACGTCTACTGCGGTGTTCTCAAGCATATGGGGGGAGGGCATGTCCACTCGCTGAATTTATTGCTGGGCTCCGCTCAGGCTGCGAATTCGCTGGGGGTGAAGATATTCGAATATTCACCTGTGGTTGAGGTCAGTTACGGTAAAACTGTGCGGGTACGTACTGCGATGGGCAGCGTAAAAGCGGCCAAATTGCTGTGGGCCTGTGATAGCTTTCTCAATAATCTGGAACCAGAAATTTATAAGAAAACGCTGGTTACTTATTCTTATCAGGTCTCTACAGAACCTCTCTCCAGCGAGCTTGTTGAGCGGATCAGTCCCTTGCGCGGGGCTTTTAGTGATATCCGCCCGGTGATAAATTACTACCGTCTCACAAAAGAAAACCGTCTGCTGTTTGGCAGCGCCACAAGGTTTCTTGAATATACCCCGCACGATTTTGCTGCCTGGAACCGCACTCTGTTGACGGAGGTCTTCCCTTATTTGAAAGACGTTAAAATCGATTTTGCCTGGGGCGGACCGATGGCCTGTAGCGCGAATCTGTTTCCGCAGATTGGCACGCTTCGTGAACACAATAATGTTTTTTATGTTCAGGGTTATTCCGGATTTGGCGTCACGCCTTCCCATATTGTATGCAAAATCCTGGCCGAAGGAATAAATGGCGGTTCCGAGCGGTATCGTCTGATGAGTAGCATTCCCCACGCGACAATTTATGGTCGCGACAGTCTACGTCTATTGCTGGTCAGTGCGGGAAAACTGATACATCAAACAGCCGGTTTCTGGAAAGGCCGGAATTAACCAGGAGAACATTAATGCACGCTTTTAAACTCAATCAACCTGTTCCTGAATTACAGCCAGTCGGGAGTGTCAGCCTGTTAGGGGCGTTGCCAACAGAAGGCGATCCCCAGGTCGCCGTTGCGATGATTTACGGTAAACCTGAGGACGTATTTACCTGTGGACTGTTTTCATCGACCCGCGGCGGTTTCACGATGATTTATCCCTTTACCGAGCACGCAACCGTGCTGGAAGGGGAAGTGGAACTCACTGTTGCGGGTCAGGAACCGATACGTTTTTCACCGGGCGATAGTTGGTTTGTTGAACAGGGAACCGAAGTGGCATGGAAAGTTTTAACGCCCCGTTTTGTAAAACATTATCTGGCAAACGTTGAAAGCCATAAACAGGGTTGAACCCTTTAATTGTTCGTCAGTAGCGTTGGCATCACTGGGGAGAATAACGCGCTCCCCACTTGCTATTAGCGCATGCGGGGACGGCGTCACAACGTTATTTACCGTTATCCCTCTTCAGGACGATACCTGTTAGATGCGCTGCCTGCCATAAATAAGCGTTATTCCGGAGCGGTAATTTATTGTTGTAATAATAGTGAAGAGGTTGACCATGTTTAAAGACAGACTTGCCAGCCATCTTGAACGTGGCGTTATTGGTTTCCCCACGACGCTTGCCAGCTCCGTCGGGCTGATTATGGCAAGCCCGGTGATCCTGACCGTGACCAGTGGTTTTGGCTCAGGGGGAGATACCTTTGCCCTTGCGGTATTACTGGCATTTATTATGATGCAAGCGCAGATTACCACCTTTGCCGAAGCGGCAACGCTCATTCCCACGACTGGCTCCGTCTACGACTATATCTCCTGCGGGATGGGGCGTTTTTTCGCTATCACCGGTGCGCTTTGCGCTTACCTGATCGTACACATTTTTGCCGGCACGGCAGAAACGATTCTCGCTGGCGTCATGGCGCTGGTGAACTTTGAGTCCGTTAGCGAACACGTGGCCATGCAGCACAATACCTGGATGGTTGGCGTCGGCATGGTAGTGGTTTTCGGGTTACTGAATGCCATTGGTGTTGAAGTATTTGGCAAGGTGGAAGTATTTCTTACTTTCGGTATGTGGACTACCCTGACCATCTTCGGTTTATGCGGGATCCTGTTATCCCCGGTCACTCATCATTCCGGGTGGTTTGGCGCACCGCTTGATGTCAGTAATCTTTCTGGCCTGTTTGGTTATATTGGCATGGCGATGTTTATGTTCGTCGGTTGTGAACTGGTAACGCCAATGGCGCCGGAAATTAAAAAAGCGCATCGTACGATTCCCAGAGCGATGGCGCTTGGCCTTTTAGCGGTGGCAGGTTGTATGTTCCTCTATGGCGCTGCGATTAACCGGCAGGTAAATAATGTGGTTGTCGATGCGGCAAACCATATCTTTTTACTGGATACGCCGATGGCTATTCCCGCCTTTGCCAATCGTGTCATGGGACATGTCGGGCAATACTGGCTGGGCGTGGGGTTGCTGTTAGCGGGATGTGCGACGATTAATACGCTGATGGCGGCAGTACCGCGTATTATATACGGCATGGCGCTGGACGGCGCTTTGCCGCGGTTTCTGACCTGGTTGCACCCCCGCTTTAAAACACCGGTCATCGCCATCGCATTCGGTGTTGCGATTCCCTGTTTACATGCCTGGTATCTGAACGGTGATATCGACCACATTGTTCCGCTGATCCTCGCTGCGGTCTGCGCCTGGGGAGTCGCTTATCTGCTGGTAACGTTATCGGTCGTTATCTTACGTATTCGGCGCCCCGATTTACCACGCGCTTACCGGGCCCCCTGGTTTCCCTTACCTCAGATTATTTCGAGCGTGGGTATTATTATCGCCATTATTAATATCGCGCCTCCAGGAATGAACAGTCGGGATGTACTTATACCATTCGGTATTATGCTTGGATTGACTGCCGCCTATGCCTTATTCTGGACATTATGTGTGCAACGGGTTAATCCTTTCCTCCCGCTTCCGGTAGAAGAGGTCGTGGAACGGGCGATGGGCAATTATGAAAAGCGAAACAATGAAGAGATGACGCCAGATGTCCTCCGTCCCCTGGTTTAAGAACGCATTAATGAATATGGTGTTACGTGATTTGAGCGGCTGGCGTTGTGAAAAATTGACCGAACATAGCGCCGTGCTGCATCTGAATGCATTTACCCAGGTTATCTGCCATGTTCAGCAAAAACGGTTATTCATGGCCAGTATTCACAGTTGTGAATTCAGGGTGAAAGGCACAATCAATTATCCTTTGCAGGGCAAAATTCGCGCTCATCAGCCCGGATGGCTGAAACGTTATCCCGTCATTTTTACTGGCAGTAAAAGTACCGCCGGGCTGATTAACTATCTTAATCGTTTCCCCAATTTACAACAGGCTCTGAGTGAACTGGATTATCGTCGGTTTACGCTGGTTTTACATCATAAGGAATGGTATTGCGGCATTGAGCTATGGGCTGCTAGCGAAGTGGTTTGTAAAATGCCGCCGCTGCGCCGTTATCTGCGGCTTGAGCGGCACCAGCGTGTTCTTCTGCTTAGTGTGATAAATATGATCAATCAGGCCATGAATCAATGGCTGCAACAGGATACCGACGCCAGATAATATGACATTTTATTGAGGCATCAGCTCAGAGAGTGGTATTAATTCAGGCATATATGACACATGGGGAAAAGACCCGCAATTGACGCGGGTTAAAAAGAACGCTTTCACATATTCAGTGAATGTTGTACCGAGGACATTCTGGTTCGGGAAACCAGTTCCGTGCGATTTATCACTTCTGTTTTAGCAAAAATATTACGTAAATGCGTTTTCACTGTTGAGAGAGAAATATTCAACTGACGGGCAATCAATTTGTTGCTGGCCCCTTCGCAGACCATTCCCACAATTTCACGCTCTTTGGCGGTCAATATTGACGTCAGATTGTTGTCTTCCTGAAGAGAATCATGAATCGCCAGTCCCAGCAATGGTTGTACTGCCTGGGCTCGCAAACGCTCTTCGCTGGAAAAAGGTATATCGCGCATTAATGAAATGCCCGCGATAATACGATGGCCCCGACGAATAAAGATCTCAATCATGTCGCACACATGATTAGGTAGCATAAATTCATGATAATAATGGCGATGTCGGGCACAGATACCGGGCGTCATCGTCGCTACGGTAATAACCTGCTGGCCGAACCGGGAAGGCGATAGCGGGTCTAATGGTTGAAAATGCTCCAGATATTGTTGGTGTGTGCTATTAGAAATGTTATGTAAAACATAAGCTTCCGGCTTTAAATAAGCATTAACACGATAAAAAACCGCCGACGACAGAGGAATGAGTTGCGCAATGCTCTGTAAGCAATGGAGAGTGATCCCGTCATTATGGCCAGTAGTTGATAAGGCTGACATGTTATCTCCTTCCATCCGGATGAGCGCGCCGGGACGCAGTAAAATAGTGGTATGCTGAAACATACAATTTACATTCGGTTAACACAATCATTCACATGTTAATAATGTGACGTATGTTGCGGTATTTTTTATAACATCTTGAAAATAAATGATTTTAATTTAAATCCTGTCTGGTTTTCTAAAAAATAATTTAAAATTATTAATATGATTTTTTTCTGTCGCGGTTGACTCATCTCCTGAAAATGCTGTGAGTTCTCGTCCTTCAGGACGATATTCTTTTGAGACGACTGTTCTATGATTTTCTGTAATAGCGCAGGTTAACAGAGACTTAATTTCTGGCTCAGACAGGATTTGCTAAATAACGTTTCAATAGCGTCATGCGCTATGCAGAAAACCGGCGTTTTTACCCACAAAAAGCGGTGGCTGCCAGTATATTTTAATGAACAGTAGTGAACATGAAGGGCTGAGTAACCTGTTGATTTTATAAATAAAAAACGGACGATATAGGGCGTCCGCATCTGAATGGTTGGAGCCCGGACTCGGAGAAGTCCTTTGGGCTAATGGACTGTTAAAGCTATTTTTTACCGTTTATCAAGACCACCACAAAACTAACCCTTACAGAATTATCTACATGATTTGCCTGGTGTGGGTTCGATTCCTGCTACTGTCTGATAATTGTTGAACCAGTTCTTCTGTATAGGGTATCAGCAGGGCAGGCTTTCGAAATTTGACATCCAGTAAGAATCGGTGTGAGACACTCACGTTTTTTTCCTGCCGTCTATTCATCATTGAAAAATGATAGTATTTTTATGAGAATAAGAGCCAAAAATATAGAGGCGCCTATATAAATCCCTCGTTCTGTCCAGGTATCCAGACGAAATAACCAATAGACACATAAAAAAACAAGTAGCCCGCCAATAATTGACGCAAGAGCGCCAATATTTTTTTTTGAGTATATATTTAAAAGTACCTTCATTATATTTCATGGTTTTTCTTTTTGTGTCGCCATTTAAAAAGTCTGATAATACGTTTCACCATTTGATAGAATACATATATAAATAGTAAAGGGCATAAAAATACAGAAAAACGCGCAATTATATTTCTAATGGGTTTTTCTGCTACCTGATAGCAAACCGACTCTCTTAGGATAGTATCATTTTGTGGGGGCCGTTTTCTGTGACCAATGTTGAAAATGTAATCTCATTAGTGTTTAAACTATTGTGTATATTTTTTACTTCCCCGGATATAGGCAAGCACTGGAAACCATCATTATCATATCGTGGTTCACCATTAATAGCATCAATTCTATCATATACTATTAATCTTTTCCCGCATTAAGTGCGGGGGGATGGTAATCTGTGAACTGATCCTTCAACTCATCAAAAGTTCGATTTATTCAACAAAGCCGAAGATAACCCGTCTTTATCGATCATTACGTAGTAATGGAAACGGTGTGGAGGGGCGCACCTCTTTTTCATATCTAAGGGACGCCGTAGTGGCGTCCCTTAATTATTTACATAATCCCTTTTCTGACCAGAGGAGTATTAACCCACTCATGAACTTCTTTACTTATCTCAACATCCGGAGCGCATTGTGCCAGTAGTCCGGAAAATGAATTACAGTGCTATTTCTGAGATTCAGTTTCTTCGATTTGTTGTAAACCAATGCCGAGGTGGCCTGCGAAAAATATGTATATGAATTTTCTCATCAATAATTAACGCATATTAAAACGATCATAATGGAAGGCTTTCTCTGATATCCCGTACTTTTGTAGTCCGGATAGTAGACTTTTCGCAAAACCTGCTGGCCCGCAAAACCAGACGTGAACGTTTTGGCTATTATCGCTTTCCATCATAATATGTTTGGCTTCCAGTTTCTTCCCGGCATCGATACGGTGTAAAGTCACACCTGCTGCTGTACATAATAAATCGAGATTTACAGGGTACTGCAAATCATCATGCTGACCAACGCAATACCATAAATCAATAGGGCAGAGTTGGTGGTCTGAGTTTTTTAAATATTCCAGCTGAGATATAAAAGGAGTGATACCGATCCCTCCCGCAACCCAGACCTGACGCTCAGATTGAATATTAAAGTCTAAATAACCCCAAGGGCCCTCAACAATCACGTCCTGTCCAGTTTTTAATTCTTTCTTTAGTGAATGTGTATGATCCCCTAATGCTTTAATGGCAAAACGCAAGTGTTTTTTATCCTGGTAATAAGAGGCTATAGTGAATGGGTGTGCCTCTGCATCATGTTGAAATGTTAAAAATGAAAACTGCCCAGGTGTATGCAATAGAGGAGTGTCAGTATGTAGAGTTATTTCTATAATATCATTTGGGTAATAGTCGATGTTTGTGATGATCGCAACGCGTTTGTTTTTATAAGCAATCATATTAAATAGTGAAAGGCCAGCAGCATAAACACCTGGAATACTCACAATTACCAGCAGAATGCCCGAAGGTGAATTCCACCAATATGTTTTAAATAGAACGGTAAAAATATGGAAAGCAGTAGCCAGGTAAAAAACAGGAAACAGACGATGTATAAAATGGAAAATGTTATAAGGGATTTTTTTTACAAGAGAAACCAGCACCAACCCTATCATCAGGTATGTAGACCATTCAGCAGCTAACAATCCTGCATAGATCAGTTGAGATTGCCATGAGCTTATCTGAACACTTCCCAGCGATCCTGGATGAGCAAGCCAGCCATTTTGCACCAGCCAGTGAGGTATTTTTTCGTCCAGCCAGTGCGCCAGCGTAAAGACTGTCGCGATAATACCAGCTTGTTTGTGTAAACCCCACGATTTATCCAGACCTTTCAGAATCCGATTCAACCAGGGTGAACGCAAAATCAGACACATAGCTAATGTCATAAAACACCATGCGACGCACCCACTAAAAAAGAGAAAGTTTTGCCGAAACAGCCAAAAGATTTTAGATGTTTCGGCGTGGAATATTTCACCTGATAAGACAAAAATAAGACTTGCTGTGAGTAATGTTAAGCTACTCACAAAATACGTTATTTTCATAATGGCCTGTTTTTTTAGCAGGCACGGGCAATTACCCGTGTCCTGGATAATAATTACGATTGATTGTAATTGTGATTATTTATAAAGAATAGCGGTGGCGTGTGATTGATTATCGATATGAAATGAAGTGATTCGATAATAATGAGCACCTGACGCTTCAGTTTTATTCTGAAGGAGTTGTATGATGCTTTCAGGATTTGTATTTATGGATGATACACTAACATGAGCAACTTCTTTCATGTCTGTTTCTGGATGACTAATTTCTGTTGCAGCAATGGATGTCTGCCCAAATAAAGAGAGTAAGAAAAAAGAGGTGACAATTTTTTTACTGATATTCATAAGAATTCCTTTCATATTAATAAACTTATCGATTAAAAGCATGAGCCAGCATACAGGGAATTTGCGCCAGCGAGTTTTTTTCTGCCAGAGATCTGCCTGGTACGGTTTTATCCACTCCTTCGGTGGGCAATATATGGACGTTAGTGATCCCCATCAAATTTAACGTTGACCGCAGATAGCTTTCCTGATGATCCAATTCCCGATGCCTGGTATCTGAATAAATTCCACCACGCGTGGAGACAATAAATGCTGGCCTGTCGGCCAGTAACCCCGTTGCACCCGTAGAGGTAAAACGAAATGTCAGACCTGCCTGGCAAACCTGATCTATCCAGGTTTTCAGACCCGAAGAGACAGAGTGGTTAATCATCGGTGCACCTATTACTAATATATCGCAGAGGCTCAACTCCGCGATTGCGTTTCTGATACCCTCCACTTCACTTTGCGTTTGTGCGTCTGTAGACATTAACTTTCCCCCAAGCACCAGAAATGTCTCTTCGCGTAAGTGGGGTGGCGGTGTCCGTCCGAGATCGCGGTATGTCACGCTGGCATTCGGAAAGCGCTGGCAGATAGCTTTTGTCAGCGCCAGGCTCAGCTTTCGTGAGCTGGAGTTGCAGAGCATAGGGCTGCTGTCAATGTGGAGGATCTTCATGGTGTTCGTCTCATTTAAAACGTGTGGCTAGTTTAACCGTTCTTAAAATGATGTTTAAATAGACGAAATTGAACTTCATTGTTGCGATAAAAGAACAATCATGATTGACTGGAATGATTACTGGTATTTTGCCCTGATTGCAGAAGAAGGAAGCTACAGCCGGGCGGCAATACGTGCGAAAGTGTCCAAATCGGTGCTAAGTCGGCGGATGTCGGCATTAGAGGAACAGCTTGGTGTACATCTGATTCAGCGGACAACCCGACGCCTTGCGCTGACCAAAGTCGGCGAGCAATTTGCACAGGAGTGTCAGACGCTGGTAAATCAAAGTGAGCGAGCCCGCGCTGTTGTTCAGGCGGTACAGGAGTATCCACAGGGGACATTACGGATCAGTGCGCCGGTATTCATGGCAGAAACGTGGCTGGGAGCACTCATCAACGAATTTATTGCCCGTTGGCCGCTGGCAAATGTGCAGCTCCTTGCTGTCAATCGCCCGGTGGATATGATTGCAGAAGGTATTGATATTGCGCTATCAGTAAGTTCAGGGGCATTGCCTGATTCTTCGTTGCACTATAAAAAAATCAATACGCTATACGATATTCTGGTTGCCAGCCCCCAGTGGGTCGAGCAATATCCTGATTTAAAGACCATTGGAGATCTTCACAGGGCTCCGGCAATGGTGAGACTGGCCGACGGCCGTATGCAACCGTGGCATTTAATCAATGGGAGTCAGGAAATCACCCTGTCACTTTCCCCCCGTTTGTATTCCAATAATCTGCGGGTTCTGTTACAGGCAGTTGCTGGCGGCAATGGTGTGGCTTTGTTACCGTTTCCGGCCTGCAAGGAAGAATTGCAAAACGGGGGACTGGTACAACTTTTCCCCGAGTGGTCTGGCCAGCCAAGACAGATTTATGCACTATTCCCAGCGAACAAAGGAATGCCCGCAGTTGCACGCTATTTTATGGACGAGTTAACCATGCGGCAGGAGAAACTAAATTCAGGACATTGAAAAGGTTAATTCATAGCGGCAGGAAACTGTCGCCGTGTTGTTGTAACAAATGACCAAACATGACTGTGGCAGATAATCCCGGCTTAGACATTCTGCAATCAGTTCATAAGTCTTAAATATACGCTATGTTGCCGGGCATAAATATAGGGCGCAACGTCCCCCTCGCGGCTCACGTCCAGATAATCTGACCACCACTGCATCATCTCCATACGCGCCTCCATGTACATACGCCGCCCGCACGCCGTTGCGCTCCTTGACGCTCACTGGCATCAGAGAAGGGCAGATACCCGATACCAGCAGCTTACGCGCGGCATTGCGCTTTTCGCGGGCTTTTGCCAGCGTAACCTGCGGATAGGGGCCGAAAGTCAGACGATTTTCTTTACCGCCGAAGCGATAGCGGAAATACCATAGCTTAGAGCCGTCAGGTACAGAATTTGTGAATCGGTGATTTTTGTAGGGTTTTTCGAGGGGCGCGGCGCAGATCTTGCTATCAGTTAACATGAGGGTCTCTCCGTTCATCGAACTGAATGAACCCTTAATCTGACCCACAATTTTCCGGATACGTAGGGATAAATCAAAACGCACCTGAAAAGATTTTCACGCTAACTCATTGAATTAAAAACACATGGGGATTTTTAAGGAAGTATAAAAAGGGAAGGTGGTGCCCGGACTCGGAATCGAACCAAGGACACGGGGATTTTCAATCCCCTGCTCTACCGACTGAGCTATCCGGGCAACGAGGCGCATTAAACCGTAATCGCCTCGCTTCGTCAACGAAATTTCTTCAAATCAACGTAGACTGCACAATCTATCACCACTTTGTTGTTATTGCACGCAGAGTCAGGCAAAAAACATCGCCCATGCGGCGGAGATCGGCATCGCCAGCAACAGCGCCGGGAGCATATTCACTACCGGAAACATTTTGATTCCACATACACGCAAGCCGGTCGCCACCAGCAGCAGTCCGCCTACAGCGCTAAAGTCGCCCATCATTGCCGGCGTGGTCAGCGGAAGAATAAGGGTGGCGCAGGCGGCAAGCGTTAACTGGATAATCAACATCGGCGCGCAAATCGCCGAAACGGCGATGCCAAGCGAACAGGCGAAAATAATGGCAGTGAAAAAATCCAGAAAAGATTTAGCGATCAAAATGTTTGGATCGCCGGTCATCCCTTCATGCATCGCGCCGAAAATACCGGTGCCGCTGGCGCAAAAAAGTACAATGATAGCGACGTAACTTTGAATAAATGAGTCGTGTGTTGGCTTCTTACCCGATGCCATAAATAATTGTTGGATTTTCGCGACTGCGCCATTAATGCCTTTTTCCAGCAAACAAAACTCGCCGATAAGCGCGCCGACCAGCGTCGCCAGCACCATCACCGGAAGATTAGCGCACTTCATCACCAGCAGAATGCCAATTCCCAGAGAGCACAGACCAAAAATAGACGTCATTGAGACGCGAATCCGTTCTGGCAGACGCTGACTTAACAGCGCGCCAATAACGCCGCCGAATAAAATTGCGCCAGCGTTAATAAAAGGTCCAATTACCACAATGACTCCTGTTATTTGTCTTTCAAATTGCCTTATTATCACGCGATTAAGCTGTTAATAGCTTGATTATCTGTGACGTATAGAGCGCTGATTTTACCTTGCGCCGTCTGGTGAAAGGTGCCATGATTGCGCGAAATTTCTCCTGCCAGCATGGGGCTCGCCGGGATGAACATAGCGCCTTTATATTGTCTTCACTGTCGCCTGACTGCGCGAGGTTTGCCCCTTTCTTTCCTTTTTTTTGTCATCCCCGCTATGCGGTGAGGGCAGCGCACGCTCACTGCAGGACAACAGTAAAATCAGAAACAGTCTGTTTTTACTGATGTCTGGCGGTCGGAGCTGGTATCCAGTTTGACCCGGCATCTCGTTGGGCAAGGCATCGGCCTTGTCCGGGGTTACTCTACTCCCGAAACGGGTATTTGCGCTTATGAAATCAATGAATATTGCCGCCAGCGGTGAACTCATCCCCCGTCTCTCCACCCACCGAAACGTAGTGGCGCTGGACAGTACCGACTTTACCGATGTGGCCGCAGTCGTCATTACCACTGCCGACAGCCGTAGCGGTATTCTGGCGTTGCTTAAACGCACCGGTTTTCACCTGCCGGTGTTTATGCTTACGGATGAACCCGTCAGCGCGCCTGTCGGCGTTACGGCGGTAATAGGCGGGAACGCGCAGGAATGGCTGGAGCTGGAAAACGCTGCCTGTCGCTACGAAGCGGAACTTCTGCCGCCCTTTTATGACACCCTGACCCAGTATGTCGACATGGGGAATAGTACCTTTGCTTGCCCGGGGCACCAGCATGGCGAGTTTTTTAGAAAACATCCCGCAGGCCGCCATTTTTATGACTTTTTTGGTGAAAACCTGTTTCGTGCGGATATGTGTAACGCCGATGTGAAACTTGGCGATCTGCTAATACATGAAGGTTCTGCCAAACACGCGCAGAAATTTGCGGCAAAAGTGTTTAATGCGGATAAAACCTACTTTGTGCTGAATGGAACTTCGGCGGCGAATAAAGTGGTCACCAACGCCCTGCTGACGCGCGGCGATCTGGTGCTGTTTGATCGTAATAATCACAAATCCAACCACCACGGCGCCCTGATTCAGGCCGGGGCGACGCCGGTCTATCTTGAAGCGGCGCGCAACCCGTTTGGTTTTATCGGTGGTATTGATGCGCACTGTTTTGATGAAACGTACCTGCGCGACCAGATTCGTGATGTGATGCCGGAAAGCGCCGATGCGTCGCGTCCGTTTCGCCTGGCGATCATTCAGCTGGGTACCTATGACGGCACTATTTACAACGCCCGTCAGGTGGTGGATAAAATCGGGCATCTCTGCGATTACATTCTGTTTGACTCCGCGTGGGTAGGCTATGAGCAGTTTATCAATATGATGGCGGATACCTCGCCGTTGCGGCTGGAGCTTAATGAAAACGACCCAGGGATCTTTGTGACCCAATCGGTACATAAGCAACAGGCGGGGTTCTCACAAACCTCGCAGATCCACAAAAAAGATAACCATATTCGCGGCCAGGCGCGTTTTTGCCCGCACAAACGCCTGAACAACGCCTTCATGTTGCACGCCTCGACCAGTCCGTTCTACCCGCTGTTTGCGGCGCTGGATATCAATGCCAAAATCCACGAAGGGGAGAGCGGTCGCCGCCTGTGGGCGGAGTGCGTTGCGCTGGGCATTGACGCGCGTAAAGCCATTCTCGCCCGTTGCAAACTGCTTCAGCCCTTTATCCCACTGGTGGTTGACGGCAAGCCGTGGCAGGCATATCCGACGGAGACCATTGCCAGCAATCGTCGTTTCTTCAGTTTTGAGCCCGGGGCGAAATGGCATGGCTTTGAGGGTTATGCGGATGACCAGTATTTTGTCGACCCCTGTAAACTGTTACTGACCACGCCAGGTATTGATGCTGATAGTGGGCGGTACACCGAATTCGGCATCCCGGCGACCATTCTCGCCCACTATCTGCGTGAGAACGGTATTGTGCCTGAGAAGTGCGATCTCAACTCGATTCTATTCTTGCTGACACCTGCCGAGAGCGAAGAGAAACTGGCGCGACTGGTCGCGATGCTGGCGCAATTTGAACGACACATTGAAGACGATACGCCGCTTGCGGATGTATTGCCGACGGTTTTTCAGAAATACCCGGTGCGCTACCGCGATTACACCCTGCGTGAGCTATGTCAGGAGATGCACAATCTGTACGTTAGCTTTGACGTTAAGGATCTGCAAAAAGCGATGTTCCGCAAAGAAAGCCTGCCGCATGTGGCGATGAACCCACAGGATGCCAACAGCGCCTTTATTCGCGGCGATGTAGAGCTGGTGCGTATCAGCGAGGCGGGCGGGCGTATTGCTGCCGAGGGGGCATTGCCATACCCGCCGGGCGTACTGTGCGTGGTGCCGGGGGAGATTTGGGGCGGCGCGGCGCAGCGTTATTTTTTGGCGCTGGAAGAGGGCATCAATCTGTTGCCCGGTTTTTCGCCGGAATTGCAGGGAGTGTATAGCGAGACCGATGCCGATGGAATTCAACGCTTGTACGGATATGTTTTAAAGTAACGTTGCCTGCAGGCCGGATAAGGCATTTACGCCTTATCCGGCCTGCGAAACAGGGCAAGAATTAATGTGCAACGGGTTGCGAACCTGCCGGAACGCGAACGTGTTTGTATTTGAACAAGGCTACGAACGCGAAGGCCAGCACCAGCGAGTAGCCTGCGAAGATGAGCCACACGGTCTGCCAGTCGGTAATGCCGTTTTGAGTGTAATACTCCACCACTTTACCGCTCACAATGCCGCCCAGGATACAGCCGAAGCCATTGGTCATCATCAGGAACATCCCCTGCGCGCTGGCGCGGATTTCCGGGCGTACTTCTTTTTCGACAAACACCGAGCCAGAAATGTTGAAGAAGTCGAAGGCGCAGCCGTACACAATCATCGACAATACCAGCAGAACGGTACCGAACGGCGTCGGGTCGCCATAAGCGAACAGGCCGAAACGCAGCATCCACGCCACAATACTGATAAGCATAACGTTCTTAATACCATAACGGCTCAGGAAGAACGGAATGGTCAGGATGAATAACGTTTCAGAAATCTGCGAAATCGACATCATCACCGAGGCGTGCTGCACGATAAAGCTACTGGCGAATAGCGGATCTTTATCAAAGCTATGCAGGAAGGTGTTGCCAAACATGTTGGTGATCTGCAGTTCCGCGCCCAGCATCATGGAGAAGATGAAGAAAATCGCCATCCGCTTATTTTTAAACAGCGCAAAAGCGTCAAGGCCCAGCATTGATGTCCAGCTCTGGTTTTTCTGTTGGTTCGCCACCGGAATGTGCGGCAGGGTAAAGGTAAACAGTACCAGCAGAACGGAAAGCGTCGCGCCGATATAAAGCTGCATATGGCTCAGCTCGAAACCGGAGAAACTCACGCCCCACATCGCCAGAATAAAGCCAATGGTGCCCCAGATACGGATAGGCGGGAAGTCAGTCACAATATCCATGCCGGCAGACTGCAGGCGGTAATACGATATGGTATTGATCAAGCCCAACGTCGGCATATAGGCCAGCGAGTTAAGCAGGATCACAAAGAACATCGCCCCAGGCGTAGTGACTTCCGCGGCCATGAATAGCGTGATGGCGCCGACGACATGACACAGGGCATAGACCCATTTCGCGCTCAGCCATTTGTCAGCCACAATGCCTAACAAGGTCGGCATAAAGACGGCGGCAATCCCCAGTGAACTATAAACTGCGCCAATAGATGCGCCGTCAAATTTTAAGGTGACGAACATATACGAGCCCAGGGTAGTGAGCCAGCTTCCCCACAGACAGAACTGCAGAAAAGAGAGTATTTTAAGCTGCAGCTTAAGATTCATGTTAATTTCCTCACACCTGAGAGCGGATGAATGTTTTAAAAGGCACATTTGCCGTTGTGATTTGGTGTGATTCTATCAATGAGAGGCGGGCTTTTTTTGTTACCTGTGACAAATATTTGCAAACAATTTCTGATTGCAAAGCAAAAGAGTGACGGAGTTAACACTTTTACCTTTCCCGCCTCTGTCATTTGCCGGCCAGAGACGGGATGCGATGGTTTATCGGCGGCGATACGATCGCTGGGCGGAATTCACCTTATACAGATAGCGGCGCGACTCCGCAGATGGATGTCGGGTGGTTAATATCTGGTACACATCCCCCGGCGACATGCGGTTAATCATATTCGCGGCCTGAATCTTATCGTTCGAGAATACGCGTAATACGCTGCCTGCGCCGCCATTGTAGGCGGTAATGACCGCATAGCGCCGCGACGTCGGATTCTCAATACCGCTCAGATAGACATTATTCAACATTGCCAGATACGCTGTGCCGGTATCGATATTGCTGGCGGGGTCGAACAGGAAGTTACGGCTTGGCGTGCCGGACTTACCCTGAGAACGGAAAACATCTTTCCCGGCGCTGTGTTGCACCACCTGCATCAGGCCCAGCGCATCCGCGTGGCTGACCGCATACGGGTTAAACGAGGACTCCGTTTGCATAATCGCCAGAATCAGCGACTCGTCAACGCCGTATTTACGGGAGGCCTGGCGTACCATGCCAATGTATTTATGCGCGCGTTTATCAAGGTGGTTCGGCACCAGATTAATGGTGACGCTGTAAATAATACGCAGGCCGTTACTGCGGCTTTTGAGCCGCGTTTTCAGCAAGTAATCCGCGAATGTCGTGGCGCGGCCTTCCCAGCGAATAGGCTGGCCGGTATTGTCGAGGACCTGACCATACAGGAAGGGTTCTTTAGAAATTTTTATGTCATCGACATCGGAGTAAAGATCGACGGAGGTTGGGTCGTCACCCATGAGCAACGTTTTAATAATGGCCCGGCGCAGATGTGCGGTAGGTTCCGTCCCGGCGATGGTTTCAACGGTAATGGTCCCATCATCAAAGTTGATGTGGCTACGGGTCTGGAACTGATCGGTATATTTGACGTAGTCTTTCGGCCCGGCGATCAGGACTTCCTTATATCCCCACAGATTTTCAATATTGTTGGCAAATTGCCCCATCAAAATATCAAAGCCGTTGGTATCCTTGACCCAGGCTTCATTATACGTCTCGCCTTTTTTGGTCGAACTGGAGCAGGAGATGAGCAACGGCGCAATAACAGCAAGCGCGAGTAATTTTTTCATCATTCCGGGAGTGCATGTTGTGTTGTCGTTATGCCATGTTGCCGGGCAGCGGCGCTAAGGGCTTATCCGGCATAACTCACAGGCCGAATAAGCGCAGCTTCATTCAGCAACGGGCCTATTTTTTATCTTCCGGCGTATAACCTTCGATATGAACGTCTTTGCCTTCGAACAGGAAGCTCACCATCTCCTGTTCCAGCAGCTTACGGTGCTCGGCGTTCATCATGTTGAGCTTTTTCTCGTTAATCAACATGGTCTGCTTATGCTGCCACTGCGCCCACGCGTCCTTAGAGATCTCGTTATAGATACGTTTTCCCAGTTCGCCAGGGTAGAGCTGAAAATCTTGCCCTTCAGCGTCGCGTTGCAGGTAAGTACAAAAAATCGTTCTGCTCATAAGTCATCCTCTTCATCGACCGGGGCGTTAAACTGGCGCTCCGGTACGTAACTGCTGTAACAAGCGCTCCACGGGGGCCGCCAGTCCGACTGACGGCGGTTGCGCTAAGTTATACCAGAGCGCGCTGCCTTCATCCATGCAGGCGTCCAGTGACGACACGGGAAGCCACATAGGCACAATATCCAGGTGGAAATGGCTAAATGTGTGGCGAAACGCGTTAAGCTGGGTCAAATTATCAGCGTTAACATGCCGTTGCGCCAGCCATTCACGTAATTCATCTTCGCTGGCGAACTGCGGGAAGCAGTAGAGTCCGCCCCATAAACCGCTGGGAGGGCGCTGCGCCAGGAAAATCTCCTGATTATGCTGTAACAATAAAAAGTAACCCGTCCGCTCCGGCAACGTCTGTTTCGGTTTCTTACCCGGATAGCATGACCAGCTTTCATGCGCAGCGGCGATACAACCGTTTTGCAGCGGACACAGGGCGCACTTTGGCTTTGAACGCGTACAAACCATCGCGCCCAGATCCATCATCGCCTGATTAAAACGCTCCACGCCGCGTGCGGGCGTCACTTGCTCGCTCAACGTCCACAGCGTATTCTCCACCTCTTTTTTTCCAGGCCAGCCGCTAACAGCATAACAGCGAGCCAGCACACGTTTAACGTTTCCATCAAGAATCGGATAATGTTTACCTAACGCGAGGGAGAGAATCGCGCCGGCGGTTGAACGCCCGACGCCGGGTAGCGCGGCGATTTCGGCAAAAGTTTGCGGGAATTCTCCACCGTGAAGCGTCGCCACCTGTTGCGCCGCTTTATGCAAATTACGCGCGCGGGCGTAATAGCCGAGCCCGGTCCATAAATGGAGCACTTCATCCAGCGGCGCATTCGCTAAATCCGTCACCGTGGGAAAGCGCGCCATAAATCGCTCAAAGTAAGGAATCACCGTCGTCACCTGCGTTTGTTGCAACATGACTTCCGAGAGCCATACTTTGTAAGGCGTCTTGTTAATTTGCCAGGGCAGCGTTTTCCGCCCGTATTTGTCGTACCAGTCCAGAACCTGGGCTGAAAATTGAGACGCTTGCATGGAAACTCATTCATTATTGCCGGGGGCAAGATTGCAGCACAGAGGCCGCAGGGTGTAAACCGGAACTTTCCGCAGTGCGCTTCATGCTTGCATCCGGCAACTAACTTTGGATAATGCCCGTTTTCAGAACTCAAACACAGCAGACTACACTTTTATGAAAAACGACGTCATTTCACCGGAATTTGATGAAAACGGTCGCCCGCTGCGCCGTATTCGTAGTTTTGTTCGTCGCCAGGGGCGACTGACAAAAGGGCAAGAGCACGCGCTGGAAAACTACTGGCCGGTGATGGGCGTCGAGTTCAGCGAGGCGCCGGTAGATTTCGCCACGTTGTTTGGTCGCGAAGCGCCGGTGACGCTGGAGATTGGTTTTGGCATGGGGGCGTCTCTCGTGGCGATGGCGAAAGCGCGCCCGGAGCAGAATTTCCTCGGCATTGAAGTGCATTCACCCGGTGTCGGCGCGTGTCTGGCGTCCGCTCATGAAGAGGGCGTTGAAAACCTGCGCGTCATGTGCCACGACGCGGTAGAAGTGTTGCATAAAATGATTCCTGACAATTCTTTATCGATGGTTCAGCTCTTTTTCCCTGACCCGTGGCATAAAGCGCGTCATAATAAACGCCGTATCGTTCAGGTGCCGTTTGCTGAACTGGTATTGAGCAAGCTGAAATTGGGCGGCGTTTTCCATATGGCGACCGACTGGGAAGCGTATGCGGAACACATGCTTGAAGTCATGTCTTCTATCGACGGGTACAAAAATCTGTCAGAGAGCAATGATTATGTACCGCGCCCGGAATCGCGCCCGGTAACGAAATTTGAACAACGTGGCCATCGTCTTGGTCATGGCGTATGGGACTTAATGTTCGAGAGGGTGAAATAATGGCAAAGAACCGTAGTCGTCGTCTGCGTAAAAAAATGCACATTGACGAATTCCAGGAATTAGGATTTTCGGTGGCATGGCGTTTTCCGGAAGGTACATCTGAAGAGCAGGTCGATAAGACTGTCGATGACTTTATTAATGACGTTATTGAGCCTAATAAACTGGCGTTTGACGGCAGCGGCTACCTGGCCTGGGAAGGGCTGATTTGTATGCAGGAAATCGGTAAATGTACCGAAGAACATCAGGCGATTGTGCGTAAGTGGCTGGAAGCGCGCAACCTTGAAGAAGTCCGAACCAGCGAACTTTTCGACGTTTGGTGGGACTAATAAGTACAGGGTCGGCAAATGCCGGCCCGCTTTGTCTTGAGGGAAAGTTATGATGCGCAAAACGCTGCTGGCGGCAGTGCTAACGTTTACGGCGATGGCCGCTCATGCAGATTACAAATGCAGCGTCACGCCGCGTGACGATGTGATCCTGAGTCCACAAACGGTGCAGGTGAAAGGTGAAAATGGCAACCTGGTGATCACGCCGGACGGCAATGTGATGTACAACGGTAAGCAGTACACCCTTAGCGCCGCGCAGCGCGAGCAAGCGAAAGATTACCAGGCGGAACTGCGAAGCGCGCTGCCGTGGATTGATGAGGGCGCCCGATCGCGCGTCGAAAAAGGCCGCGTGGCGCTGGATAAAATCATCGCTAAAGAGGTGGGCGAAAGCAGCAACATGCGTAGCCGTCTGACGAAGCTTGATGCGCAATTAAAAGCGCAAATGAACCGCATTATCGAACATCGTACGGACGGCCTGACGTTCCACTATAAGGCTATCGACCAGGTGCGTGCCGACGGTCAGCAGTTGGTGAATCAGGCGATGGGCGGTATTTTGCAGGACAGCATTAACGAAATGGGCGCCAAAGCGGTGCTTAAAGGCGGCGGCAATCCTTTACAGGGCGTGATGGGCAGTCTCGGTGGTTTGCAAACCGCTATCCAGAACGAATGGAAAAACCAGGAGAAAGATTTCCAGCAGTTTGGCAAAGATGTCTGTAGCCGCGTAGTGACCTTAGAAGATAGCCGCAAAGCGCTGGTTGGCAGCCTGAAGTAATCTTTCCTTTTTAAACAATGGCGCAGATCGTATCTGCGCCTTTTTATTCTGTTTTTTCCTGCATTTTGTTATCCATCTCTAAAAAATACTCTCTGTCGGATATATATCGCTGGTTAATCGTATGGCGTCACATTATTCGTCTGCAATATAGAGATAATGCGACCAGTTGACATAACTGGAGATATAACATGGAGTTTTTCAGGAAAACGGCATTAGCTGCTCTGGTAATGGGTTTCAGCGGCGCAGCGTTCGCTTTACCGAATATCACCATCTTAGCGACCGGCGGAACGATCGCTGGCGGCGGTGATTCAGCAACAAAATCAAATTATACGGCAGGTAAAGTCGGCGTCGAAAATCTGGTGGATGCCGTTCCTCAATTGAAGGACATTGCGGTAGTGAAAGGCGAGCAGGTCGTTAACATTGGCTCGCAGGATATGAACGATGAAGTCTGGCTCACGCTGGCGAAAAAAATCAATACCGAGTGCGACAGCACCGACGGTTTCGTGATCACCCACGGTACTGATACGATGGAAGAGACCGCTTATTTCCTCGATCTGACCGTGAAATGCAATAAACCGGTGGTACTGGTCGGCGCGATGCGTCCTTCCACGTCAATGAGCGCAGATGGCCCGTTCAACCTCTATAATGCGGTAGTAACAGCGGCTGATAAACAGTCTGCCAACCGCGGCGTGCTGGTGGTAATGAATGATACCGTCATGGACGGACGCGACGTCACTAAGACCAATACGACTGACGTGGCGACGTTTAAAGCGGTTAACTACGGCCCGCTGGGTTATATCCACAACGGTAAAATTGACTACCAGCGTACGCCAGAGCGTAAACATACCACCTCCACCCCGTTCGACGTGTCGAAGCTGACCGCGTTGCCGAAAGTCGGTATCGTTTATAACTATGCGAATGCGTCCGATCTGCCGGCAAAAGCGCTGGTAGACGCGGGTTATGACGGGATCGTGAGCGCAGGCGTGGGTAACGGCAACCTGTATAAAACGGTCTTTGATACCCTGGCGACCGCCGCGCACAACGGTACGGTAGTGGTGCGTTCTTCACGTGTGCCGACTGGCGCAACCACGCAGGATGCGGAAGTTGACGATGCAAAATACGGCTTTGTCGCTTCCGGCACGCTGAACCCGCAAAAAGCGCGTGTCTTACTGCAACTGGCGTTAACCCAGACTAAAGATCCAAAACAGATCCAGACGATGTTCAATCAGTATTAAAGATAATGCCCCGGTCGGAAGGCCGGGGCCATCTTTGGAAGACCTCTCGCACAACCAACACTATTATCTTGCTAATTATCATCCTGGTTATGATAATTGTGGGCGTCATGTCTCTGGACGGGAGGTCCACAAGTGGTTCGACAATGGATTGCTGGCGCAGCGCTGTTTGCCCTGATTTCAGGCTATAGTTGGGCAGAGGTTGCTCAACCCTCCGATAACATCTTAAAAGAACAGTTTAGTAAGCAGTACCACGGCATACTTAAACTGGATTCCATTACCTTAAAAAATCTTGATTCGACGGGCAATCAGGCCACCTGGTCTGCCGAAGGGGATATTTCTTCCCGTGAAGATATGTATACCGGCGTTGGTATGGCGGCGGATTATTATTTTGTTGAAAAAACCTGGACCAAAGATCGTCCCGTTAAATTTTCTGCCATGTTAACCAGTAAAGGGACGCCAGCCTCTGGCTGGACGGTGAACTATTACTCATTACAAATGGCAGCCAGCGATCAGGGCCGGGCTATTGACGACATTAAAACGAATGATAAATACCTGATCGTCAACAGTGATGACTTTAACTATCGGTTTGGCAACATTGAAGCCTCCTGGCGTGCGCAGAAAGCGTCGATCCCCGGTCTTGAAGAACAACTCTCTGCCCTGGATAAGAAAATAGCGGTAGCTAAAAAAGAAGCGGACGCATATTGGGGAAAAGGCACTGATGGGAAACCGTTGCCCCGCGCCGAGGCGTTTAAAAAGACGTTAAAAGAGCGCGATGATTATGTAAAAGCCAACGATAGCAGCGTATATGCCGAGAAATACGAAAAAGAGGTCTATCAACCGGCATTAGACGCGTGTCGTAAGCAGAGTGAGCCGTGCAATGAAGCGGCTATTCAGCAGAAAAGAGATTTAGACATACACGAGCAACGGCGGCAGATATTTTTGAAATCAGAAGAGCTGCGTCGAAAAGCGCAGAATGACTGGATAACGTTAGAGAAAGGACAATATCCGCTGAATATAGCGGTACAGAAACTTCAGATGCAACAGAGTGATATCCGCATGAAAATCACGGATATTAATGACGGTTACGAGCGCTGGAAAAAAGATACGGACGATTTACGTCGTAAAGGCGTTATTAAATAATGCGCTTGCCGGCGGCGCATTAACCACCACAGGTCGGTAAGCGTCGTGCCATCAGGTATTTTACCCGCTGGCGCGACAGGCTTATCCTTGTTATTCCGCGAGAAACAACTCAAGAAGAGAGTTTAAAAACAGTTTACCGTGCCGGGTAATCTGCCAGTATTGCTCGCATTCGGTCAGGTAGCCCTGGGCAATAGCCTCGTCGATTGGCTGACGAATAACCGCTTCCGTAAGCCCGGTGTAGTCGACAAATTCGGCGCGAGGCGCGCGCTCCAGCAACCGAAAACGATTCATAAAGAACTCAAAGGGTTTATCGTCATCACTCACGTCACGCTGGCTTTCCAGGTAACGTCCCTGCATATAACCGCGTGGGTGACGGGTTTTGGTGGTGCGCAGGATCCTGCCGCCCGGGAAGGTGACTTTACCGTGGGCGCCGCAGCCAATCCCCAGATAGTCGCCAAAGCGCCAGTAGTTCAGATTATGCTGGCACTGATAACCGGGTTTGGCATAGGCCGACGTTTCGTATTGCTGATAGCCAGCAGCGGTTAATAACTGGTGGCCCTGCTCAAAGATATCCCACAGTGCGTCATCGTCCGGTAAAACCGGCGGACGCGAACCGAACAGAGTGTTGGGTTCAATCGTCAATTGATACCATGAGAGATGCGGCGGATTAAGCGCAATCGCCTGTCGCAAATCATTCAGCGCCTCTTCCAGCGTTTGATCCGGCAATCCATGCATCAAGTCGAGGTTAAAGCTGCGTAGCCCAAGCCCATTTGCCAGTATTGCTGCCCGCATCGCCTCTTGTGGACCGTGAATACGGCCAAGACGTTTCAGCTTAGGCTCACTAAAGCTCTGCACGCCAATGGAGATCCGGTTTACGCCGGCGCGCTGATAGTCGATGAAGCGGTCGGCTTCGACCGTGCCGGGGTTCGCTTCCATGGTAATTTCCGCATCCGCCGCCAGATTCAGGCGCGCACGCACGCCGTCCAGCAGCGTTTGCATCGCCGGCCCGGAAAGCAGGCTTGGCGTACCGCCGCCAATAAAAATGGTCTTTACTTCACGCCCTTGCGCCCAGGCGACATCGGCGTCCAGATCGTTTAACAGATGCTGGACGTAGTCGTCATGCGGCACCTCACCCTTCAACGCATGGGAATTGAAGTCGCAATATGGACATTTTTGTACACACCAGGGAATATGAATATAAAGACTGAGCGGCGGTAGTTTAGCCATTGCGTAACGCATCCAGCAGCAGCTTGAGCGCTTGTCCACGATGGGAAATCGCGCTTTTTTCTTCACGGGTCAGTTCTGCGGCGGTTTTGCCTTCAGACGGTACGAAGAAAATGGGATCATAGCCAAATCCGCCATTTCCGGCCGCCTGGCGAGTAATGACGCCAGGCCAGCTACCGTGACAGACTATCGGTGTGGGATCTTCGGCATGACGCAAATAAACCAGCACACAATGGAATCGCGCCTGGCGTTTGTCGTCCGGAACATCTCGTAGAGTATGCAGCAGTTTTTCCAGATTTTGCTGATCTGTCGCGTTTTCGCCAGAATAGCGCGCGGAATAGATACCCGGCGCGCCGCCTAAAACGTCAACGGCCAGACCGGAGTCATCGGCAATGGCGGGCAGACCGGTCATTTTAGCGGCATGGCGCGCTTTGAGAATCGCGTTTTCAATAAACGTCAGGCCGGTTTCTTCCGCGGAGTCAACGCCCAGTTCCGTTTGCGCTACCACATCAAGCCCAAAATCGCTTAACAGCGACGCGAGCTCGCGCACTTTACCGGCGTTGCCGGTTGCGAGAACAACTTTTTGCATGGAATACCTACTCAGTTAACGCCGCAATTTCCGGCGGGATCTGTTGCGGGTGAATAATTTTTACCTGTTTGTGACGGCCCAGCTCGCCTTTTTCGATGACGATCTGACTTTTCGCCACGCGAAACTGTTTACCGAGAAACTTGATCAGATGGCTGTTTGCCTGACCGTCAACCGGCGGGGCGGTAATGGCGACTTTCACCTCGTCGCCATGTAAGCCCACAATACTGTCGCGGCTGGCTTTCGGCTGAATATAAAGCCGTAACACCAGACCGTCTTCGCAGCGAGTCACAGCACTCATAACGCCATCCACAGCCCCGGCAGCAACATGTTGCCCGTCGCTTGTAAGACTTCAGCGATCCCCATATTAACGACATACAGCAGCAGCACCAGAACCATCGGCGAGAAGTCGATGCCGCCCATCGCAGGCAGTATACGGCGAATCGGGCTGAGCAGCGGCTCGGCAAGCTGAATCAATACATATTCAATCGGGCTACGACCCTGGCTCACCCAGCTCATGATAGCCATGACCAGCAGCACCCAGAAGATCAGCAGGCCGATTGTTTTAAGCAAGATAAGCACCGCGGCAATCCAGATAATCGCCTGAAACGTAATGACCTTAAACAGCACTATCGCCTTAATAACGCTAAGAATAAACGCCACCAGCAGGGAAGCGCTGTCAATCGGCCCCATTGGCGGGATAATACGACGCAGCGGTCCGATGATGGGCTGCGTAATTTTCACCACGAACTGGGAGAAAGGGTTGTAAAAGTCACAGCGGGCCCACTGCATCCACACGCGCAATAATAGCACCATGGTATACAGCTCAATTACCGTTGAGAGCAGGAAGGTCAACGTATTCATGGCGTTCCTCAGTTTTCCTTAATTTTTTGTGTAATCACGAGCACCAAAGATAGCGGTGCCGATGCGCACCATTGTGCTACCTGCCGCAATCGCGGCTTCCATATCGTCGCTCATACCCAGAGATAGGGTATCAACGTCAGGGTAGCGCGCTTTCAGCCCGGCAAATGCTACAGCCATTTGACGTGCGACTTCAAACTGCCTTACATAATCTGACTCTGGCGCCGGGATCGCCATCAGTCCGCGAAGCCGCAGACGCGGCAGTGTTGCCACCGCCGCGGCCAGCTCATCCAGTTCCGCCAGCGGAATGCCTGATTTGCTGTTTTCATCGCTGATATTAATTTGGATCAGAACATTTAGCGCCGGCAGATTATCCGGACGCTGTTCGCTCAGCCGCGAGGCGATACGCAGGCGATCGATGGTATGACACCAGTCAAAATGCTCGGCCACCAGCCGACTTTTGTTGGACTGTAAAGGGCCAATAAAGTGCCAGTGCAGGCCTTCCACTTTCGCTTCCTGAAAGTGGCGGATTTTTTCCACCCCCTCTTGTACATAATTTTCACCAAATGCCCGTTGTCCGGCGGCAATGGCTTCTGCGATGTCGCTCGCAGGTTTGGTTTTACTCACTGCAAGCAACGTAACTTCTTCTGAAGAGCGGCCGCAACGCGTCGCCGCGGCGGAGATTTTGTCCCGGATGTATGCCAGGTTATGCGCGATATCGTTCATTTTCCGAGGATGTTTATATGAATATGGAAGAAATTGTGACGCTTAGTGTAAAGCATAACGTCTCGGATCTACACCTGTGTAACGCCTGGCCTGCGCGATGGCGCAAACAAGGACGCATGGAGAACGCGCCTTTTACCGCGCCTGATGTCGACAGGCTTCTGCTTGATTGGCTTAATGATGCGCAACAATATCAGTGGCGAACGCACGGCCAGCTTGATTTCGCCGTCTCGCTGTCTGGCACGCGGCGCCTGCGCGCCAGTGCGTTCACACATCAACAGGGAACGTCGCTGGCGCTACGGCTATTGCCCGAGCGTTGTCCTGATCTGGCGGAAATCCAGACGCCGCCGATAGTACCCGCACTACTTGCCAGCGAGAACGGACTGATTCTGGTCACTGGCGCTACTGGCTGCGGGAAGTCCACCACGATGGCGGCGATGGTGGGACATCTTAATCAACATGCCGATAAACACATCCTGACGCTGGAAGATCCTATTGAGTACCGTTACACCAGCAAGCGTTGCCTGATACAGCAGCGGGAAATCGGCCAGCATTGCGCCACTTTTGCCGCCGGGCTGCGCGCGGCGTTGCGTGAAGATCCCGATGTCATTTTGCTGGGAGAGCTGCGTGACAGCGAGACCATTCGCCTGGCGCTGACGGCGGCGGAAACGGGGCATCTGGTACTGGCAACCCTGCATACTCGCGGTGCGGCGCAGGCGGTGGAAAGATTAGTGGATAGTTTTCCGGCGCAGGAAAAAGAACCGGTACGCAGTCAACTGGCGGGTAGTCTGCGCGCTGTACTATCGCAAAAACTGGAGGTCGACAGGCAGGAGGGGCGCGTGGCGTTGTTTGAATTACTGATTAATACGCCAGCCACAGGGAATTTGATCCGTGAAGGCAAACTCCATCAGTTGGCCCACGTGATACAAACCGGGCAGCAGCAGGGGATGATGACATTCGCCCAGAGCGCGCAATGGCGTCAGGCGCAGGGACGGCTGTAGCGAACATGGCGGCGTAGGGGCGTTGTAAAGTGTTGACTGGCGCGGTGGATTGAACGGTATACAGGCTTGTATCCTGGCGAACCGGCGTTAAAATCGCAGCTTTGTTAAAACCACAGCGAAGCCATTTAACGATGTCATCACAACCGAATCAAAGCCTGATAGATGGCATTCGCTGTCTGCAATATCTGGTCTCCAGCGACCGTGCTATCGGATGTCGCGAGCTTGCCCGGTTGATGGATATTAATACCACGCGCGTTAATCGCCTGTTAATGACGATGGCCTCTATTGGACTCACGATGCAGGATGAGCACCGACGCTATTTACCCGGGCCAGGCATTCATGCTTTGGCGGCGCAGGCGATTCGCGGTTCAGCGCTGTTCTCCCATGCGTTGCCTATCCTTGAGCGACATGCGCCCAGAGACATCGTGGTGGCATTAGGCGTGCTATGGGAGGACCAGATTATCTATATTTATCACTCTACGCCGGGTTCGCAGGGAAGTCAGGCGTTGGCGGGGTTTCGCATGTGCCCGGCCTGGCAGTCGGTACCAGGGGTAGCGTTACTGGCGGCAGAAAGCGATGAGGCGCTAATGCAGCGCTTTACTCCGGAGCAGTGGCGTAATCTGGCGCCGCATGTGGCGCAGCAGCGCCAGCGGGGATACGTGCTGTGGCATCACGCTGATGGTGAAGTTTCTATGGCGCAACCGCTAGGCAAGCACGCCGCAGCGCTGGCCTTTGCGGGAATGTGGCGGATTGATGAGGCGGAGGCGGCTGCGCGTTTACAGGCGTTGAAGGCATTAAACCAGCGTATTGCCCAGTAAGCCTGGCAACCGTGACCGCGTTATCCGCCTGCTGACAAAAACGGCTTTAATACCCCTGTTCAAAATAGCTTTCGAGGATAATCACGGCGGAGGCCGAGTCCACTTTGCCTTTGTTCAGCGCGCGATACCCACCTCGTTCAAACAGACCGGAGCGTGCTTCAACGGTGCTGAGTCGTTCATCGTGCAGCGTGACAGTTACCCCGAAACGCCCATGAATACGGTTGGCGAATTTACGTGCGCGCGCCGTCAGCGGTTGTTCAGTGCCATCCATATTAAGCGGTAGCCCGACAATAATTTCGTCTGGCTGCCACTCTTTCAGCAAACGTTCAATGAGCGTCCAGTCGGGCGTGCCGTCCTGTGCTTTGATTGCCGGAAGCGGACGGGCGGTGCCGGTAATGCGTTGTCCTATTGCAACGCCGATGCTTTTTGTGCCGAAGTCAAAGGCCAGTAAGGTGCCGCTCATCAGGCGTGCCCCGCAACGCCAGGCATGGTCAGAATATCAATGCCAATAAGTTTTGCCGCTTCGCGCCAGCGCTCGGCAATGGGCGTTTTGAACAAAATATTGAGATCGGCGGGCGCGGTAAGCCAGGCGTTATCAAGCAACTCTTGTTCAAGCTGGCCTTTATCCCAGGAGGCGTAGCCCAGCGCGACCAGCACATCGGAAGGCTGTTGTTGGGTACCTAACGTTTCCAGCACATCGCGGGAGGTGGTAATCACGGTATTGTCTGAGATACGAATGCTGGAGGCGAAACGTGACGGTGGAGTATGGAGAATAAATCCGCGATCTTCCGCCAGCGGGCCGCCGAGCATGACGGCTTTATCAAGACGAATTGCCGAATCGCGCGGTTCCGGCGTAATTTTTAATTTTTCCAGAATCCCTTCAATTTGCAGATTTTCCAAAGGCTTATTAACAATAATCCCCATAGCGCCGTCCTGGTTGTGTTCGCAAATATACACCACGGAACGGCGGAAAATCGGGTCCTGGAGCGCAGGCATGGCAATAAGAAAGTGATGCTGTAAATTCATTGTCAGAGGTTCTGTTTCCTGGTTCAAAAAAACGACAGTGTTCAGTATGTGGGGAAAGCGGACGGTTGTCACTCATATAAGCCGTCTTTTGCCAAAGGACGGCGGCCTTATCGGGCAATAGATTGCCGGATGGCGATGCTGATGCGCCGCCTTATCCGACCGGGGCGGCGTGATTGCTCAGGCCCGGTAAGCGCACGCCACCGGGCTATAAACGTTTACTTCGCCAGACGCGCTTCGATGGCGTCCATCAACATCCCGGTGATAGAGAGCGGGTATTCCGCTTCAATTTCACGCACGCAGGTTGGGCTGGTCACGTTAATTTCCGTTAAGCGGTCGCCGATAATATCCAGACCGACGAAAATAAGCCCTTTGGCTTTAAGCGTTGGCCCAACGCGGCGGGCGATTTCCCAATCGCTTTCGCTCAACGGACGGGGTTCGCCGCGACCACCAGCCGCCAGGTTGCCGCGGGTTTCGCCGCCCTGCGGAATACGCGCCAGGCAGTAAGGCACCGGCTCGCCGTCGACGACCAGTACGCGCTTATCGCCATCTTTGATCGCGGGCAGATAGTTCTGCGCCATGCAGTAGCGGTTGCCCAGCTCGGTCAGCGTTTCGGCAATAACGCCTATGTTAGGATCGCCTTTCTTAACGCGGAAAATGGACGCGCCGCCCATACCGTCCAGCGGTTTCATAATGATATCGCCGTGCTTTTCCCAAAACGCTTTGAGCTGCGCTTTATTGCGCGTTACCAGCGTTTCCGGCGTCAGATCGGCAAACCAGGCAGTATACAGTTTTTCATTACAGTCGCGCAGGCTTTGCGGTTTGTTGACGATCAGCGTCCCTTCCTCTTCAGCGCGTTCCAGAATATAGGTCGCATAAATAAACTCGGTATCAAACGGCGGATCTTTACGCATCAGGATAACGTCGAGGTCGGCGAGTTTAATCTCCTGCTCGCTGCCGAACTCGTACCATTTATCGTAATTTTGCTCCACGCTCAACGTTCGCGTGCGGGCGCGGGCTTCGCTGTTAATCAGATAAAGGTCGGCCATCTCCATATAATGAAGTTCATAACCACGACGTTGGGCTTCCAGCAGCATAGCGAAACTGGTGTCTTTCTTGATGTTGATGTGTGCGATGGGGTCCATCACGATGCCGAGCTTGATCATTATTTTCTCCGTTAACGCTTCATCCTAAGTCGCCAAAACGCACCTGTAGCGCGGTAATGGCGGTGAGCGCGGTTGTCTCAGTACGCAGAACGCGAGGTCCTAACAGAATATCAGTAAACTGATAGCGCGCGGTCATCGCGATTTCGTCCGCCGACAGCCCGCCTTCCGGGCCGATCAGCAGTCGGACGCGTTCAACCGGCAGCGGCAGAGTGTTGATGCTGGCATGGGCGCGCGGATGAAGATTGAGCTTCAGCCCGGAATCTTGCTCGGCGCACCAGGCTTCCAGCGCCATCGGCGGGCGAATTTCCGGCACCCGGTTACGCCCGCATTGTTCGCAGGCGGCGATGGCGATCTTTTGCCACTGCTGGCGCTTTTTGTTCAGACGTTCATTATCCAGTTTAACGCCGCAGCGCTCAGAGAACAGTGGCGTAATGAGGCTTACACCTAGTTCGATCGATTTCTGGATAGTAAATTCCATTTTTTCACCGCGCGACATCACCTGGCCCAGATGGATATGTAGCGGCGATTCACGATCGTCGATTTCGCCTTTCATCACTTGCACTTCAACGCTTTTCTTAGTGGCGCTAATGATTTCAGCATCGAATACCTGATTGCTGCCGTCAAACAGCTGTAACGCTTGTCCCGCTCCCATGCGCAGTACACGACCAATATGGTTGGCCGCATCTTCGCATAACGAAATCTGCGTACCGGACGTCAACAATTCAGGGTGATAAATGCGGGGAATACGCATAATAAAAAAATCCGCGTCATGGCCCCGGCGTTTGGCTATCCAGGGCATGGGTTAACAAGAATCCCGCTAGTGTAGGTTAGCTCTTTCGCGCCTGGCAAGCGCGTTGCACATAGGGATTATGATTACCCTGGACCTTCGCGATACGCGCATCGCGCTCGCACTCCCAGGCGGTAACGGGGTACTGCTTATCCCAGACGTTAAAAAGCTGCGTTTGTTGGCGGGAAAGTTTCAGTTGGTATTGGTCGCGCATATAAAAATAAGTGCGGGCGATTGCGCCACGGGCGCGGGCGGGCGGCTCGGCGATTTTCGCTTTAAAATCCACTTTCATGGCGCATTGCCCGTACTGACCTTCGCCGCCGTTCCACTGGCTATACATAAAGTTGCCGCGATCGCCATTCACTTCGCCAATCGCGGGTTGCAGGTTATGCATATCGCTTTCCATTTTGCGGTAGACAGGGTCTTTAGCGCAGTTTTTTCGCCCGCCGTCCTGCCAGCACTGGCGCTGATGACCGAATTGCCAGGCGGGGACAACGTGCTCCCACTCAATGCGTCTGGCGCGATTCTCGTTTTTACGCACCTTATAGCCGCAGGACTCCAGGTCTACGACGCCTTTTTTACCCTGCCAGCGGATTTGGCACCCGCAGTAAAAGCTGCCGGGCGCGTCAGCATTGACTTTGACGCTCGCCGCTTTGGCCTGAGAAAAATTGTTAATGCCATCGGCCAGGGCCTGGTCTGAAAACGCTGCGGCCAGCAACGCAGCGGCAAAAGAAAAATTACGGTACATTGCACACTCCATAGCAAAACGAGCCCGCAACGTAACGAAAGTTGTGTCTGTATGCAATCAGTCCGCTCAGGAAAGTTCCCGGACGTTTCGGGAAACTACCCGGCGACCAGTGGTTCGCCGCAGTGAACGCAACGATAAACCGCTTCGCCGCGTACTACCCGATTATGACGGCGGACGGTGAGTTGATGTTGCTGGCATTGGCAATGGTAGGGAAAGGTATTGCGCCGTACGGATTGCAGCGCAAATTGATGAGTACGTCTGGCCGGAACGCCCAGCACGCTTTCCATCATCCACTTCCATTCCTTGCCATGCGGAGCCTTGCGTCCGAAGTGCTTCCACACCAACAGATGCGCCAGTTCATGCGGCACGACCTCTGCAATAAATGTGTCGATGTTTTCCAGCAGTAACACCGGGTTGAGGCGGATTTCGTAGCTCTCCAGCCAGGCGGTGCCCGCCGAGGTGCCGCGTTGCGTATACACCAGTTTCGGCTCCGGATAATGTCTATCGAGCTTGAGGTTCGCCTGGGCGAGATTTTCCCGCAGACGGCGCATCACGGCCTGCTGGATAGCGATAGGGAGACGAGGGGTTTTCATAGCGGCAGAGAATAGTGCGACGGAAGAGGGACTGCAAGAAAAACGCTTCCTCCTGTGGCAGGAGGAAGCGTGGAGGGATTAGTCGTGGGCGCCGATTTCGCGCAGTTTACGACCTTTCATCAGGTTACGTTCAATGTGTTCCAGCGAAACGTGTTTGGTTTCCGGCACCAGCCACAGGGTCAGCAGGATAAACAGTACGTTCAGGCCAGCGTAGACCCAGAAGGTGTTGGCGTTACCCAGATTGTTCAGCATGGTCAGGAACGTTGCGCCGACGATCATATTGGCGATCCAGTTGGTCGCGGTGGAGCAGGTGATGCCGAAATCGCGGCCTTTCAGCGGCTGGATTTCGGAGCACAGTACCCAAATCAGCGGACCAGCACTCATCGCAAATCCAATGATGAACATCAGCAGCATAGCGATAGCGAAGTATTGCGCAGACGGCGAATGGATGCCGATGTGCATCATCGTACCCAGAATCCCCATACCAATCGCCATGACCAGGAAGCCCAGCGTCAGGGTCGGCTTGCGGCCCCAGCGGTCAACCAGGCCGATAGCGATGAAGGTTGCCAGGACGTTAGTCAGACCAACAATAACGGTGCCCCACATCTGCTCCGTGGTATTCGTGTACCCCGCCAGTTCGAAGATTTTCGGCGCGTAATACATGATGACGTTCATCCCGGTAAATTGCTGCATGACCTGCAACAAAATGCCAAGAAACACGGCGCGGCGGAAGTTGCTGTTCTCTTTGAACAGCGCCCAACCGCTCTGTTTAACCTGCAAACTTTCGCGAATTTCATCGAGCTCACGTTTTGCTTCCGCACTGGTGTCACGCAGGCGCAACAGGACGCGTTCAGCATCATGGAAACGGCGTTTCGCCGCAAACCAGCGCGGGCTGTCCGGCAGGAAGAAGACGCCGATCAGCAGCAGAATGGCCGGGATGATGATCACGCCGAGCATCCAGCGCCATGCGCCGCTGTAGCTGAACGCGGTATCGGACAGATAAGCGCCCAGAATCCCGATGGTGATCATGAGTTGGTACATTGAGATCATACTGCCGCGAATTTTTTCCGGCGCGATCTCGGACAGGTACAACGGTGCAGTGTAGGAAGCGACGCCGACGGCCAGACCCAGCAGCACGCGAGAAATAATCAGGACTTCAACGTTAGGCGCCGCAGCGGAGAACAGCGAACCGGCGACGAACAGGATAGCGCCGATCATCAGGCTTTTTTTACGACCCAGCTTAAAGGAGAGCCAGCCGCTGCCGACAGCGCCGACGGCCGCGCCAAACATCATGGAGCTGACCACCCATTCCTGAGTGTGTGCGGTAATCTGAAACTCGTCGGTAATGAAGGGTAAAGCACCGGCGATAACGCCGATATCCAGGCCAAAAAGTAATCCTGCCAGGGCTGCAAGAAAGCAGACAAAAAATGTCATGGCCTTGTTGGAACGCCCTTGTTTTTTATTGTCAGGCATTATGCCCTCCGGTTGGGTTAGCAATTTTATCGATGTTAAGAGTAGGTGAGTACGCCGTAAAAAGATGTGAGGCTAATCACAATGGTGTAATCGTTTACACTACTATTTATCTCGGTGATTATTTAATTATCTGAAAAATAATAGTTTTAATAATCTTATAACCATATCAATCGCCTGCTATTCAGACAAAGTTGAAAAATTATGTAATATTTTCATCGCAGAATTAGCATACCGATAGTGATGTGGTCAGTTCTTAATGAAAATAAATGTAACCGCTTTCATGATGACTGAAACTGAATGATAAAAAGTGTAGTCGAAGAAACGAAAGGGGAGAGTGGATTGTGCTGCGCATCACAAAAAGGTCAGTATAAATTCACGCTGGAATATCTGATAACGTTGCGTGTATCAGCAATGATAAAGGCCAGCAGGGCGCTGGCCTTGATAAGTACGGTATGGTTTACCTGACTGAAAAACAGCGTCAGGCGCGGGCGATTATTTCAGACCGGCAGCATCGCGCAGCAGTTGCGCTTTGTCGGTTTTTTCCCATGGGAAGTTTTCGCGGCCGAAGTGGCCGTAAGCCGCAGTTTCTTTGTAGATCGGGTGCAGCAGATCCAGCATCTGAATCAAGCCGTACGGGCGCAGGTCGAAGAATTCGCGCACCAGCAGAATCAACTGTTCAGCAGGCACTTTTTCAGTACCGAACGTTTCCACCATGATGGACGTCGGCTCCGCTACGCCGATAGCGTAGGAGACCTGGATTTCACAGCGATCCGCCAGACCTGCCGCCACGATGTTTTTCGCGACATAACGCGCAGCGTAAGCTGCAGAACGGTCAACTTTAGACGGATCTTTACCGGAGAAGGCGCCGCCGCCGTGACGCGCCATACCGCCGTAGGTATCAACGATGATCTTACGACCGGTCAGACCGCAATCGCCCATCGGGCCGCCGATAACAAAACGCCCGGTTGGGTTGATAAAAAACTTAGTGGACGTATTTAACCATTCAGACGGCAGAATGGGTTTGATGATCTCTTCCATCACCGCTTCTTGCAGCGATTTTTGGTCGATATCTTCTGCGTGCTGCGTAGAGAGAACCACGGCGTCGATACCGACGATTTTGCCGTCGTCATACTGGAAAGTGACCTGGCTTTTTGCATCCGGACGCAACCATGGCAGGGTGCCATTTTTACGCACTTCAGCCTGACGCTGTACCAGACGGTGCGCGTAGGTGATTGGCGCAGGCATCAGTACGTCGGTTTCATTTGTCGCGTAGCCAAACATCAGGCCCTGGTCGCCCGCGCCTTGTTCCAGCGGGTCTGCGCGGTCAACGCCCTGGTTGATATCCGGAGACTGTTTGCCAATTGCGCTCAGTACCGCGCAAGAGTTGGCGTCAAAGCCCATGTCGGAATGCACATAGCCAATTTCGCGCACCGTATTACGGGTAATCTCTTCGATATCGACCCAGGCGCTGGTGGTGATCTCACCGCCAACTAAAACCATGCCGGTTTTAACGTAGGTTTCACAGGCGACGCGTGCTTTCGGATCCTGTTGCAGGATAGCGTCCAACACGGCATCAGAGATTTGGTCTGCGATTTTGTCAGGATGCCCTTCTGATACGGACTCAGACGTAAAAAGGTGTTTTGCCATATTTAATTTCACCTAAGGAGAATTTAGTTAGCTCAAACTGTTGTGCGGAATAGTCATGACAGAAGATTCTACCATGAGTCTGAAGGTCACTGACACTGGCAGTCTGAGTGTTAATCGGTATGGATGGATTAACATCTGGACGGCTATTTTAGGTCACTTCTTCGCCCAATTTCCAGCTTTTTTTGAAGGCCGTCGCAATGTTGGTCAAAATCAGGCGGTAAACGTTTCTGATAATGCTGACATTATGCGCATTTATGCTTTGCTTTTTTTCTGCGTTCTGGGTATAAAACGCGACGCGCGGCTCATACAAAAGCACACGACGTTTTCTTCGTGTCGCCACTTCCAGCCGGGTTAAAACGTTGCTTTGGCTTGTGGGTTCGTCTTACGAGGCGGCCGTGGAGGTGATACGAGATAATGAACCGTTGTATTCTGCTGAATCTGTCGCATCGTTCTGGTGCGCGCATGTCCCCCGCAATCTGCATCTCTGCTTTGCATACCTGCCGATGTTATACCCATCTCGGCGCTTCTCAGGATTCCAGAGCCGGCAATGGCGCTGAAGACTGAACAAGGGCGCTCTTGTTAACGCAAGAGTTTTCTCGTGGTTTCGCCGAATCGTTATCTGTGAGTTCGGTTACGTGTTTACAATGATATGAAAAAGAAACCGGTCGCGCAGGCGGAGCATCAGCGCTATCTGCTGGAAAATCCGCTTGTCTATGGGTTGTTATCGCGTCTTCGGATTGCGATAGTAGTCAACTGTTTTACACTTGCTAATAAAAATTGAGGTTCGCTATGTCTGACGACATGTCTATGGGGTCGCCTTCGTCAGCAGGCGAACAGGGTGTACTACGCTCCATGCAGGAGGTTGCAATGAGCTCCCAGGAAGCCAGCAAGATGCTGCGCACTTACAATATTGCCTGGTGGGGCAATAACTACTACGACGTCAACGAGCTGGGCCATATCAGCGTATGCCCCGATCCCGACGTACCGGAAGCGCGTGTCGATCTTGCCAAACTGGTGAAAGCGCGCGAAGCGCAAGGTCAGCGTCTGCCGGCGCTGTTCTGCTTCCCACAGATCCTGCAACACCGTTTGCGTTCAATTAACGCGGCGTTTAAGCGTGCGCGTGAATCTTACGGTTATAACGGCGACTACTTCCTCGTTTACCCGATTAAGGTCAATCAGCATCGCCGCGTGATAGAGTCCCTTATCCATTCCGGTGAACCGTTGGGGCTGGAAGCGGGGTCGAAAGCGGAATTGATGGCGGTGCTGGCGCATGCCGGCATGACCCGTAGCGTGATCGTCTGTAATGGTTATAAAGACCGTGAATACATTCGGCTGGCGCTGATTGGCGAGAAGATGGGCCATAAGGTTTATCTGGTCATCGAAAAGATGTCTGAAATCGCGATTGTGCTGGAAGAGGCCGAGCGCCTGAACGTGGTTCCTCGCCTGGGCGTGCGTGCGCGTCTGGCTTCTCAGGGGTCCGGTAAGTGGCAATCCTCCGGCGGCGAAAAATCAAAATTCGGCCTGGCGGCAACCCAGGTGCTGCAACTGGTGGAGACCCTGCGTGACGCCGGGCGTCTGGACAGTCTGCAACTGTTGCACTTCCACCTGGGATCGCAGATGGCGAACATTCGCGATATCGCGACCGGCGTGCGCGAATCCGCGCGTTTCTATGTTGAGCTGCATAAGCTGGGCGTTAATATCCAGTGCTTCGACGTGGGCGGCGGTCTGGGCGTGGATTATGAAGGTACCCGTTCGCAGTCCGACTGTTCGGTGAACTATGGCCTGAACGAATATGCCAATAACATCATCTGGGCGATTGGCGATGCCTGCGAAGAGCATGGTTTACCGCATCCGACGGTGATTACCGAGTCTGGCCGCGCCGTCACTGCGCACCATACGGTACTGGTCTCTAACATTATCGGCGTGGAGCGTAACGAATACACGGATCCGACTGCCCCTGCTGAAGATGCGCCGCGCGCGCTGCAAAATCTGTGGGAAACCTGGCAGGAGATGCATAAGCCAGGCACCCGCCGCTCGCTGCGTGAATGGCTGCATGATAGCCAAATGGATCTGCACGATATTCATATCGGCTACTCTTCCGGCGCGTTTAGTTTGCAGGAGCGCGCCTGGGCGGAGCAACTTTATCTCAGCATGTGCCATGAAGTGCAGAAGCAACTGGACCCGCAAAACCGTGCGCATCGTCCAATTATCGACGAACTGCAAGAGCGAATGGCGGACAAAATGTACGTCAACTTCTCGCTGTTCCAGTCGATGCCGGACGCGTGGGGAATCGATCAGCTCTTCCCGGTACTGCCGCTGGAAGGGTTAGATCAGGTACCGGAACGTCGTGCCGTGCTGCTGGATATTACCTGTGATTCCGATGGCGCTATCGACCACTATATCGATGGCGACGGTATCGCCACGACGATGCCGATGCCGGAATACGATCCAGAGAATCCGCCGATGCTCGGCTTCTTTATGGTCGGCGCCTATCAGGAGATCCTCGGTAACATGCACAACCTGTTTGGCGATACTGAAGCGGTTGACGTGTTTGTCTTCCCGGATGGTAGCGTCGAGGTTGAGCTGTCGGACGAAGGCGATACCGTTGCGGATATGCTGCAATATGTGCAACTGGATCCAAAAACGCTGTTAACGCATTTCCGTGACCAGGTAAAACAGACGGATCTGGACGATGCGTTGCAGCAGCAGTTCCTTGAGGAATTTGAAGCGGGACTGTACGGTTATACTTATCTTGAAGATGAGTAGTCGTTGATGCCCGGTGGCGCTGCGCTTACCGGGCCTACGAATGCAGGCTGGATAAGGTAAAGCCGCCACCCGGCAGAATGCTATACTCACTTGAACCCGTATGAATTAACGGCGATAATTCGCCGCAATAGCGATTTACAAATCAATCCCTTCCTCGTCGGGTTTAACGACGCGGAGGGGATTTTTTTCATCTGTTTTAATGCAACGACTCTAAAAGAGGTCAGGACATGAGCACCTTAGGTCATCAGTACGATAACTCACTGGTTTCTAATGCGTTTGGTTTTTTACGTCTGCCAATGAACTTCCAGCCGTATGACAGCGATGCCGACTGGGTGATCACTGGCGTACCGTTTGATATGGCAACGTCCGGTCGCGCTGGCGGTCGTCATGGCCCGGCGGCGATCCGTCAGGTGTCGACCAACCTCGCCTGGGAACATCACCGTTTCCCGTGGAATTTTGACATGCGCGAGCGCCTGAACGTTGTGGACTGCGGCGATTTGGTGTATGCGTTTGGCGATGCCCGTGAAATGAGTGAAAAATTACAGGCGCACGCTGAAAAGCTGCTGTCTGCAGGCAAGCGTATGCTCTCTTTCGGCGGCGACCACTTCGTTACGCTGCCGCTGCTGCGCGCCCACGCGAAACATTTTGGCAAAATGGCGCTGGTACATTTTGACGCGCATACCGATACCTACGCTAACGGCTGCGAATTCGATCACGGCACGATGTTCTACACCGCGCCGAAAGAAGGCCTGATCGATCCGCATCATTCGGTACAGATCGGTATTCGCACTGAGTTTGACAAAGACAATGGCTTTACCGTGCTGGATGCCTGCCAGGTCAACGATCGCGGCGTGGATGATATTCTCGCTCAGGTGAAACAGATCGTCGGCGATATGCCGGTCTATCTGACCTTTGATATCGACTGTCTGGACCCGGCGTTTGCGCCTGGCACCGGTACGCCGGTGATCGGCGGTTTGACCTCCGATCGCGCCATTAAGCTGGTACGCGGTCTGAAAGATCTGAACATTGTCGGTATGGATGTAGTGGAAGTCGCGCCGGCTTACGATCAGTCGGAGATCACCGCTCTGGCGGCCGCGACGCTGGCATTAGAAATGCTCTATATCCAGGCGGCGAAGAAGGGCGAGTAAGTTGTTTTGCCGGATAGCACTGCGCTTATCCGGCCTACGCTTACCGGGCCTGTGTAGGCCGGATAAGGCGTTCACGCCGTCATCCGGCACTGTTCGGGGATTATTTGATCCCGTCCGCGCTCATACGATCGCGCACATGCTGTGCGCGTGCGGCGGACGCCGGGTGATCGTCGAACATCGAGCTTTGACGACCCGCTTCCAGTTTTGCCAGTTTCTCAAAGCTGGTAGCGAGTCCTGCCGGACTGATACCGCGTTTGCGCAACAGATCGTAAGAATAATCATCCGCTTCGGACTCCTGACGCTGAGAGAACTGCGAGTTCACCAGTTTTTCGCCAAGATCGCCAAGCTGTGATTGCGACAGGCTGCCGACAACTCCTCCTGCCGATGCCGCCGCGACGCGCACGGCGTTAGTGCCCAGCGCGACCTGCATCCCTTTCTTTACATGACCCAGCGCGACATGGCCCATTTCATGGCCGATCACGGCTTCAACTTCGTTGTCGGTCATCATATCCATCAGTCCGCTGTAGACGCGGATACAACCGTTCGCCATGGCAAACGCGTTGACGTCTTTCGTCTCGTAAACCTTATAGTTCACCGGCTGGCCGTTAATGTTATCCCCCAGAGCGGCGGCAATTTTTGTCAGTCGTTTAGCGTATTCGCTGCTCGCCGGCGCGATTTTCGCTTTGCTGTCGAGCTCTTGACAGGATTGATCGCTCAGCGCTTTTACCTGCGCATCGCTTAACGTATAGGCCTGAAAAGCTTCAGCGCCCGAAGAAAGCAGTCCATTAGAGTCCATATTCTGGCAACCGGTCAGCACCGTCGCCATGCCCAAAGCAAGCAGTAAAGCGCGAATTTTCATTTTTCTCTTCCATACGAATTAATATTATTTTGAAATGCGCCCGTTGCAGATGAATTAGCGCCTGGGTTAAGTATAAAGAAAAGCGTGGCAGGCAAGTTAGCTAATTGCGCAACATGCGAGCACGATCCGGAGATTTCTGAAGCGGTAAAAGGATGTTCCATGTACATGACGCGCGGCTTGGGGTAAATTGTTGGCAAATTTTCCGGCGTAGCCCAAAACGCGCTGTCGTCAAGTCGTTACGGGCATGGCCTTTCAACATCCGATCTGGAGTCAAAATGTCCTCACGTAAAGAGCTTGCCAATGCTATTCGTGCGCTGAGCATGGACGCAGTACAGAAAGCCAAATCCGGTCACCCGGGTGCCCCGATGGGTATGGCTGACATTGCCGAAGTCCTGTGGCGTGATTTCCTGAACCACAACCCGACCAACCCGTCCTGGGCCGACCGCGACCGCTTCGTGCTGTCCAATGGCCACGGCTCAATGCTGATTTACAGCCTGCTGCACCTCACCGGTTATGACCTGCCGATGTCCGAACTGCAGAATTTCCGTCAGCTACATTCAAAAACCCCGGGTCATCCGGAAGTGGGCTACACCGCTGGCGTTGAAACCACTACTGGCCCGCTGGGGCAGGGTATTGCCAACGCCGTCGGGATGGCGATTGCCGAGAAAACTCTGGCGGCGCAGTTTAACCGTCCTGGCCACGACATCGTTGACCACTTCACCTACGTCTTTATGGGCGACGGCTGCATGATGGAAGGCATTTCTCACGAAGTGTGCTCTCTGGCTGGTACTCTGAAACTGGGCAAACTGATCGCGTTCTATGATGACAACGGTATCTCTATCGATGGTCATGTTGAAGGCTGGTTCACCGATGACACCGCGAAACGTTTTGAAGCCTATGGCTGGCACGTTATCCGTGGCATTGACGGTCACGATGCCGACGCCATTAAACGCGCCACGGAAGAAGCTCGCGCCGTGACTGACAAACCGTCCCTGCTGATGTGCAAAACCATCATCGGCTTCGGTTCGCCGAACAAACAGGGTACCCACGATTCCCACGGCGCGCCGCTGGGCGACGCGGAAATCGCGCTGACCCGCGAACAGTTGGGCTGGAAGTACGCGCCGTTCGAAATCCCGTCTGAAATCTACGCCCAGTGGGATGCGAAAGAAGCCGGCCAGGCGAAAGAGTCTGCATGGAATGAGAAATTCGCGGCTTATGAGAAAGCCTTCCCGCAGGAAGCTGCTGAATTCACTCGTCGTATGAAAGGCGACATGCCGGCTGACTTCGATGCGAAAGCGAATGAGTTCATCGCTAAACTGCAGGCGAATCCATCCAAAATCGCCAGCCGTAAAGCGTCCCAGAATGCCATCGAAGCCTTCGGTCCGCTGTTGCCGGAATTCCTCGGCGGCTCCGCTGACCTGGCACCGTCTAACCTGACCCTGTGGTCCGGTTCTAAGGCTATCAACGAAGACGCCGCAGGTAACTACATTCATTACGGTGTGCGCGAATTCGGTATGACCGCTATCGCCAACGGTATCGCCCTGCACGGCGGTTTCCTGCCGTACACCTCCACCTTCCTGATGTTCGTCGAATATGCCCGTAACGCAGTGCGTATGGCAGCGTTGATGAAACAACGTCAGGTGATGGTTTACACCCACGACTCCATCGGTCTGGGCGAAGATGGCCCGACGCACCAGCCGGTCGAGCAGGTGGCAAGCCTGCGCGTAACGCCGAACATGTCCACATGGCGTCCGTGCGACCAGGTGGAATCCGCGGTGGCGTGGAAATATGGCGTAGAGCGTCAGGATGGCCCAACCGCGCTGATCCTCTCCCGTCAGAACCTGGCGCAGCAGGAACGTACTGAAGAGCAACTGGCGAATATCGCCCGCGGTGGTTACGTACTGAAAGATTGTGCGGGCCAGCCGCAGATTATCTTCATTGCGACCGGTTCTGAGGTTGAGCTGGCGGTTGCCGCTTACGAAAAACTGACTGCCGAAGGCGTGAAGGCGCGCGTGGTTTCCATGCCGTCCACCGACGCATTCGACAAGCAGGATGCGGCCTACCGTGAATCCGTGCTGCCGAAAGCGGTCTCTGCGCGTGTGGCGATTGAAGCGGGTATCGCTGACTACTGGTTCAAATACGTCGGCCTGAACGGCGCTATTGTCGGCATGACCACCTTCGGTGAATCCGCCCCGGCAGAGCTGCTGTTTGAAGAGTTTGGCTTCACGGTGGACAACGTGATCGCCAAAGCGAAAGCGCTGCTGTAATCCTTAATACGGCATAAAACGGGTCGCTTCGGCGACCCGTTTTTTATTCCCCCTTTGACAACCTGCCGTTTTCCAGCCGTACCACCCGTGAAAAATGACGCCGGGCAAACGCAGCGTCATGGCTAATCGCCACGACGCTGGCTCCCCGTGCCCGGCATGTCGCCAGCCAGTGTTCAAATACGGTTAGCCAGTGGGCGTCAAAATCCCGGCTGGGTTCATCCAGCAATAACACCGGCGGCGCCATCGCCTCCAGACTGGCGACCGCCACCATCCGGCGCTGCGCGGCGTGCAGATCAAGCGGGTGCGCCTCGGCGACGTCCGTTAGCTGGCATAACCGCAGCGCGGCCTGCGTGCGCCGTGAAATTTCCTCCGCCGATAAGCGTTGTAGTTTCAGCCCAAAAGCGACCTCTTGTGCGACATTGCTGTGGAAAATCTGGTTTTCCGCTTCCTGAAAGAGTACGCCGATAGCGGCGGCGCGTTGACGATTTTTAAGCTGCGCAATCGGCTCTCCATTAAGCGTTACCGAGCCGGAAGTGGGGGAAAGCAGGCCGGCCATAATCCGTAACAGCGTTGATTTTCCCGCGCCGTTATCGCCGGTCAACGCCAGCCATTCGCCGTCACGAAGTTCAAGCGAGATGGCGTGCAGACAGTCGGCTGCGGCATCCGGCCAGCGATAAGCGACCTGATTTAACGTCAACATAATGGGGTTAGCGCTCCGTCGCGCAATTGCCATACCCGCTGGCATCGCGTCAGAAAAGGAAAGTGATTACGTTCAAAAAGCACAATGAGAGAATGACGTTCCAGCGCCCACTGTTGTAGCCGTTCCAGCAGTGTCCCGGTGGCCGCTGACGTCAGCCGACTGAAGGCTTCATCAAGAACTAATAATCTGGGCTGCATGGCAAGCGCGCTGGCAATTACTACCCGCTGCGTTTCGCCGCCGGAGAGCGTGCCGGGATGGCGATGGCGTAACGACTGGCAGTTTGTCAGAGTCAGCGCCTCGTCAATGCGCCGTAGAATCTCCGCTTCATGGAGGCCGAGATTCTCCGGGCCAAACGCCACCTCTTCCTCTACGCTAAAGGTACAGCCGGAAAGCTGTAAATAAGGCGATTGCTGCACCAACTGGATGGTGGGCGACTGTTCTACCAGCGGGAGCTGCCCGATAGGGACGCCAAGCAGTAAGCCTGTGCCGTCAATATCACCGGGGAGATAATCCGGATACCAGCCAGCCATCAGTTGCGCCAGCGTACTTTTTCCGCTGCCGTTATCGCCGACTATCGCCACTATTCCGGGTGTTGAATAGTGGAAATCAAAACATGCCGGCGGGCGTGTCGCATCGGACGGAAGATAACGAAACTGCTCTAACGTAACCATATCCATACTCCCGCTTCCGCCAGTATTAGCAGTACCATGCCATACCGCGCAACCCGCTGTAACATGCTATCTTTCGGCGCCCACAGCGTGGTTCGGGCTTGATGCAGCCGAAACCCCCGCATATCCAACGCCGCGCCGCGTATTGTCAAATCGTTAAGCGCATTTTGCGTAAGCGGCACGATCAGCGCAGGCATCGCCCGTAGCCGCTGATACCAGCCTTCATCCAGCGGTACGCCGCGCGCGCGCTGGGCTTCATGAACGATCGTCAGTTGTCGTTTGAGCTGTTCGACGACCAGCAGCGGGCCAGCGAACAGGTAAGCGATGCCGGGCGGCAGACGTGAAGCGAACAGGGCGCGAATAAACCGCTGAACCGGCACATACTGCATCCATAGCTGCGACGTCGACACGATCGCCAGCAGGCGTAGCCATAGCGTAACGGCATATATCCAGCGTTGCGGATCGCGAGGCTGCCCGCTTATCCATTCCGTTAGCCAACCGCCATGTACCAGCCATAGCCCAAACCCTAAAGACAGCATCAGCCAGGCGACATACTTCGCCCGCCGCCGCGTTGATTTCAGCGCCAGCAGACAGAGGAAGGCCGCCGCGCTATAAATCGGGAGCACGGTCTGCGCAGGGAGCAGCAGCGTGGTGCAGGCCGCCAGCGCCCATAAGGTTAACGAGGTAAACGGATGCATTTAGCGTACGGCTGACATCGCAGGAAAATGCCGTGTCGTACGTAACGGTAGCTGACGCAGCAGCACCCAAACGATGATCGCCGTCAGAATTTTATCGACCAGATTAGCGCCTATGACGGTAATCGCGACCGACTCTACCAGGTTTTGGCCCATTGAATGCATCCAGGCGACGAATAAATCAGCGCCGCTGCCGGTAACGCCGCCAAAAAGCGCGGTACGAAGCGGTACGGCAACCAGCGTCACCGCTAACGTAATGACGACGCCGCTGACGATCACTTTGGGCAGGGTACGAAACCAGCCTGCGCGCGCCAGCCACCCGGCGACCAGGCCGATAACCATCGCTACCGGGGCAAACGCGGCAGCGATAGGGTCGGTAAGAAGCCCCCACAGCAAGTTGGTCAGAAGCCCAGTCAACATGCCGATGAACGGCCCTAACAGCACCGCACTAATTAAGGTGCCGATCGAGTCGAGAAAAATAGGCAGCTTCAACATGCTAATAAGCTGTCCGCCAATCATATTGATGGCAATAGCGATAACAATCAGCACCAGAGACTGGCTGGAAAACGGGCGACGCGCCATAAAGTACCTCTTAAAGAGTCGTCAATTAACGGGAAGAAATATGCAGTTCGTCATAACCGGAAATGGCGCACGGTTGACGGCTGAACGTCAGCGCTGGCAGCTCGCCGATAACCAGTTCCAGCGTGGTACGCACGGTACACCCTGACATCATATGGCCGCCGAGCATGGCCCCGTAGGGATCCGATACCGCGAGATGCAGATGCTCGCCGGTCAATTCAAGCGTGCCGTTTAGCGAGATAACTTCAAACGTGCCGGTGAGCGATGTGGTCGCCTCTTGCCCGGCATAACGCAGCGCAACATCGGCCAGACTGCCGGTACACCCTGCAATCCAGGCGGCATGTAATTGGTTCTGTTGCACAAAGGCGTGTAATTGGGAAAACACTTCCTGGCCGGGAAGCAGACGAAGCGCGTAAAAGCGCGCTGTAGAGGCATTGTGGTGAGATACAGTCATCGTTACAGGACTCCGAGACTCGGACGTGGCGCTGATAATATAGACGCTGGCGGCAGCGCTTTCTGATATAAATCAGTATTTGTGACGCGGCGATGAAAAGATCTGACGGATGTACTGGTGATTCTTAAATATGGAATAAATTGCAGCGTAAGCGGCCATGAAATGTGATGCAGGTCAGATAACTGTCTTCTTCGACTGGACAAACATTCCTTTTATTCCCCGTTTCGCTTATTCTAGCTGAAGCGTTTCAGTTAATTAAATGTTCGACAATTAACCAATCAGTCGCAGTTTGCGACAGGTGAGGTTTTACTCGACGATGAGCTGCATTACTCTGTCAGCCTCATCTGAATCGGGATAGCCTTGCAGGAGACCTATGACCGTACGCATAGCGATTAATGGCTTTGGTCGCATCGGGCGTAACGTGGTTCGTGCTTTGTATGAATCCGGACGTCGGGCGGAAATTACCGTGGTGGCCATCAACGAGCTGGCGGATGCCGCAGGCATGGCGCATTTGTTGAAATACGATACCAGCCACGGGCGTTTTGCATGGGAGGTTCGCCACGAGCGCGAGCAGCTTTTTGTCGGCGACGATGTCATTCGTATTCTGCATGAACGAACGCTGGCGGATCTGCCGTGGCGCGAACTGGGCGTGGATGTCGTGTTGGATTGTACGGGCGTATATGGCAACCGGGAGCATGGCGAGGCGCATATTGCCGCTGGCGCGAAGAAAGTGCTCTTTTCTCATCCGGGCAGCAACGATCTTGACGCCACCGTCGTTTTTGGCGTGAACCAGAACCAACTGCGTGCGGAACATCGTATTGTCTCAAACGCATCCTGTACCACGAATTGCATAATTCCCGTCATTAAATTGTTGGATGATGCTTACGGCATCGAGTCTGGTACCGTCACGACGATCCACTCCGCGATGAACGATCAGCAGGTGATCGACGCGTATCACTCCGATCTACGGCGCACGCGCGCGGCCAGCCAGTCGATTATCCCGGTAGATACAAAACTGGCGGCAGGCATTACGCGTATATTCCCGCAGTTTAACGACCGTTTTGAGGCGATTGCGGTGCGCGTTCCAACCATTAATGTGACGGCGATCGATTTAAGCGTAACGGTGAAAAAACCAGTAAAAGCCAGTGAAGTCAACCAGTTGCTGCAAAAAGCAGCACAAGGTGCATTTCATGGTATAGTTGACTATACGGAATCACCGTTGGTCTCGATAGATTTTAACCACGACCCGCACAGCGCCATTGTTGATGGCACGCAAACCCGGGTCAGTGGCGCCCACCTGATCAAGACGCTGGTCTGGTGCGATAATGAATGGGGCTTTGCTAACCGGATGCTCGACACCACGTTAGCGATGGCCGCAGTTGGTTTCAGGCTCGACGCGTCAGCGTCGACAAAACTTTAAGCATCATTGAGAGGATTCACCATGTCTGTAATTAAGATGACCGATCTGGATCTGGCCGGGAAACGCGTTTTTATCCGTGCGGATCTGAACGTACCTGTTAAAGAAGGGAAAGTGACCAGCGACGCGCGTATCCGCGCCTCTCTGCCGACCATTGAACTGGCTCTGAAACAGGGCGCGAAAGTGATGGTAACTTCCCACCTGGGTCGTCCTACCGAAGGCGAGTACAACGAAGAATTCTCTCTGCTGCCGGTTGTTAACTACCTGAAAGACAAACTGTCTAACCCGGTTCGCCTGGTCAAAGATTACCTGGACGGCGTTGACGTGGCCGAAGGTGAGCTGGTGGTTCTGGAAAACGTTCGCTTTAACAAAGGCGAAAAGAAAGACGACGAAGCGCTGTCTAAAAAATACGCTGCCCTGTGTGACGTATTCGTGATGGACGCCTTTGGTACTGCGCACCGCGCGCAGGCTTCTACCCACGGTATCGGCAAATTTGCTGACGTCGCGTGCGCAGGCCCGCTGCTGGCCGCTGAACTGGATGCGCTGGGTAAAGCGCTGAAAGAACCGGCTCGTCCGATGGTGGCTATCGTTGGTGGTTCTAAAGTATCTACCAAACTGACCGTTCTGGATTCCCTGTCTAAAATCGCTGACCAGCTGATTGTCGGCGGCGGTATCGCCAATACCTTCGTTGCCGCTCAGGGCCACAGCGTCGGTAAATCCCTGTACGAAGCTGACCTGGTTGACGAAGCAAAACGTCTGCTGACCACTTGCGATATCCCGGTTCCGACTGATGTTCGCGTTGCCACCGAGTTCTCCGAAACCGCACCGGCGACTCTGAAATCCGTTAACGACGTGAAAGAAGACGAGCAGATCCTGGATATCGGCGATGCTTCCGCTCAGCAGCTGGCTGAAATCCTCAAGAATGCCAAAACCATTCTGTGGAACGGCCCGGTTGGCGTGTTTGAGTTCCCGAACTTCCGTAAAGGGACTGAAATCGTGGCGAATGCCATCGCTGATAGCGAAGCGTTTTCCATCGCTGGCGGCGGCGACACCCTGGCGGCAATCGACCTGTTCGGCATTGCTGACAAAATTTCCTACATTTCTACTGGCGGCGGCGCATTCCTCGAATTCGTGGAAGGTAAAGTTCTGCCAGCCGTAGCGATGCTCGAAGAGCGCGCTAAGAAGTAATCGTTACGGGCAGGGATTCCTGCCCGTTGATTTATCGCCGATCTGACATTCAGGGCGGCCCGTGTTTTTTCCCAAAGCCCGACGATACAGGACAACGAAACATGTCTAAAATTTTTGATTTCGTAAAACCAGGCGTGATCACTGGTGATGACGTACAGAAAGTGTTCCAGGTAGCAAAAGAAAACAATTTTGCTCTGCCGGCAGTTAACTGCGTGGGCACTGATTCCATCAACGCTGTTCTGGAAACCGCTGCAAAAGTTAAAGCACCGGTCATCGTTCAGTTCTCCAACGGCGGCGCGTCCTTCATCGCGGGTAAAGGCGTGAAAACTGACGTACCTCAGGGCGCGGCAATCCTGGGCGCTATCTCTGGCGCGCATCACGTTCACCAGATGGCTGAACACTACGGCGTTCCGGTTATCCTGCACACTGACCACTGCGCGAAGAAACTGCTGCCGTGGATCGACGGTCTGCTGGACGCGGGTGAAAAACACTTTGCGGCTACCGGTAAACCGCTGTTCTCTTCTCACATGATTGACCTGTCTGAAGAGTCTCTGCACGAAAACATCGAAATCTGCTCCAAATACCTGGCGCGCATGTCCAAAATTGGCATGACTCTGGAAATCGAACTGGGTTGCACCGGTGGCGAAGAAGACGGCGTGGACAACAGCCACATGGACGCTTCTGCTCTGTACACCCAGCCGGAAGACGTTGATTACGCGTACACTGAACTGAGCAAAATCAGCCCGCGTTTCACCATTGCCGCTTCCTTCGGTAACGTACACGGCGTTTACAAGCCGGGTAACGTGGTTCTGACCCCGACCATTCTGCGTGATTCTCAGGACTATGTTTCTAAGAAACACAACCTGCCGCACAACAGCCTGAACTTCGTTTTCCACGGCGGTTCCGGTTCTACTGCTCAGGAAATCAAAGACTCCGTAAGCTACGGCGTAGTGAAAATGAACATCGATACCGATACCCAATGGGCAACCTGGGAAGGTGTTCTGAACTACTACAAAGAAAACGAAGCGTATCTGCAAGGTCAGCTGGGCAACCCGAAAGGCGAAGATCAGCCGAACAAGAAATACTATGACCCGCGCGTATGGCTGCGTGCTGGCCAGACTTCGATGATCGCTCGTCTGGAAAAAGCATTTAAAGAACTGAACGCGATTGACGTTCTGTAATGTAGTCTGTTGATTAAAATGGCTTCCCTTGGGAAGCCATTTTTTTATCGTTATTCCCGGAGAGCGGCGTTAGCGCTTTCATCCGGCCAACTCACAGTGTACCTGCCTTTTTGGGGATGATGCCGAAAAATGGCATATTCCGCTGTTTTTGTTTACCTTTAAAAAGTTCTTTTCGTGAGAATGATCTCATTTGCTTGTTTTGCTATGACCAAGGAATATTGAATGGAAGATTTGAATGTTGTCGACAGCATAAATGGTGCGGGCACCTGGCTGGTACGCAACCAGGCGTTATTGCTCAGCTATGCTGTGAATATTGTTGCGGCTATCGCTATTATCATCATCGGCTTGATTGTAGCGCGTGTGATTTCCAATACGGTAAATCGTCTGATGCGTGCGCGTCATATTGATGCGACAGTGGCCGACTTTCTTTCTGCGCTGGTGCGCTATGGGGTTATCGCTTTTACGCTGATTGCGGCTTTGGGTCGCGTGGGGGTTCAAACCGCCTCGGTTATTGCCGTACTGGGCGCCGCTGGTTTAGCCGTTGGCCTGGCATTACAGGGATCACTCTCTAACCTTGCGGCTGGGGTATTGCTGGTTATGTTCCGTCCGTTCCGCGCCGGTGAGTATGTCGATTTAGGCGGCGTTGCCGGTACGGTACTGAATGTGCAAATCTTTTCCACAACAATGCGCGCGGTAGACGGCAAAATTATTGTAATTCCGAATGGCAAAATTATCGCGGGAAATATCATCAACTATTCTCGTGAGCCGGTTCGCCGTAACGAATTCATTATTGGGGTGGCCTACGATTCGGATATCGATCAGGTGAAACAGCTGCTAACCACGATTATCGAGTCCGACGATCGTATTTTAAAAGATCGCGAAATGACGGTACGTTTGAATGAGCTGGGCGCCTCATCAATTAATTTTGTGGTGCGTGTCTGGAGTAAAAGCAGCGACCTGCAAAATGTCTACTGGGACGTGCTGGAACGTATTAAACGTGAATTCGACGCCGCTGGTATTAGCTTCCCGTACCCGCAGATGGACGTCAATTTTAAACGTGTGAAAGATAACGCCGCGGAGTAATTTTCCTCCCGTGCTGCCTGCCGGTGCTGCGCTTATCCGCCTCCAGTATTCTCTGGTTATTGAGCGGATAAGCGTAGCCGCCATCCGTTATTCAGTCTCTTCATTAGCTTTTCTTATTAGTGATTAAAATTATCAATTTCCGCTAATAATATTCCCGCGCTATAGTCTGCCTTTAAGAAAAACAGCTCAGGGTAGTTAACGTGATATCTTATTATTTTCAAGGGTTTGCCCTTGGCGCCGCCATGATCCTTCCGCTTGGCCCGCAAAATGCGTTTGTGATGAATCAGGGAATTCGTCGCCAGTACCACCTCATGATAGCGCTGCTTTGCGCGTTAAGTGATTTAGTCCTGATTAGCGCCGGTATTTTTGGCGGCAGCGCGTTGCTGATGCAGTCGCCGTGGCTGCTGGCGCTGGTCACATGGGGCGGGGTCGCGTTCTTGTTATGGTACGGTTTTGGCGCGCTGAAAACGGCAATGAGCAGTAATCTGGAGCTGGCCAGCGCCGAGGTTATGAAGCAGGGGCGCTGGAAAATTATTGCTACGATGCTGGCGGTAACGTGGCTGAATCCGCACGTTTATCTGGATACGTTTGTCGTGTTGGGCAGTCTCGGCGGACAACTGGCTATGGAACCAAAGCGCTGGTTCGCCCTCGGCACGATTAGCGCGTCGTTCTTATGGTTTTTTGGGTTAGCGCTACTGGCGGCCTGGCTTGCGCCTCGACTGCGTACGGCGAAAGCTCAACGCATTATCAACATTCTGGTTGGGGTGGTGATGTGGCTTATCGCCTTCCAACTGGCGCGGGAAGGCGTCGCGCATATGCACGCGCTTTTCAACTAAGCGTTGTCTGATGGACAACAGGCCGATATCCGCTAAGCTTGCCTGCATGCGCCCTGTATATCAGGGCAATGACTGCAATATGGAGGAGAGACTGTGAAGTTCAAAGTGATGGCCCTGGCGGCATTAGTGGGTTTAAGTGCAATGTCGGCGCAGGCAAGCGAATTGCCGGAAGGCCCGCACATCGTGACTTCCGGTACGGCAAGCGTCGATGCTGTGCCTGATATCGCCACCTTAGCGATTGAAGTGAACGTCGCGGCGAAGGATGCGGCGACGGCGAAGAAGCAGGCCGATGAGCGCGTGGCGCAATATCTTTCCTTCCTTGAGCAAAATCAGATTGCGAAAAAAGACATTAGCGCGGCGAATCTGCGCACGCAGCCGGATTATGATTACCAAAACGGTAAAAGCATTCTGAAAGGGTATCGTGCGGTGCGAACCGTTGAGGTGACGCTGCGTCAGTTAGATAAACTTAATTCTCTGCTGGACGGCGCGCTGAAGGCGGGTCTGAACGAGATTCGTTCGGTATCGCTGGGCGTGGCGCAACCGGACGCCTATAAAGACAAGGCCCGCAAAGCCGCCATTGATGACGCGATTCATCAGGCGCAAGCGCTGGCAGCCGGTTTTAACAGCAAATTGGGGCCGGTTTACAGCGTTCGTTACCATGTCTCTAATTATCAGCCGAGTCCGGTGGTGCGAATGATGAAAGCCGCAGATGCTGCGCCGGTATCCGCGCAGGAAACTTACGAGCAGCCGACCATTCAGTTCGACGATCAGGTCGATGTGGTATTCCAGCTTGAACCTGGAACAGGGCAGACGTCGACCACGGCCGCCAGCACGCAGTAATCTCGCCCGGCCTGGGCGCTTCCAGGCCGCGTTTTCTCCCGGTGTTCTCGTTTTTTGCTCCGTATTACGCAATGAAATGAAGATTTGCTAATACGGTGAGCGTTTTGAATCGCCTTGTCGCCAGCAAAAAATAGCCAATGGCGCGTCGTTTTTTGCCGCCTGAACGCAATGATTTTGTGATGAACTTCAAAGAAGTGACGAGGGAATAAGGGGTCATGCAGGCCGGATAAGACGTTCACGCCGCCATCCGGCATTCATAGAGAGGCTAATCCTGACGCAGCACCTTGTGCCCGTACTCCAGCAACGCGTCGGTCACTTTGCGCATCATCCGGCTTTCCGGGGCAAAGCGGTGCCAGTAAAGCATCCGGCGCTGTAGCAAACCAGGCGTTAAGTTGATCAACTCGCCGCTTTCCAGCTCTTTCTCAATCTGCAGGTGAGGGATCATGCAGCAGGTCGTGCCCTGACGCGCAAGTTGTACAAACGCTTCGGATGAATTAACGATATGGCACGGCACGCTGCCGGGCGGTAGATCGAAATTCTGTTGCAAAAAGGCCTGATGCATATCATCCAGATGGTCGAACGCGACGGCGGGCGCTTTCAGCAGCGACGACCGGGTAACGCCATTGGGGAAATAGCGCTCGGCAAACGGCTTTGACGCGACAAACAGATAGTCGAGTGCGCCCAGTTTGTCTACCAGGCAGCTGGGCAGCGCCTGATGCTGAATACTCACCGCGCCCACCACCTCGCCGCGCCGCAGACGTTCTTGCGTGCGCGTTTCATCTTCCACCTGTAAATTGAGACGGATAGGGGAGTCCGCCAGCACCGGCGCCAGCGCCGGAAGCAGCCAGGTCGCCAGACTATCGGCGTTAACCGCCAGCGACAGCAGCAGCGGTGTAGAGCCGGTTTGTTCATCGCCCAGCCACTCTTCTTCCAGCAGTTCAACCTGACGCAGCAGAGCCAGTAATTTTTGCCCTTGCTCCGTGGGGCGAGGAGGAACGGTACGCACCAACAACGGTTGTCCGAACATATTCTCAAGCTGTTTTATGCGCTGTGAGACGGCGGATTGTGTGATGCACAGCTTCTGGGCGGCGCGCTCGAATCCTCGTTCACGTATAACGGCATCCAGCGCCTGTAGTGTTCTGTAGTCCGGACGTTTCATTGTTGTGTCATGCTCCTGTTATTTTTTTCCGCACTATGACATAAATTTGCCGTCGGTACAGATGAAATCCGTAGCCTGTGTACGGACACGGAGATTTTTCCCGACAATGTTCTATAATGCGGCTGTATTTTCACACCACAGGCGAAACGATCTATGACGCAGGATGAACTGAAAAAAGCGGTAGGATGGGCGGCACTTCAGTATGTACAGCCCGGCACCATTGTGGGCGTTGGTACAGGCTCAACGGCCGCACACTTTATTGATGCGCTGGGCACAATGAAAGGCCAGATTGAAGGCGCGGTCTCCAGCTCGGACGCCTCGACTGAAAAACTCAAAGGCCTCGGTATTCATGTGTTTGATCTCAACGAAGTGGATAGCCTGGGTATCTATGTCGATGGCGCGGACGAAATCAACGGTCATATGCAGATGATCAAAGGCGGCGGCGCGGCATTAACCCGTGAGAAAATTATTGCTTCCGTAGCGGAGAAATTTATCTGTATTGCGGATGCCTCTAAACAGGTGGATATTCTTGGCAAATTCCCGTTGCCGGTCGAAGTGATTCCGATGGCGCGCAGCGCGGTCGCTCGTCAACTGGTGAAGCTGGGCGGGCGTCCGGAGTACCGTCAGAACGTGGTCACGGATAACGGCAACGTGATTCTGGATGTTTATGGGATGGAAATCCTTGATCCCATCGCGCTGGAAAACGCCATTAACGCGATTCCAGGCGTCGTGACCGTAGGGTTGTTCGCCAACCGTGGCGCCGATGTCGCACTGATCGGCACGCCGGACGGGGTGAAAACCATCGTAAAATGATCCCGCCAGGCGCATTTCCTGCCGCGTAAAAAATTCGGTCAGGGCAAATTTGGTGACATGTATCACGTTTAATCGTTTGCCCTGCCGATCCCTCCAAAGAAAAAGTTATTCCCGGTATTTTCATCTGCTATTTCCCGCTGTATGCGATTCCTTCACGACGCTGGCGCAAACGTTCATATTGCCGTGATAATTTTTTTTGATATGTTGAAGGACGGATGCAAATCCGCACACAACATCAGATGGCAAAAAAAGACAGGATCGGGGAAATGGCAAAGGTATCGCTGGAGAAAGATAAAATTAAATTTCTGCTGGTTGAAGGGGTGCATCAAAAGGCGCTGGAAAGCCTTCGTGCGGCAGGTTACACCAACATTGAATATCACAAGGGCGCGCTGGACGCTGAACAGTTGAAAGCGTCCATCCGCGATGCCCACTTCATCGGTCTGCGATCCCGTACTCATCTGACAGAAGAAGTGATTAACGCCGCAGAGAAGCTGGTGGCGATTGGCTGTTTTTGCATCGGCACCAACCAGGTGGATTTAAATGCGGCGGCAAAACGCGGTATTCCGGTCTTTAACGCGCCATTCTCGAATACCCGTTCTGTGGCGGAGCTGGTGATTGGCGAGCTATTGCTGCTGCTGCGCGGCGTGCCGGAAGCGAACGCCAAAGCGCACCGCGGCGTATGGAATAAACTAGCGGCGGGATCGTTCGAAGCGCGCGGTAAAAAGCTTGGCATTATCGGTTACGGCCATATCGGAACGCAGTTGGGCATTCTGGCGGAATCGCTGGGGATGCATGTCTATTTCTATGATATTGAAAATAAACTGCCGCTCGGTAACGCAACTCAGGTGCAGCACCTGTCTGAATTGCTGAATATGAGCGATGTGGTCAGTCTGCACGTACCTGAAAACGCCTCCACCAAAAACATGATGGGCGCAAAAGAGATTGCCCTGATGAAGCCGGGTTCGCTGCTGATTAACGCCGCGCGCGGTACGGTAGTGGATATCCCGGCTTTGTGCGACGCGCTGGCGACGAAACATCTGGCGGGGGCGGCTATCGACGTCTTCCCGACGGAACCGGCCACTAATAGCGATCCGTTTACCTCTCCGCTGTGCGAATTCGATAACGTGATCCTGACGCCGCATATCGGCGGCTCGACGCAGGAGGCGCAAGAAAACATCGGTCTGGAAGTCGCAGGAAAACTGATTAAGTACTCGGATAACGGCTCGACACTGTCCGCCGTGAACTTCCCGGAAGTGTCGCTGCCGCTGCACGGCGGTCGTCGCCTGATGCACATCCACGAAAACCGCCCGGGCGTATTGACCGCGCTTAACCAGATCTTTGCCGAGCAGGGCGTTAACATTGCCGCGCAGTATCTGCAAACCTCCGCCCGAATGGGGTATGTGGTAATTGATATAGAAGCCGATGGCGATGTGGCGGAGAAAGCGCTGCTGGCGATGAAGGCGATTCCGGGCACCATTCGCGCCCGTCTGCTGTACTAATTTCCTCTAAATGGGCAGGAGATGACCTGCCCATCCTTTCTCTGGTTTCCCTGCCTCAACATCTCTTCGTGTAACGCATACATTCTGTTTTCGAGCCTTGCCGCAATTGGTAATTAAAGGCAGCGTTGCGTGTTGTACAGCAATCAAAGGAATTTACGATAAGGGCTCAGCATAGCGCTGAAACGGGAAAGCCCCTACCGAGGCAGGGGCTCTAAAAAGGAAAGGGACGATGATGAGATACGTCATCATGCTGCTGATCCTGTTAATCATCGCTACGCCAGCATATTAACAGAGAGTACGCAGGAGGGAGGTTCGCCTCCCTCACCCTTCACCGAGAAATTTAGGTCAAAAAAGCGACGCTGTCAATCGACAAAACACGGCTACCACTCCCAAATTTTGGACGGCGTCACCACCGCAGGCAGCGGGATATCCCACTCTTCAACCGGCAGCTTTTCTACTAACTGGCAATCATGTGCGTAGCCCACGGGCTGGATCTTATGCTGCTGCCAGTTTTGCAACGTACGGTCATAAAATCCGCCGCCCATCCCCAGGCGCTGCCCGTCTTCGTCAAACGCCACTAACGGCGTTACCAGCACATCCAGCTTTGCCAGCGGTAATACGTCGCGGACATCAAGCCGTGGCTCCTGGATCTTTAAGCGGTTGGTCACCAGCGCACTCTGCGGATGATAGTGCAGGAACAGGAGGTTGCCAGGGCTGAAGGGATGAAGAACCGGAAGGTAGACGCGCTTGCCCGCTTGCCATAGCTGTTCAATCAGCGGCTGGGTGTCGAGTTCGCCATCAAAGGAGAGAAACACGGCGACAGTGTGCGCCATCACGACGGGAGGAAAGCTGAGCATTCGGGCGGCGGCCTGTTGACCAAAACGGCGTTGCTGCTCTGGCGTTAGCACACGGCGACGTTGCCGAATCATTCGGCGGATTTCTTGTCGTGATAAAGAGAGTTCGGGAAGTTGCGTCATGGCTGTCGCCAGTCAGAAGGGGAATCTCCGAGATGCCGCCGCAGGCTGTAACCCTTGAACCCTTGGTTCAAGGTGAATGTGTCGTCACAGTTTTAAGGCTTCTCGGACGAACCGAGCATGCTCACCAACCGCGGAGCGCCACATTCTTGTGGTATGAAATATCGGCTCAGGGGACTGGCCCGCTTGCAAACATCTCAGAGAAATTCTGTTTTCACAATCACTTTACCATAGTAAAGCGAAAAGTGTTATTCAAAGTTTTGGCCCGTTTTTTCGGTTATGCGACCTTGATCAAGCAACGCCTGTTCGATGGTCTGTTGTAGCATCCGAATACGTTGTTCCATGCTCGCCGCGTAATCGCGGGTCTTCGCTTTTTCCTGAGTTAACTCATAGCTGATATTCAATGCGGCAATGAAAACCAACTGCTCAGTATTTGTGACTCTAGTGCGAACTTTCAGATCTTGCAACCGCTGATTCAGATCGTCCGCAGCCTGATTCAACGCATCCCTTTGGTCAGGCGGGCAATTCACTCGCAGTGAACGGCCAAATATTTGGATATCGACGGGTTGTGCAGACATGCCACCTTCCTGCTGATTGACTGCGCTGCCTTCGTCTCCAGACCCAGGGTCCGCGACGGGGCGACACTATAGCTACCCTGGTGTGAAGATACAAGCCCTTTTCTGGTTCACCAGGGTCCAAAGTGGTAGCATATCATGAATATCCTCCCTTTGATGACGAATGCTTATGTCTATACAGAACGAAATGCCTGGTTACAACGAAATGAACCGGTTTTTGAATCAACAAGGGGCCGGTCTGACCCCGGCTGAAATGCATGGTTTAATCAGCGGGATGATTTGCGGCGGCAACAACGACAGCTCATGGCAGCCGCTGTTGCACGACCTGACGAACGAAGGTCTGGCCTTCGGGCATGAGCTTGCTCAGGCGCTGCGCAAAATGCACGCGGCGACCAGCGACGCGCTGGAAGACGACGGCTTTCTTTTTCAGCTTTATCTGCCTGAAGGCGACGATGTCAGCGTATTCGATCGCGCTGATGCATTAGCCGGGTGGGTTAACCACTTTTTGCTTGGCCTCGGCGTAACGCAGCCTAAACTTGATAAAGTCACCGGCGAAACGGGTGAAGCGATTGACGACCTGCGTAATATTGCGCAGCTTGGTTATGATGAGAGCGAAGATCAGGAAGAGCTGGAGATGTCGCTCGAAGAGATCATCGAATATGTCCGTGTTGCGGCGCTGTTATGTCATGACACTTTCACGCGCCAACAGCCTACCGCGCCGGAAGTGCGTAAACCGACGCTACACTAAGAAAAAACGAAATGGAGGCCATGTCATGACTCAGCAGGAATACCAACGCCGTCGCCAGGCATTACTGGCGCAAATGCAGCCCGGCAGCGCCGCGCTGATCTTTGCCGCGCCGGAGGCGACGCGCAGCGCAGACAGTGAATATCCGTATCGCCAGAGTAGCGACTTCTGGTATTTCACCGGTTTTAACGAACCGGAAGCCGTGCTGGTACTGATTAAGAGTGATGACACCCACAACCACAGCGTTTTGTTCAACCGCGTTCGCGACCTGACGGCGGAAATCTGGTTTGGTCGCCGTTTAGGACAGGATGCCGCGCCGGAAAAACTGGGTGTTGACCGGGCGCTGGCGTTTAGCGAAATCAACCAGCAACTCTTTCAGTTGCTTAATGGTCTGGATGTGGTGTACCACGCGCAGGGCGAATATGCGTATGCCGACGAGATTGTTCTGGCTGCGCTGGAGAAGCTGCGTAAAGGCTCCCGCCAGAATCTGACCGCGCCGGCCACCATGACTGACTGGCGACCGATCGTCCATGAGATGCGCCTGTTCAAATCGCCGGAAGAGATTGCTGTCCTGCGCCGTGCCGGGGAAATTAGCGCGCTGGCGCATATCCGCGCGATGGAAAAATGCCGTCCGGGGATGTTTGAGTATCAGCTGGAGGGGGAAATTCACCACGAATTTAATCGCCACGGCGCGCGCTATCCCTCCTATAACACCATTGTCGGCAGCGGCGAAAATGGCTGTATCCTGCATTACACTGAAAACGAAAGTGAAATGCGCGACGGTGATTTAGTGCTTATCGACGCGGGCTGTGAATATAAAGGTTACGCGGGCGACATCACGCGTACTTTCCCGGTGAACGGGAAATTTACGCCAGCTCAGCGTGAAATTTATGACATCGTTCTGGAATCGCTGGAGACCAGCCTGCGACTGTTCCGTCCTGGTACCTCTATTCAGGAGGTGACCGGCGAAGTCGTGCGCATCATGATAACCGGGCTGGTGAAGCTGGGGATTTTGCAAGGAGAGGTTGATCAACTGATTGCCGAAAATGCGCATCGTCCTTTCTTTATGCATGGCTTGAGCCACTGGCTGGGGCTGGATGTTCATGATGTCGGGGTTTATGGGCCGGATCGCTCCCGCATCCTGGAGCCGGGCATGGTGCTGACCGTAGAGCCAGGCCTCTATATTGCGCCGGATGCCGACGTGCCGGAAGCGTATCGCGGCATTGGCGTTCGAATTGAAGATGACATTGTCATTACCGAAACCGGTAATGACAACCTGACCGCTGGCGTTGTGAAGAAGGCGGATGACATTGAGGCATTAATGGCGGCGGCGCGGCAGCAATGAGCGTCATTATCGTTGGCGGCGGCATGGCAGGCGCAACGCTGGCGCTGGCCATCTCTCAGTTCAGTCATGGGACGTTGCCGGTACACCTGATTGAAGCGAAAGCGCCTGAAGCCGACGGTCATCCCGGCTTTGACGCCAGAGCGATTGCGCTGGCGGCGGGCACTTGCCAGCAACTGGCGCGAATTGGCGTCTGGCAGGCGATTTCCGATTGCGCAACGGCAATCAACACCGTACACGTCAGCGATCGCGGTCATGCCGGATTTGTGACTCTCGACGCGCAGGATTACAGCCTGGCAGCGTTGGGTCACGTTGCGGAGCTGCATGATATCGGGCTGCGTCTGTTTGCGCTCTTGCGTAAAGCGCCAGGCGTTACGCTGCACTGCCCGGAGCGCGTAGCCAGCGTGTCGCGTACCCAACAGCAAGTTAACGTCACTCTGGAAAACGGCAATGTGATAGCTGGCAGCGTGCTGGTGGCGGCTAACGGTACCCACTCCGCGCTCGCGTCAGCCTGCGGCGTTGACTGGCGTCAGGAGCCTTACGAACAGTTAGCGGTGATAGCGAATGTCGCGACCGCTATCCCGCATCAGGGACGCGCCTTTGAACGTTTTACCCCCAATGGCCCGCTGGCGATGTTGCCGATGTCGCATGGCCGATGTTCGCTGGTTTGGTGTCACCCGCTCGACCAGCGCGATGAGGTGCTGAGCTGGTCCGACGCGCAGTTCTGTCATGCATTGCAGGCCGCGTTCGGCTGGCGGCTGGGGCGAATTACTCAGGCCGGTAAGCGCAGCGTGTATCCGCTTGCCCTGACTACGGCGGCGAAAGTGTTTACTCACCGGACTGTCGTGGTCGGCAATGCGGCGCAGACGTTGCATCCTATCGCCGGACAAGGGTTTAATCTCGGTCTGCGCGATGTCATGAGCCTGGCGGAAACGCTGGTCGCGGCACAGGACGCGGGCGAGGATATTGGCGCCTGGCACGTATTATCGCGCTATCAGCAGCGTCGTCAGGTTGATCGGGATACGACGATTGGCGTAACGAACGGTCTGGTCCATGTGTTTGCAAATCGTTGGGCGCCGCTGGTTATTGGGCGCAATATCGGTTTAATGGCGATGGAGTTATTACCGCCTGCGCGCGATGCGCTGGCACAGCGGACCTTAGGTTGGGTTGCGCGTTAAGCAGATCTGTAGGCCGGATAAGGCATTTACGCCGCCATCCGGCATCGTGTTCGTAAAAATGCCGGATGGCAGCTTCGCCTTATCCGGCCTACGGTTTTGATTGTTCCGGTTTCCAGGAGTAAATAGTGCAAAGTGTTGATGTAGCAATAGTTGGCGGAGGCATGGTGGGACTGGCTGTCGCCTGCGGCTTGCAGGGGAGCGGTTTGCGCGTTGCGGTGCTGGATCACGTTGTTCCCCAGCCGTTGGCGAACGATGCCCCGCCTCAGCTTCGGGTGTCGGCGATTAATGCCGCCAGCGAAAAACTGCTTACCCGTCTTGGCGTATGGTCAAACATTGTGGCGCGACGGGCAAGTTGCTACCACGGTATGGAAGTCTGGGATAAAGACAGCTTTGGCCGTATTACGTTTGATGACGCAAGCATGGGATATAGCCATCTGGGGCATATTGTTGAAAACAGCGTCATTCACTATGCACTGTGGCAAAAAGCGCAGCAAGCGGCGGATATCACCTTAATGGCGCCAGCGGAGTTACAGCAGGTCGCCTGGGGAGAGAACGACGCCTTCCTGACTTTAAAAGATGGCGCGATGTTAACCGCGCGTCTGGTGATTGCCGCGGATGGCGCCAACTCCTGGCTGCGTAACAAAGCGGATATTCCCTTAACTTTCTGGGACTACCGTCACCATGCGCTGGTAGCGACTATCCGCACCGAAGAGCCGCACGGCGCGGTTGCTCGCCAGGTGTTTCATGGTGAAGGTATTCTGGCGTTTTTGCCGTTAAGCGATCCGCATCTGTGTTCCATTGTCTGGTCGCTTTCTCCGCAGGATGCGGAGCGTATGCAACAGAGCGGCGACGAGGCGTTTAACCAGGCGTTGACTATCGCCTTCGATAATCGGCTGGGCTTATGCCGCCTGGAAAGCGAACGGCAGGTTTTTCCGCTGACGGGCCGCTATGCTCGCCAGTTTGCCGCGCATCGTCTGGCGTTAGTCGGCGATGCCGCGCACACCATCCATCCGCTGGCAGGGCAAGGCGTCAACCTCGGCTTTATGGACGCGGCCGAACTGGTGGACGATCTGCGCCGGCTTCAGCGCCAGGGCAAAGACATTGGCCAACATCTTTATCTCCGTCGTTATGAGCGTAGCCGTAAACATAGCGCGGCGATGATGCTTGCCGGGATGCAAGGTTTTCGTGACCTGTTTGCCGGCGAAAACCCGGCAAAAAAATTGCTGCGCGACATCGGGCTGAAACTGGCGGATACGCTCCCCGGCGTCAAACCTCAACTGCTTCGCCAGGCAATGGGGCTAAACGACCTTCCGCAATGGCTTCGTTAAGCGTCTGACTGCACGCCAGCAAGAGTTTGAAACCCGTCACACTTTGCTTTCCCGGCTATCGCGCCGGGGGGCTTTCCTCGTTTGAAATAATCTAATTTCACCGCCTATTTCGCATTATATTTTCTAATGTTATTATTTTTAGCGAACGCGATTTTCGACATTTTTTCCGCATTTAATATTAATTTATGTTGTGATAAATCGTATCAGCTTCCTTTTTATGACGGTTATTTAGCGTAATAGTGGTTTTTTGTGCTGATGGGATTTTAGCGCTTTTTAGTCATAAGCTAATGTGATGGTAAATTCAGCCTTATGGTTTAGCGCCTGGTTCGGTGGTAAGTTCAGGAGCAAGAGAACGTTTGCGTCGGCGCAGGAAAAAGAGCGTCGATGCCAGGTTTCGTGGCGAAGATTTCCCATGAAAATGGTTGTTAGCCCCCGCTAATTCAACGAGGAAAAGATGGCCCAACAGACGCCTTTGTACGAACAACACACGCTATGCGGCGCCCGCATGGTCGATTTTCATGGCTGGATGATGCCCCTGCATTACGGCTCTCAGCTTGATGAACACCACGCTGTGCGCACCGATGCCGGGATGTTTGATGTATCGCATATGACCATTGTCGATCTTCATGGCAGCCGTACACGAGAGTTTCTACGTTATCTGCTGGCAAACGACGTCGCGAAGCTAACGAAGACGGGTAAAGCCCTCTACTCCGGTATGCTTAACGCATCGGGCGGCGTGATTGATGACCTTATCGTCTACTACTTCACTGAAGATTTCTTCCGTCTCGTTGTTAACTCCGCCACCCGCGAAAAAGACCTCTCCTGGATTACCCAACACGCTGAACCTTATGCCATCGACATCACCGTTCGTGACGACCTGTCGCTGATTGCGGTACAGGGGCCGAATGCGCAGGAAAAAGCGGCGACTCTGTTTACTGACCAACAGCGCCATGCAGTAGAAGGTATGAAGCCGTTCTTCGGCGTTCAGGCGGGTGATTTGTTTATCGCCACCACCGGTTATACCGGCGAAGCGGGCTATGAAATCGCCATGCCGAATGAAAAAGCGGCGGATTTCTGGCGTGCGCTGGTGGAGGCGGGCGTGAAGCCGTGCGGTCTTGGCGCGCGCGACACGCTGCGTCTGGAAGCAGGCATGAACCTGTACGGTCAGGAGATGGATGAAGGTATCTCTCCGCTGGCGGCTAATATGGGATGGACTATCGCCTGGGAACCTGCTGACCGCGACTTTATTGGCCGTGAGGCGCTGGAGATGCAGCGTGAAAAAGGCCATGAGCAGCTTGTCGGTCTGGTGATGACCGAGAAGGGCGTATTGCGTAATGAATTGCCGGTGCGTTTTACCGATGCGCAGGGCAATCAGCAAGAAGGCATTATCACCAGCGGGACGTTTTCCCCAACGTTGGGCTACAGCATTGCGCTGGCGCGCGTTCCGGCGGGCATCGGCGAGACGGCGATTGTACAAATTCGTAACCGTGAAATGCCGGTAAAAGTGACTAAACCTGTTTTTGTGCGTAACGGCAAAGCCGTCGCGTGATTCATCCTTTTTTGGAGATTAATTGATGAGCAACGTACCCGCAGAACTGAAATACAGCAAAGAACACGAATGGCTGCGTAAAGAAGCGGATGGCACTTACACCGTTGGCATTACTGAACACGCTCAGGAGCTGTTGGGCGATATGGTTTTTGTTGATCTGCCGGAAGTCGGCGCGACCGTAAGCGCGGGCGACGACTGCGCCGTGGCGGAGTCCGTAAAAGCGGCGTCCGACATTTATGCGCCGGTAAGCGGCGAGATCGTGGCGGTAAACGATGCGCTGAGCGACTCCCCGGAGCTGGTGAACAGCGAACCGTATGCCGGTGGCTGGATCTTTAAAATCAAAGCCAGCGATGAAAGCGAACTTGAATCGCTGCTGGATGCCACCGCGTACGAGGCATTGTTAGAAGACGAATAATGTTGTGCCGGATGGCGCTAATGCTTATCCGGCCTACTCACTGCAACGCGAATTATTTTGCGTATTCGTTTTCGCACGCGTAGGCCCGGTAAGCGTCAGCGCCACCGGGCAATTGAGTTAGAGACAATCACGATTCACTGCACGTTTCAGGAACCATCGCCCATGACACAGACGTTAAGCCAGCTTGAAAACCGCGGCGCTTTCATTGAACGCCACATCGGACCGGACGCCGCGCAGCAGCAAGAGATGCTGAATGTGGTTGGCGCCGAGTCGTTAAACGCGCTGACAGGTCAGATTGTGCCGAAAGACATTCAGCTCGCGACTCCGCCGCAGATTGGCGAGGCGGCAACCGAATATGCCGCACTGGCGGAATTAAAAGCCATCGCCGGGCGTAACAAGCGCTTCACGTCGTACATTGGCATGGGCTACACCGCCGTGCAGCTACCGCCGGTTATCCTGCGCAACATGCTGGAAAATCCAGGCTGGTATACCGCCTACACCCCTTATCAGCCGGAAGTCTCTCAGGGGCGTCTGGAAGCGCTGCTCAACTTCCAACAGGTGACGCTGGACCTGACGGGGCTGGACATGGCTTCCGCCTCGCTGCTGGATGAAGCGACCGCCGCCGCTGAAGCGATGGCGATGGCAAAGCGCGTCAGCAAATTGAAAAATGCCAACCGGTTCTTTGTCGCCTCTGATGTCCATCCGCAAACTCTGGACGTCGTGCGTACTCGCGCCGAAACCTTTGGTTTTGACGTCATTGTGGATGACGCGGCGAAAGCATTGGATCACCAGGATGTGTTTGGCGTGCTGTTACAACAGGTAGGCACCACGGGCGAAATTCACGACTACAGCGCACTGATTACTGAGCTGAAATCCCGTAAAGTTGTGGTCAGCGTCGCCGCCGATTTTATGGCGCTGGTGCTGCTGACGGCTCCGGGCAAACAGGGCGCGGACATTGTTTTCGGCTCTGCGCAACGCTTCGGCGTACCGATGGGGTACGGTGGCCCGCACGCGGCGTTCTTTGCCGCCAAAGACGAATTTAAACGCTCCATGCCAGGCCGTATTATCGGCGTCTCAAAAGATGCGGCGGGCAATACCGCACTGCGCATGGCGATGCAGACTCGCGAGCAGCATATCCGTCGTGAGAAAGCGAACTCCAACATTTGTACCTCGCAGGTACTGCTGGCTAACATCGCCAGTCTGTATGCCGTTTATCATGGTCCGGTTGGTCTGAAGCGCATTGCGAATCGTATCCACCGCCTGACCGATATTCTGGCGGCAGGTCTGCAACAGAAAGGCTTAAAGCTGCGTCATGCGCACTACTTCGACACCCTGTGTGTGGAAGTGGCTGATAAAGCTGCGGTACTGGCGCGTGCGGAAGCGGCAGAGATCAATCTGCGCAGCGATATTCATAACGCGGTTGGTATTACGCTCGATGAAACCACCACCCGTGAGAATGTGGCGCAGTTGTTCAATGTTTTGCTGGGCGGCAGCCACGGTCTGAACATTGAAACACTGGATAAAGACGTGGCGCTTGATAGCCGTTCCATTCAGCAAAGTATGCTGCGTGACGATGCGATTCTGACGCATCCGGTATTTAACCGTTACCACAGCGAAACCGAGATGATGCGCTATATGCACTCGCTGGAGCGTAAAGATCTGGCGCTGAACCAGGCGATGATCCCGCTGGGTTCCTGCACCATGAAGCTGAACGCCGCCGCCGAGATGATTCCTATCACCTGGCCGGAATTCGCTGAACTGCACCCGTTCTGCCCGCCGGAACAGGCCGAAGGATATCATCAGATGATTAGCCAGCTTTCTGACTGGCTGGTGAAACTCACCGGGTACGACGCCGTCTGTATGCAGCCGAACTCCGGCGCACAGGGGGAATACGCGGGGCTGCTGGCGATTCGTCACTATCACGAAAGCCGCAACGAAGGGCATCGCGATATCTGCCTGATTCCGGCCTCTGCTCACGGCACTAACCCTGCTTCTGCACATATGGCAGGAATGCAGGTGGTGGTTGTGGCGTGTGATAAGAACGGCAACATCGACCTGGACGATCTGCGGGCCAAAGCAGAACAACATGCTGCGAACCTCTCTTGCATCATGGTGACCTATCCGTCCACCCACGGCGTCTATGAAGAAACGATCCGTGAAGTGTGTGAAGTTGTGCACCAGTTCGGCGGTCAGGTTTACCTTGACGGCGCGAACATGAACGCTCAGGTCGGCATTACCTCACCGGGCTTTATTGGCGCGGACGTTTCGCATCTTAACCTGCATAAAACTTTCTGCATTCCGCACGGCGGCGGTGGCCCAGGCATGGGACCGATCGGCGTGAAAGCGCATCTGGCACCGTTCGTACCGGGTCATAGCGTGGTGCAAATCGAAGGCATGTTAACCCGTCAGGGCGCGGTTTCTGCGGCGCCGTTCGGTAGTGCCTCTATCCTGCCAATCAGCTGGATGTACATCCGCATGATGGGTGCAGAAGGCCTGAAGCAGGCAAGCCAGGTCGCGATTCTTAACGCTAACTACATTGCCAGCCGTCTGAAAGACGCGTACCCGGTACTGTATACTGGTCGAGATGGCCGAGTGGCGCACGAATGTATTCTTGATATTCGCCCATTGAAAGAAGAAACCGGCATCAGCGAGCTGGATATTGCCAAACGTCTGATCGACTACGGTTTCCATGCGCCAACCATGTCGTTCCCGGTGGCGGGCACGCTGATGGTAGAGCCGACGGAATCTGAAGGTAAGGCCGAGCTGGATCGCTTTATCGATGCGATGCTGGCTATCCGCGCAGAGATTGACCAGGTGAAAGCCGGTGTCTGGCCGCTGGAAGATAACCCGCTGGTGAACGCGCCGCACATTCAGAGCGAACTGGTCGCCGAGTGGGCGCATCCGTACAGCCGTGAAGTTGCCGTATTCCCGGCAGGCGTGGCAGACAAATACTGGCCGACGGTGAAACGTCTGGATGATGTTTATGGCGACCGTAACCTGTTCTGCTCCTGCGTACCGATTAGCGACTACCAGTAATTTACTGATTCGACTGTTTTCTAAAGGCGCTTCGGCGCCTTTTCAGCTTGTTAATAAAGTGCGCTTTGTTGATGTCGGATGCAGTGTGAGTGACTTATTCAGGCTACAAAGTGTTACTAATTCAATATATTACAGTAAATCGTTGGCTCCTGTCAGGCAACCTGGCGTTTGTATCAGTGTATTAGCCAGAATTAAATTACCGCTTTTTTAGAGCCTAATGATTCATTGTGCATCATTTTTACCTTGCTGTTATTTAATCAAAACAACACAGTATATTTACATGTGGTTACAAATAGTTTCTCTCCGGAATCGTTATTTACCTCTCAATATAGTTACAAAAATTTCCGTATATTAAATTCATCAAGTTATTAATTTAAATTATAAATTATAAATTATAAATTAAAAATAAACATAAATAACGTAAATATTTATTAACTTAGCGCTTTGTTTTTTATACCTGGAGGGAATAATGAAACGATTTATATTTCTGCCATTAATGACATATTTTCTATTAATGAATGCAATGGCAGCTAACGGAGAAAATAATCCCAGTAATCTATTAGGTGCACCAGTTAATACCGCTATTTCTGGTGGTTCAGTATTGCCGGAAGGAAAGTTATTAACCGCCGTGAATAGCTCATTTCGCGATAAAGATCATCAAATCGAGGGGCACGGAAGTCCGGATGTTTACTCCCAGATATGGTTATTGAAGATTCGTTACGGTTTGACCGACAGACTGGAATTATCAACTGTGGGTTCCTATATCAATAACAAACGAGACAATCTGTCTCCTGAGCACATAGAGGGAATGGGCGACCAATCGGTGGGGGTCAATTATGCTTTAATGAGCCAGCGAAGAGGTGATCCGTTTTGGGTTACGGTAGGTGGGGCAGTATTACTACCCACCGGGCAAGATGGAGATAATCATTTGCCTGGGAATAGCGCCTGGGGAGGAAGAGTAACACTCACTTTAACAAAATTATTTACTCCTAACATTAAAGGGGATATGGGTTTTGTATATCAGGGACCATTTGAGCGCGGTAACCAGGACGTGAAACGAGGTAACGAATTCCAGTGGAATACCCAGGTGCGGTATATGTTTAGCGATTTACCGCTGGATCTTGGTCTGGAAAGTGCCTACAGCAATAATGCCTCTGGAACGAAAAAACTGTCTAATGGCAGCGTAATTAATAACCATTCTGGAACTACCGAATGGGTTGTTGGTCCGTCATTTAATATTGCCGTCGATTCACTGAAATTATGGTTTGGTGCCGGAGCCTTCTTCCCGGTAATGCAGGAAGCGAAGTCGCCAACCAAAATGGAAGATGTACGCTGGGAATTTAAAATAGGTAAGACCTGGTAAGACTCGTTCAAAGTGTTACCCGCCGACTGGCGGGTAACGTGCAGGAGTTAAAGCTTCTCGCCGTTGCTGGCAATCACCTCTTTGTACCAGTTGAAGCTCTTCTTACGCGAACGCGACATATCGCCCGTACCGTCATCGTGCTTGTTCACGTAGATGAAGCCGTAGCGCTTGCTGTACTGACCGGTGGTGAACGACACGCAGTCGATGCAGCCCCACGGCGTGTAGCCCATCAGGTCGACACCATCGTAAGTGACCGCTTTTTTCATCTCTTCAATATGGGCGCGCAGGTAGTCAATGCGATAGTCGTCGTTGATGCTGCCATCTTCTTCTACTTTGTCGTAAGCACCAAAACCGTTTTCGACAATAAATAGCGGCTTTTGATAGCGTTCGTACAGTTCACACAATGAATAACGCAGGCCCACCGGGTCAATCTGCCAGCCCCAGTCAGATGCTTTAACATAGGGGTTCGGTTCGCTGCCTTCAAAACCGGAAATCGCATCGCCGCTACCGCCTTCGGCTTTGACCGCGTTGGTCATGTAATAACTGAAACCAAGATAATCGCAGGTGCCTTCGCGCAGCACTTCAAGATCGCCATCTTCTATTTTGATGTTAAATCCGCGGCGCTCCCACTCGTTCAACACATAGGACGGGTAATAGCCGCGCAGCTGTACATCGGTAAAGACGTAGCGTTCACGCATCGATTCCTGAGCAAACATCACATCTTCTGGTTTACAGGAGAAAGGATACAGCGCGACCATCGCCAGCATACAGCCCACTTTCATCTGTGGATTAATACGACGTGCCGCTTTTACCGCCAGCGCGCTGGCGACAAACTGATGATGTAAGACCTGATACATGGTTTCTTCTGGATTCTCATGCTCGGTATACACCACGCCGGAACAGCAGTAGCCAAACAGCGGCGCGCGCCAGTTTCGCTGGTTGTTAATTTCGTTGAAGGTCATCCAGTATTTGACCTTATGCTTGTAGCGTTCAAACACGACTTCAGCAAAACGGACAAAGAAATCAACGACTTTACGATTGGTCCAGCCGCCGTAGTGCTGGACCAGATGTAACGGCATTTCAAAGTGGGAAAGGGTGATGACCGGTTCGATGTTGTATTTGAGCAATTCATCAAACATGTCGTCGTAGAATTTCAGACCGGCCTCGTTTGGCTGGGATTCGTCGCCATTCGGGAAGATACGCGTCCAGGCAATAGAGGTACGGAAGCATTTGAACCCCATTTCGGCGAAAAGACGGATGTCTTCTTTGTAATGTCCGTAAAAATCCACCGCCTCGTGGTTCGGATAGTATTTGCCAGCAACGACATTCTGGGTAATTTCGCGTGGCACGCCGTGTGCGCCGCCGGTTAGCACGTCGCAGATGCTGGGGCCTTTACCGCCTTTATTCCAGCCGCCTTCAACCTGGTGTGCAGCAACCGCGCCGCCCCATAAAAAATCTTTTGGCAAGGTGAGTTTTCTCATTGTTGCATAATCTCAATTTATTTAGTCTGTTATCATTCATTCTGCACCAAATGACATGTAAAGCGTACGCAAAATTCCAGGGGGCTCGCGTGTCGGGGCAGGAACACATTCAGATCGTAACATCCACTTCAAGGGGCCATATTCAGGGGATAACCACATGCAGCCAAACGACATTACTTTCTTTCAACGTTTCCAGAATGACATTCTGGCAGGGCGTAAAACCATCACTATTCGTGATGCCTCCGAGTCCCACTTTAAAGCAGGCGATGTGCTACGCGTGGGACGGTTCGAAGATGATGGCTATTTTTGCACAATCGAAGTGACAGGAACGTCAACTGTGACGCTGGATACGCTGAACGAAAAACATGCGCAACAGGAAAATATGTCGCTTGATGAGCTGAAACGGGTCATTGCTGAAATCTATCCCAACCAGACGCAATTTTATGTGATTGATTTTAAATGTCTTTGATAAATATGAACGCGTGTTAGTTGAGTTTTTGTAATTAACTTATTGAATAATAAACAAAATTTAATTTTGCGAATTTATTTTAGCTAACATGTGTTCACTGGAACCATTCTCAGTTACGCTAGAGGCGCAGTTCATCGTTATGAACGTTTCTCCGGAGTAAGTTATGGTGCAAAAACCATTAATGACGCAGGGATATTCGCTGGCTGAGGAAATCGCCAACAGTATTAGCCACGGCATTGGATTGGTATTTGGTATTGTCGGCCTGGTGCTGTTGTTGGTTCAGGCGGTAGAGGCGAATGCGGGTATGACGGCTATCGCCAGCTACAGTTTATATGGCGGGAGCATGATCCTGCTTTTTCTTGCCTCAACGCTTTATCATGCCATTCCTCATCAGCGGGCAAAAATCTGGTTAAAGAAATTTGATCACTGCGCTATCTATCTGCTCATTGCCGGAACCTATACGCCATTTCTGCTGGTAGGTCTGGATTCGCCGCTGGCGCGCGGACTAATGATTGTGATCTGGAGCCTGGCGCTATTCGGTATCCTCTTCAAGTTGACGATTGCGCACCGATTTAAAGTGCTTTCACTGGTTACGTATCTGGCAATGGGCTGGCTGTCGCTGATAGTGGTTTATCAGTTGGCGATTAAGCTGGCGATAGGCGGCGTGACGCTGCTGGCGGTAGGTGGCGTCGTTTACTCGCTGGGCGTAATTTTCTATGTTTGCAAACGCATACCTTATAACCACGCCATCTGGCATGGCTTTGTGCTGGGCGGCAGCGTGTGCCACTTCCTGGCCATCTATTTGTATGTGGGACAGGCGTAATTCCCGGATGCCCGTGCCGGATGGCGGCGCTGTCGTACCTTATCCGGCCTACGAGAGCAGCACGTGCGAGCCTGATGGCGTTGCGCTATCAGGCTATCCGACTTTTAACGTGATATCACTCTTCCAACGAGTAAGGCAGCGGGACGATATGCAGGGTGTTGGCATCGTCGCGAACACGGAAGACGCTTTCGGCTTCTAAATCGTTATTCATGACGGCCTGAACCAGTAACTGACCATCGTCCAACTGTGTCGCCGCCAGAATAGCGCCGGTACGACGCCAGTTCTCGCCCATCTGTAGCTCCAGATCTTCTCCTGCTTCCGGTACCCGGCTGGCTTTGCCCGCCAGCAACCAAAGCGCGCGTTTATTGGCGCCGCGGAATTTTGCCCGTGCGACCATCTCCTGTCCGGTGTAGCAGCCTTTCTTGAAGCTGATGCCGCCCAGCGCCTGTAGGTTAGTCGCCTGGGGGATAAACTGACCGCTGTTCGCCGCGTCAATCACCGGAATGCCTGCTTCAATATCCAATGCCAGCCACTGTTGACTGTTATTCAGTTCGGCTTCGCCATGCAACTTCTCCGTTAACATGTTGGCCGTCGCGACATCGGTGACAAGCAGGAATCGTTCCGCAGGATGTTCAAACCATAGCAGCGTAGAGGCGCCGTCTCTGACCACCTGATTTTCGCTATTGGGCAGTACGCTAAAGACATTAGCCAGCGCCGCGCGGGCCTGAAAACCTGCCACGCCAAGCAATACGCGTTCGTCATCCGGCGCGATGACCACTTTGGAAAATACGGCGTACTTTTTCAGCTCCGTTAATTGCGCTTCACGCACGCTACGGCGTTCAATCCAGGCGAAACCGTCGCGCTCACGGAACAGGCGCAGAGTGCTCCACATCTTACCTTTAGCATCGCAGTGGGCGGCGAGAAGGTGTTGCTGTTCAGTCATCTGGCTTACGTCAGCGGTGACCTGGCCCTGAATATACTTTTCACTGTCTACGCCGGTAATGGTCGACAGCGCCCAGTCGTCAAGCGCGATCAGCGTCAGCGGCAGGCGGGCTGACGATGAAGGATGACGTGGTGGAAAGGAGATAAAAGCCATAAATAATGTCCTGGTTAGCTGCAACAATAATGGTTAATGGTAAAAGAGCCATCGGTCATTGCAAGTGCTTTAAATAGCCCATTGAGAGCGGATTGATCGTTTTGCGAGGCGGTATCCAAAATGGATGAACATATTGATTCCCAGCCTTTTATTTCGCGATCGCGTTCCAGATTACTGAGATTCCCGTAAAACAACGCCAAAAACACGTTACAATAGCCCGGTACTTCATTTTCGCGAGGCAGGAAGAACATGGATATTCACAATAAAGCACGTATTCACTGGGCATGTCGTCGCGGTATGCGCGAACTTGATATTTCCATCATGCCGTTTTTTGAACATGAGTACGATAGTTTAAGTGATGAAGAAAAGCGTATTTTTGTCCGTTTGTTGCAGAGTGATGACCCGGATTTATTTAACTGGTTAATGAATCACGGTAAACCGGCTGACGCTGAACTGGAACAGATGGTCCGACTCATTCAGACACGGAATCGGGAACGTGGTCCTGTGGCAATCTGATTTACGCGTCTCATGGCGCGCTCAGTGGATCTCATTGCTCATTCATGGGCTGGTTGCCGCGGTGATTTTATTGATGCCCTGGCCGCTGAGTTATACCCCGTTATGGATGATACTACTGTCACTGGTCGTGTTTGACTGTGTACGTAGCCAGCGCAGGATTAATACCTGTCAGGGAGAGATCAAGCTACTCATGGACGGGCGCTTACGCTGGCAGGGGCAGGACTGGACGCTCTTGCGTCCGCCCTGGTTACTGAAGAGCGGGATGGTGTTGCGTTTACGCGCAGAGTCTGGACGTCATCAGCATTTATGGCTGGCGGCGGATAGCATGGAAGAAGCGGAATGGCGTGAGTTGCGTCGGATACTGTTACAGCAGCCGATATCAGGCCAACACTGACGGAACGGCGTAAACGCGGTTCCGTCGAGAGGGAAATACAGCGAGTAAGGCTTCAGGCGTAGTGTTCGGCCATTTCGCCGAGAATTTGTTCACACCAGGTCTGTATACGCTCATCGCTGAGATCGTACTGGTTCGTTTCATCCAGCGCCAGGCCGACAAACAGTTGCCCATCCGCAATGACCGGTTTATTGCTGGTAAATTCGTAGCCTTCTGTGGGCCAGTAGCCGACAAATTTAACGCCTTTGAGGGCAAGTTTGTCATGCAACATACCCAGCGCATCCAGGAACCACTCACCGTAGCCGAGTTGGTCGCCCATACCGTAAAGCGCAACGATTTTGCCTTCCAGATTGAGATCGTCCAGTTGCTCCCAGACGGCTTCCCAGTCCTCCTGAATTTCGCCAAAATCCCAGGTGGGGATGCCTAAAATGAGCACGTCGTACTGCTCCATTAAGGCGGGGGCGTCATCCTTGAGGTTATGTAATGTCACCAGCTCCGGGCCGAGGATATCGCGAATTTTCTCTGCGGCCATCTCGGTGTAGCACGTGCTGGAACCGTAAAAAAGACCCATGTTCATTACGTTACATCTCGATTCTGCTATAGCGTTGCGGGTAGTGTAACAGAATCACTGCATTCACGGCACAATGAGGCATAATGCACCAAAAGTAAGCGTGAAGTAGGGAGCGCGAATGGAACAGGATTTAGCGCGTATTGAGCAGTTTCTGGATGCCCTGTGGCTGGAACGAAATCTGGCGGAAAATACATTAAGCGCGTATCGTCGCGATTTATCGATGGTCGTTGCGTGGTTGCATCATCGCGGAAAAACGCTTGCGACGGCGCAGGCTGATGATTTACAAACGCTGCTGGCTGAACGGGTGGAGGGAGGATACAAAGCGACCAGCTCCGCACGCCTGTTAAGCGCTATGCGGCGCTTCTTCCAGCATCTGTACCGTGAAAAGTATCGTGAGGATGATCCGAGCGCGCAGTTGGCCTCGCCTAAGCTTCCGCAGCGTTTACCGAAAGATCTTAGCGAGGCGCAGGTTGAGCGGCTCTTGCAGGCGCCGCTTATTGATCAACCTTTGGAGTTGCGCGATAAAGCTATGTTGGAAGTGCTGTATGCCACCGGTTTGCGCGTGTCGGAACTGGTGGGGCTGACAATGAGCGATATCAGTCTGCGGCAGGGCGTGGTGCGGGTTATCGGTAAAGGCAATAAAGAGCGGTTGGTGCCGTTAGGCGAAGAGGCGGTATATTGGCTGGAAACGTATCTGGAGCATGGGCGTCCCTGGTTACTTAATGGCGTATCGATTGACGTATTATTCCCCAGCCAGCGTGCGCAGCAGATGACGCGGCAGACCTTCTGGCACCGTATTAAACATTATGCGGTACTGGCTGGAATCGATAGCGAAAAACTATCGCCGCATGTTTTACGTCACGCTTTCGCCACGCATTTGCTGAATCACGGTGCCGACTTGCGCGTTGTACAAATGCTACTTGGGCATAGCGATCTTTCGACGACACAAATTTATACGCATGTCGCAACGGAGCGTTTGCGTCAACTTCATCAACAGCACCATCCGCGGGCATGAGTGCTGACAGGAAAGGATAGTTTATGAAAAAGCGTTTTATGATGTTCACTTTACTGGCGGCGGCGTTTTCAGGCGTGGCCCATGCGGATGATGCGGCTATCCGTCAGTCGCTGGCTAAGCTGGGCGTTCAGAGTACGGAAATTCAGGCCTCGCCAGTGGCAGGAATGAAAACCGTCCTCACTCACAGCGGCGTACTGTACGTCACTGACGACGGCAAACATATTATTCAAGGGCCGATGTATGACGTGAGCGGCGCGCATCCGGTAAACGTGACGAACAAACTGCTGATGAGCCAGCTAAATGCGCTGGAAAAAGAGATGATCGTCTATAAAGCGCCGGATGAGAAACATGTCATTACTGTTTTTACCGATATCACCTGCGGCTATTGTCATAAGCTACATGAAGAGATGAAAGATTATAACGCGCTGGGGATCACGGTACGTTATCTGGCCTTCCCGCGCCAGGGGCTGGAAAGCCAGGCGGAGCAGGATATGAAATCTATCTGGTGCGCCAAAGACAAAAACAAAGCGTTTGATGACGCCATGGCAGGTAAGGGTGTGAAACCGGCAAGCTGTGACGTGAACATTGCTGATCATTATGCGTTGGGCGTGCAGTTGGGCGTTAGCGGTACGCCAGCCATTGTATTGAGTAACGGCTATGTGGTGCCTGGCTATCAGGGACCGAAAGAGATGAAAGCGTTTCTTGATGAGCATCAAAAACAGACCAGTGGTAAATAATACGCGTGAAACAACAGAGACAACTTCGTCGGCGCGAGGCTGATGAGACGGCGGAACTCCCCGCCGATCTTCCTCCATTACTACGACGTTTATATGCCAGCCGGGGCGTTCGTAGCGCCCGCGAACTGGAGCGCAGCGTGAAAGGAATGCTGCCCTGGCAACAGCTTAGCGGCATAGATAACGCGGTGGAGATCCTCTACAACGCCTTTCGCGAAGGTACCCGCATTATTGTTGTTGGCGATTTTGACGCCGACGGCGCGACCAGTACTGCGCTAAGCGTATTGGGAATGCGTGCGTTGGGATGTGACAACATCAGTTATCTGGTGCCTAATCGCTTTGAAGACGGCTACGGTTTAAGCCCGGAAGTGGTCGATCAGGCGAAGGCGCGCGACGCGCAGCTTATCGTCACCGTAGACAACGGCATTTCATCCCACGCCGGCGTAGCGCATGCAAAGACGTTGGGGATTCCGGTGATCGTGACCGATCACCACCTGCCAGGCGACACGTTGCCGGATGCCGAAGCGATTATTAATCCCAATCTGCGCGACTGCGAATTCCCGTCTAAGTCGCTGGCGGGCGTCGGCGTGGCGTTTTACCTGATGCTGGCGTTGCGAACATTTTTGCGCGACAAAGGATGGTTCGACGAGCGCAACATCGCGCCGCCGAATCTGGCGGAGCTGTTGGATTTAGTGGCGTTGGGAACGGTAGCAGACGTTGTGCCGCTGGACGCTAACAACCGTATTCTGACCTGGCAAGGGCTAAGTCGTATTCGTGCCGGGAAATGCCGCCCGGGAATTAAAGCGTTGCTGGAGATATCGAATCGCGATCCGCAGCAGCTTGCCGCCAGTGATTTAGGCTTCGCGTTGGGGCCTCGCCTGAATGCCGCCGGCAGGCTGGATGATATGTCCGTTGGCGTGGCGTTACTGTTGTGCGACAACCTCGGCGAAGCGCGTGTTCTGGCCAGCGAGCTGGATGCGCTTAACCAGACGCGCAAAGAAATAGAGCAGGGGATGCAGGCGGAAGCGCTTATCCTGTGCGAAAAGCTTGAGCGCAGTAGTGAAACGCTTCCGGGCGGTCTGGCGATGTATCATCCTGAATGGCATCAGGGCGTGGTCGGAATTCTGGCGTCGCGCATTAAAGAGCGTTTTCACCGCCCGGTGATTGCCTTTGCGCCTGCGGGCGACGGCACGCTAAAAGGCTCAGGCCGATCGATTCAGGGGCTGCATATGCGCGATGCGCTGGAAAGGCTGGATACGCTTTACCCTGATCTGATGATCAAGTTCGGCGGTCATGCGATGGCGGCGGGATTGTCGCTGGAAGAGCATAAATTCGAGCAGTTTCAGCAACGTTTTGGCGAGCTGGTAACGGAATGGCTCGATCCTGCCCTGTTGCAAGGCGAGGTGATCTCCGATGGTCCATTAAGCGCGGCGGAGATGTCTATGGAAGTGGCACAACTGTTGCGGGATGCCGGGCCGTGGGGGCAAATGTTCCCGGAACCGTTATTCGATGGTCGTTTCCGTCTGCTACAACAGCGTCTGGTGGGCGAGCGCCACCTCAAGGTGATGGTGGAGCCCGTCGGCGGCGGCCCCCTGTTGGATGGCATCGCATTTAATATTGATACGACCTGTTGGCCGGATAACGGCGTGCGGGAGGTAGAACTGGCTTATAAACTGGACATTAACGAGTTTCGCGGCAACCGTAGTTTACAGATTATTATCGATGATATTTGGCCGCTATGATCGGGGCGATTTAACAACACTTTCGCTGTAATTAAGGGGCGAAATCCGCTAATATTTCGCCCTTATAACCGCATTTTGACAAGTCAAATAAAAGAAATCAGACCATGTTTGAAATTAACCCGGTGAATAACCGCATTCAGGACCTCACGGAACGCACCAACGTTCTTAGGGGGTATCTTTGACTACGATGCTAAGAAAGAGCGTCTGGAAGAAGTAAACGCCGAGCTGGAACAGCCGGATGTCTGGAACGAACCTGAGCGCGCGCAGGCGCTGGGAAAAGAGCGTTCATCGCTCGAAGCGATCGTCGATACGCTTGATCAAATGACTCAGGGGCTGGACGACGTTTCCGGGCTGCTGGAACTGGCGGTAGAAGCTGACGACGAAGAGACGTTTAACGAAGCCGTCGCGGAACTGAATACGCTGGAAGAGAAACTGGCGCAGTTGGAATTCCGTCGGATGTTCTCCGGCGAGTACGATAGCGCCGATTGCTATCTCGATATTCAGGCCGGTTCCGGTGGTACTGAAGCGCAGGACTGGGCCAGCATGTTGCTGCGTATGTATCTGCGTTGGGCGGAAGCGCGCGGCTTTAAGACGGAAGTCATTGAAGAGTCGGAAGGGGAAGTTGCCGGCATTAAGTCCGCGACTATCAAAATCTCCGGCGAATATGCCTATGGCTGGCTGCGCACTGAAACTGGCGTACATCGTCTGGTGCGTAAAAGCCCGTTCGACTCCGGCGGTCGCCGTCATACCTCGTTTAGCTCCGCGTTTGTGTACCCGGAAGTGGACGACGATATCGATATCGACATTAACCCGGCGGATCTGCGTATCGACGTCTATCGTGCGTCTGGCGCAGGCGGTCAGCACGTTAACCGTACGGAATCCGCAGTGCGTATCACCCATATTCCCACCGGGATCGTGACGCAGTGCCAGAACGACCGTTCGCAGCACAAAAACAAAGACCAGGCCATGAAGCAGATGAAAGCGAAGCTTTATGAACTGGAGATGCAGAAAAAGAACGCTGAAAAACAGGCGATGGAAGACACTAAGTCCGATATCGGCTGGGGAAGCCAGATTCGTTCCTATGTCCTGGACGATTCCCGCATTAAAGACCTGCGTACTGGGGTGGAAACCCGCAATACACAGGCGGTACTGGACGGTAGTCTGGATCAATTTATCGAAGCAAGTTTGAAAGCAGGGCTATGAGGAATCAACATGTCTGAACAAAACGCACAGGGCGCTGACGAGGTAGTCGATCTTAACAATGAAATGAAGGCACGTCGCGAGAAGCTGGCTGCACTGCGTGAGCAGGGTATCCCGTTCCCGAACGATTTCCGTCGTGACCGTACCTCAGACCAACTGCACGCAGAGTTTGACGCGAAAGAAGCTGAAGAACTGGAAGCGCTGAATATTGAAGTGTCCGTCGCGGGCCGTATGATGACTCGCCGTATTATGGGTAAAGCCTCTTTTGTTACCCTGCAAGACGTAGGCGGCCGCATTCAGCTGTATGTGGCGCGCGATGATCTGCCGGAAGGCGTTTACAACGAGCAGTTCAAGAAGTGGGATCTTGGCGATATCCTCGGCGCGAAAGGTAAGCTGTTCAAAACCAAAACCGGCGAGCTGTCTATCCACTGCACCGAACTGCGCCTGCTGACGAAAGCGCTGCGTCCGTTGCCGGATAAATTCCATGGCCTGCAGGACCAGGAAGCGCGCTATCGCCAGCGTTATCTGGATCTCATCTCTAACGATGAATCCCGTAACACCTTCAAAACCCGTTCGAAGATCCTGGCCGGTATTCGCCAGTTTATGGTTGCTCGCGGCTTTATGGAAGTCGAAACCCCGATGATGCAGGTGATCCCTGGCGGCGCGTCTGCCCGTCCGTTTATCACCCATCACAACGCGCTGGATCTGGACATGTACCTGCGTATCGCGCCGGAACTGTACCTCAAGCGTCTGGTGGTTGGCGGCTTCGAACGCGTATTCGAAATTAACCGTAACTTCCGTAACGAAGGCATCTCCGTGCGCCATAATCCTGAGTTCACCATGATGGAACTCTATATGGCGTATGCGGACTACAAAGACCTGATCGAGCTGACGGAGTCTCTGTTCCGTACGCTGGCGCAGGATGTTCTGGGCACCACCCAGGTTCCGTACGGTGATGAAGTGTTTGACTTCGGTAAGCCATTCGAAAAACTGACCATGCGTGAAGCGATCAAGAAATATCGTCCGGAAACGGATATGGCTGATCTGGACAACTTCGATTCCGCGAAGGCGATTGCTGAAAGCATCGGCATTCACGTCGAGAAGAGCTGGGGTCTGGGCCGTATCGTCACCGAGATCTTTGACGAAGTCGCTGAAGCGCATCTGATTCAGCCGACCTTCATCACCGAATATCCGGCTGAAGTGTCTCCGCTGGCGCGTCGTAATGATGTGAACCCGGAAATCACTGACCGCTTCGAGTTCTTTATCGGCGGTCGTGAAATCGGTAATGGCTTTAGCGAGTTGAACGATGCGGAAGACCAGGCGCAGCGTTTCCTGGATCAGGTTAATGCAAAAGCGGCGGGCGACGACGAAGCCATGTTCTACGACGAAGACTACGTGACGGCGCTGGAACACGGTTTACCGCCGACAGCGGGTCTGGGAATTGGCATCGACCGTATGGTGATGCTGTTTACTAACAGCCACACGATTCGCGACGTTATTCTGTTCCCGGCGATGCGTCCGGTGAAATAAGATGTAAATTGCCGGATGGGGCATTAGCCGCCATCCGGCATCTCTTCGTTCAGGCGTAGCGCCATCAGGCAATCTTTAACGCTGGCAGTAATTGAGCAGTCGTTCACGCGCTTGTTCGTCTGACGCTTGCATGACCATCCACGGGCTAAATGCCCACGGCGTAGCGAGAAGGCTTTTCCATACGCTTTTAAATTCGCTCCACTGATAGTCCATCACCTCTTCGCTGTTAACCTGTAACACACTGGTTGCCCGCGCGGCAAATACCGGACAGACTTCATTTTCCACAATACCGTTTGGATCTGTCGCCCGATAGCTGAAGTGCGGATAGACGGGGGTGAGATCGGTAATTTCCACGCCGAGTTCGAACCGACAACGGCGGATGATCGCCTCTTCGGTGGTTTCGCCTTGTTGCGGATGACCGCAAACTGAATTCGTCCACACGCCTGGCCAGGCTTTTTTGCTCAGCGACCGTCGTGTTACCAGCAACTGACCATCTTCGTTAAATAGCCAGCAGGAGAAAGCCAGATGCAAAGGCGTATTAAGCGTATGAGCCGCATACTTTTCCAGTGTGCCGGAAGGCTTATCCTGCTCATCCAATAAAACGACATGTTCCTCAGTCATGAAAGCTCCTGAAAATTAAAATGACCCGGCAGCATGGCCAGGCCATATACTCAGACGATCAGCGTAGCGCATAACAGAAAGAAAGGCATTACCAAAACAGGCCCTGACAGAACGCAGACGAGCGCCATTGCGCCGTGAGTCGATATTATGCTGGCATATCGGATATTCGCGGCATCATCATCCGCGCGGACCCTTTCCGGCGTCAATGGATTGGGCATACGGCATTTGGCTGCTATCATAAGGCGTCTGTCAATAGAGTGAGGAATGGTTTTGAGCGCAGGACGCCTGAACAAAAATAGCCTGGGTATTGCGGTGCTGTTATGCACAGGGCTGCTGCTGGCGGGGTGTTCCAGTAATTCCGGCTCAGGAACGTATTCCGGCTCCGTCTATACCGTTAAGCGCGGCGATACGTTGTATCGTATATCGCGCGCCACGGGAACCAGCGTGAAAGAACTGGCCCGGCTGAATGGCATTTCTCCGCCTTATACTATTGAGGTGGGGCAGCGAATTAAAGTGCGCGGCAGCGCAAAGAGTAGCAGTTCAGCACGCAAAACCAGCAATAAAACAGCAACAAAAACTGCCGCGGTCAGACCGTCATCTTCGGTGCCAAAATCCTCCTGGCCGCCGGTGGGGCAGCGCTGTTGGGTATGGCCCGCCAACGGTAAAGTGATTTTACCTTATTCCACCGCGGAGGGCGGAAATAAGGGGATCGATATTGCGGGCGCGCGCGGAACGCCTGTTTATGCGGCGGGAGCGGGTAAAGTTGTCTATGTCGGGAACCAGCTGCGCGGTTACGGCAATCTCATCATGATTAAGCACAATGAAGATTACATTACGGCTTACGCTCATAATGACACCATGCTGGTTAATAATGGGCAAAGCGTTAAAGCGGGGCAAAAAATCGCTACGATGGGCAGCACGGATGCCGCATCCGTAAGACTACACTTCCAGATTCGCTACCGGGCGACGGCCATCGATCCGCTGCGTTATCTGCCGCCGCAGGGGAGTAAACCGAAGTGCTGACGGTGAATTAATCGCCAGTCAGCCAGTAAGTCTCTTGCCAACCAGAGCGTAAGGTTTATAATGCCTTACGCATCTCAAAGCGGGCGTAGTTCAATGGTAGAACGAGAGCTTCCCAAGCTCTATACGAGGGTTCGATTCCCTTCGCCCGCTCCAGACAAATATCTTCTAGTATTTACTAACTCCACGAATTTACAGCAATTTTTCCTGTCGGCCCCACAGTACACAGGGTTTCAATACCTATGTCGGACGGCTATTATCAGCTGGCGACTCCGGTAATGACTTTATCATTCAGCCCGCAGCACAACGATGCCCGGTCTGGAATGCATGTATTCCATAAACGGTGTGTCCACCACTTTTCTGTTTGCGGCCAATGAGGAGGCGTTCCGAAACCACACCTGTTCATCATGGCGAACTACGATACCCACATGTGAAACGTCCAGCCCGTCAAGCGGGGAGTAGACACCGATATAGTCCCCATTTTTTAGGTGGTTCATGACCTGCTGGTTGATGGCTCTTCCGGGAATATAATTTATTTTACGAGGATGGATGCCCAGACCAGGAATGTACTCGCCGCCATCAGGTTTATGGTTAAGCTGCTTGTCAACAACGATATAATCAGGGCTGATATACGGCGTTACATCCCGTGCATTACGCGGTACTGCGGCGAACCAGTCAGAGAAGAAGTGCCGGCGGCTGAGATAAGCAACTTTGCCTGCGGCGTAGCGAGTCCTGGCAAGATTATGCAGAAACGATTTCTGATTATCGCTGCGGGCCAGGGCTTCAACGTAATCAGCCAGGGTAAAGCAGTCCACGCCGTTGAAATTCGCTACAAGGACTTCGGGTGTGCCGGGCCCACCGATGAGCGTATTTGCCTGATAAGGTGTTCCGAGAAAAGCAGACGATACGCGGCTGATAACTTCTCCATGGTTTTCGCCTTTATAAGGAATGACATCCGACTGGATAATCCGACTTACTTTTTCTGCCGTAACGCTGTCCATGCTGGTCTGATATTTTTCTGTGCCAGGGACGGTACAGGCCGTCAGATGCGCCGACATAAGCAAAATTGTCCATGTATTTACCTTCATTATCATCTCCGGAAAGGTTCAAATCCCTTTTTTACCTTTACCGGAAATGGTTGTGATGGATACAGAAAAACGCCAGAGGTTGATTACAGGTTGAGTAATATGAACGCTGATGATGATAAATGTGAAGATCATCATACGACTTTATTCGCCGTTGTTTTTTGCCTGATCGTCAAAGCCAACATGCCCCTTCAGGCAGCGATACATACCGGTCAAATCCGTGCCGAACTGGCCCGCAAGGGAACACCTGTCGGGCCTTATGACCAGATGATTGCTGGCCATGTCCGTAGCCGCGGACTGGTCGTCGTCACAAACAATCTCCGCGAGTTTGAACGCATTCCGGGTATCCGAATCGAAGACTGGTGCTAATTTCTGCATCAGATGTTATCCCCGGATTCAAACTCTTTTCCGGATTTAGTGGCACAGTCAGTTTGGTTACCTGCTTAATGGTGGTTTGCATCACATTTTTAGCTGGTGGTATTTTTTTATGTTGACTGGAGATACCTGCCAACAGCATAACTTTTACGGCCAGATAATAAATAAAAGAGTACCAAAATGTCGTATTCTGACATGTTTACGAAGGGAGTACCGCTCCCTTCTTTTTTTGTTTCCTGGATACTCACTGAACAATGCCGTTACTGCCCGATAACTGCCGCATCCCCTCACCATAGCCGTTTCCTGCAACTTAAATCACAGACGTTGATTTACCAGGCCGATATGGCTTCTTTCCCGTTATATACCCTTCATACTTCAAGTTGCTTATGTGTTGGCTACGGATTACTCGGTCCATCCATGGGCCTCGCCCTGACGGGCCGTCGCACGCGACGTTAAAATCTGCTCCCGGCAGATTTGTCGCTCACCCCAGTCACATCGTTATCTATGTGCCTGGGGACTCACTCCCTTGCCACCTTTAAGCAACTCGAATTATTTTGGGTATATATCAGTGAACTTCTATTTTTGTCAGTTTTTATTTTTCAGTTTATTTATTATTAAATACTGTTTCTGGCCTGGATATATTTTCGTGAATAGCCTCCCGACAGCCGGAGATAAAGGTATTTGCTGGCGTAACAGCGCTCATAATTTAAAAGATTTATTTATAGTTTGTTATCACGGAAAGATTTTAACTTAATACATGCCAGTAAGGCATCAGGTAAAAATAACCGGAGAGAAGAAGATGAACAAAATGCTATTAGCCGGAAGTGCCGGTATTGTTCTGCTGTCTGCTGCAGCCAGTCCGGTATGGGCAGACGATAATGCCAGTACATTTTCACTTGGATACGCCCAGTCCCATACTAATCACGCCGGGACGTTGCGTGGGGTTCGGCTGGCAAACAACTATGAAATGTCACCGGACTGGGGGCTGACAACCTCATTTGCCTGGCTAAATGGAAGCCAGCGCTATTCCGATGAAAGCAGTAATGGTCGTGTAACAACCCGTTATTACTCCCTACTTGCAGGCCCTTCATGGAAAATAAATAACCAGTTAAGCCTGTATAGTCAAGTGGGCCCCGTATTATTGCATCAGCGTGATCACGGAATAAATGAGTCTGACAGTAAGGTCGGATATGGTTATTCTGCAGGCGTGGCTTATACCCCGGTCAGTAATGTCGCTATAAATCTGGGTTATGAGGGTGCGGATTTTGATGCTACCCATAACAGCGGAAGCCTTAATAGCAACGGCTTTAATCTTGGTGTGGGTTACCGGTTCTGAATAGGATAACCCGATAAAAAATGTTACTTTGTGGAGATGATGGATTATGAAAAGCCATATTATACCGGGCGTTGCGCTGATGGTTATCCTGTTTTCAGGAAATATTATGGCCGCAACAAACATGACTGATAACGTTACTCTGAATAATGACAAGATATCCGGACAGGCCTGGCAGGCCATGCGTGATATCGGAATGTCGCGATTCGAGTTGTTTAATGGTCGAACCCAAAAGGCGGAACAACTGGCTGCGCAAGCAGAAAAACTCCTGAACGATGACAGCACTGACTGGAATCTGTATGTCAAATCAGATAAAAAAGCCCCAGTTGAAGGAGACCGCTATATTCGGATAAATTCATCGATTACGGTAGCAGAAGATTATCTCCCTGCGGGGCAGAAAAATGATGCTATTAATAAAGCAAACCAGAAAATGAAAGAAGGAGATAAAAAAGGGACTATAGAGGCCCTGAAACTAGCAGGCGTCAGTATGATTGAAAATCAGGAACTCATTCCTCTTCAGCAAACCCGTAAGGATGTGACCACAGCGCTTTCCTTGATGAGCGAAGGAAAATACTATCAGGCAGGTCTGATACTGAAATCAGCTCAGGATGGCATAATTGTGGATTCTCAGTCAGTTCAGGAATTACCCACGGCCCCCGTGCAGCACGATTCCGCGCATTAATATCCCCAGCCTGCTGTAGATATTACAGCAGGCAGCATTATGTCTGACAGCTATTACCAGTTTGTTCTTTGCTGTCGGCATTGTTTTTAAATTTCATCCGTGAAGTTCAGTAATGTCAGGGTACCTGCATTTATATCTATTGTGATGCTCATCACAAATACAGAAGAATATTATTTCATTTATTATTTTTTATCTCTTCCACTTATGGTGGTTTATAATGATTTATTAAGTTAATGTTTTGGAATTAAACTCCTTTTACTTGCGCTATATCTAGTTTTTTATGCTGCCAGTAATTTCATTGTTATATATGATTAGTATTATGTTTTGTAAATATCCAGTGTGATGGAAAAGCAAAACATACATTCCCGATAACATATTACAAAATATTTCATGTCCGCTGCGAATATCTGTCTGTTAGGTATTCACCCGCTTATAATTACATTAAAAAGTATTTCTTTGATGATTATTCTTAAATTACGATCATAATCATCGATCGTATCGATCTATTTTTATTGTTTTAATTTGAATAAGAATTTTCTTACAACTGATTAGGCATTAGCTGAAATCAATATTTTTCGATGGAAAGTTCAGGTGCTTCGTTTAACACCAGGCGTTTATTATTCATGCGAATCTTTTCTGAACGCTTTCATTAATACCCTCAGATTTGTTTTCAGCCTTTGCAAAATAATTCTCATTCACCCAAAGGACATATTATCTATGCGTAATAAAATAATACTTGCCATGGCGGCTGCCGGTATGATGTATGGCGCTTCTGTATATGCAGTCGATCCACCAACAGTAGGCCCGTTCGGCTCAGGTAAAATTCTTTTCACTGGTACCATCACCAACTCACCCTGTGATATCGCACCGGGCGACGATGCGATCACCGTTCCGTTTGGACAGATTTCTTACCGTAAACTGAATACCGCCGACGCAACTACGGAATCAAAACCGTTCACCATTCATCTGCAGAACTGTGCATTTGATCCGAATGATGCAGGTTCAAATCCTGCTGGCTCCGCAGGGAAAATGTCTAAAGTAACCGTCTCTTTCAGTGGTACAGCTGATACCTCAGGTAAAGCTTACGTCAGCACCGGCAGTGCCCAGCATGTTGGTGTGCAGCTTCTGAAAAGTGACAATAACTCACTGATTACACCCAATACCCCGATGCCGGATGGTGAAGCTCAGCAACTGCAGGCCGGGAATAACGAACTCAACTTCTTTGCCCGCCTGATAGCGCTTGGTGCTGACGTCACGCCCGGTGATGTCAACGCATCCGTCACCTACACCCTGAAATACCTGTGATTTTACGCGGTAAATAACGACAGGGAGAAGCCGTCCACGGAGGGGTTCGGACGGCTTTTATATCTGACCATGCCTGCGGGCTGTCTGTTACACGGACGACAACACGAAAGCGCCATGCCATGAAAATTACCCGGCTTGCCATTCTGATTACCCTGACATTTTCCGTCCTGAAGTCGCAGGCCACGGAGTTCAATGCCAGCCTGCTGGACAGCGGGAACCTGTCCAACGTGGACCTAACGGCCTTCAGCCGCGAGGGGTATGTGGCGCCCGGTAACTATATTCTCGATATCTGGCTCAATGACCAGCCGGTACGGGAACAGTATCCGGTCAGAGTTGTACCGGTTGCCGGACGCGACGCGGCCGTCATCTGTGTGACAACAGACATGGTGGCCATGCTGGGTCTTAAGGATAAGATTATTCATGGCCTGAAACCCGTTACCGGTATCCCGGACGGGCAATGCCTTGAGCTGCGCTCCGCTGACAGTCAGGTACGGTACAGCGCTGAAAATCAGCGTCTGACCTTCATTATCCCCCAGGCCTGGATGCGTTATCAGGACCCGGACTGGGTGCCGCCTTCACGCTGGAGCGACGGCGTCACCGCCGGCCTGCTCGATTACAGCCTGATGGCCAACCGCTATATGCCGCAGCAGGGGGAGACCTCTACCAGCTACAGCCTCTACGGCACCGCCGGGTTTAATCTCGGTGCCTGGCGGTTGCGGAGCGATTACCAGTACAGCCGTTTTGACAGTGGGCAGGGCGCATCACAGTCCGATTTTTATCTGCCGCAGACGTATCTGTTCCGTGCCCTGCCAGCACTGCGCTCAAAACTGACGCTCGGACAGACGTACCTCAGCTCCGCTATTTTTGACTCCTTCCGCTTTGCCGGGCTCACTTTGGCCAGCGATGAGCGCATGCTACCGCCCTCTCTTCAGGGGTATGCCCCGAAAATCAGCGGCATTGCGAACAGTAATGCACAGGTTACCGTCAGCCAGAATGGCCGCATTCTGTACCAGACCCGGGTGTCACCGGGGCCTTTTGAGCTTCCCGACCTGAGCCAGAATATCAGCGGCAACCTGGATGTCAGCGTCCGGGAAAGCGACGGTAGCGTCCGGACATGGCAGGTCAACACGGCCAGCGTCCCCTTTATGGCACGCCAGGGACAGGTTCGCTATAAGGTGGCCGCCGGACGTCCGCTGTACGGCGGGACGCATAACAACAGCACGGTCAGCCCTGACTTTCTGCTCGGGGAGGCCACCTGGGGAGCATTTAACAACACGTCGCTGTATGGCGGCCTCATTGCCTCCACCGGCGACTACCAGTCCGCGGCGCTCGGGATCGGCCAGAATATGGGGCTGCTGGGCGCTCTGTCTGCGGACGTCACCCGCTCAGATGCGCGGTTGCCGCATGGGCAGAAGCAGTCCGGTTACAGCTACCGTATCAACTATGCCAAAACGTTTGATAAAACCGGCAGTACCCTGGCGTTCGTCGGATACCGCTTCTCGGACCGCCATTTTCTGTCCATGCCGGAGTACCTGCAGCGTCGGGCCACCGACGGCGGCGATGCATGGCATGAAAAACAAAGCTACACCGTGACTTACAGCCAGTCCGTTCCGGTACTCAATATGAGCGCGGCCCTCTCGGTAAGCCGGCTCAATTACTGGAATGCGCAGTCCAACAATAACTACATGCTCAGCTTCAACAAAGTGTTCAGTCTCGGCGACCTTCAGGGGCTCTCGGCCTCGGTGTCGTTTGCCCGTAACCAGTACACCGGCGGGGGCAGCCAGAACCAGGTCTACACCACCATCAGTATCCCGTGGGGCGACAGCCGCCAGGTGAGCTACAGCGTGCAGAAGGATAACCGGGGCGGCCTGCAGCAGACCGTGAATTACAGCGATTTCCATAACCCGGACACCACATGGAACATCAGCGCCGGCCATAACCGTTATGACACCGGCAGCAACAGCAGCTTCAGCGGCAGCGTGCAGAGCCGTCTGCCGTGGGGCCAGGCGGCAGCGGACGCCACCCTGCAGCCCGGACAGTACCGCAGTCTGGGCCTGAGCTGGTACGGCTCGGTGACCGCCACCGCCCACGGCGCCGCTTTCAGCCAGTCGATGGCCGGGAATGAGCCCCGCATGATGATAGATACCGGAGACGTGGCCGGTGTACCGGTGAACGGCAACAGCGGGGTGACCAACCGCTTCGGGGTGGGCGTGGTGAGCGCCGGCAGCAGCTATCGGCGCAGCGATATTTCGGTTGATGTGGCCGCCCTGCCGGAGGGCGTGGACGTCAGCAGCTCCGTCATCAGCCAGGTGCTGACGGAGGGCGCGGTGGGCTACCGGAAGATTGACGCCAGCCAGGGGGAGCAGGTGCTCGGTCATATCCGACTGGCTGATGGTGCCAGTCCGCCGTTTGGCGCCATGGTAGTGTCCGGGAAAAGCGGCAGAACCGCGGGGATGGTCGGAGATGGCGGTCTGGCCTACCTGACAGGTCTCAGCGGGGAAGACCGCCGGACCCTGAATGTGTCCTGGGATGGCCGGGTGCAGTGCAGACTCACCCTGCCGGAAACGGTGACACTCAGCCGGGGGCCGCTGTTACTGCCCTGCAGATAAAAATATCCCTGTCACAGAGCAGGACTAAAGGAGAAAACAGGTGAAAAACAGCAGAAGAAGCCGTGTGATTTTACTCGCACTGGCGGCAGCATGGAGCCAGTGCAGCCCGGCGGCCGTCAATGTCGACCGGACCCGTATTATCATGGATGCATCGCAGAAAACGGTGGCCATCACGCTGAATAACGATGACAAAACCACGCCGTTTCTGGCGCAGTCCTGGGTGACGGACGTTGACGGGGTGAGAACCGATGCGCTGATGGCGCTGCCGCCGCTGCAGCGTATTGATGCCGGACAGAAATCCCAGGTCCGTATCACCCAGGTTCGTGGGCTGACAGATAAGCTCCCCCAGGACAGGGAAACACTGTTCTGGTTTAACGTGCGGGGCGTTCCCCCGAAGCCGGAAGACGACAACGTCCTGCAGCTGGCCATGCAGAGCCAGCTGAAACTGTTTTATCGTCCGAAAGCCATTATCAGAAGCAGCAGTGACCAGCCGGAAAGAAAGCTGACCGCTGAGCGGAATGCGGGACAACTGACCCTCAGAAACCCGACGCCGTACTACATCACTGTGGCGTGGCTGGGAGCAGACCGTAGCCACAGGCTCAGCGGTTTCCGCGAGGGCGTGATGGTGCCGCCCTTGGGGAGCCTGCCTTTAAAGGCTGTTCTGCCGGCAGAAACCCGGACGCTGTGGGTGGGGTATATTGATGATTACGGTGGACTGCAGATGAACCGCTACGCCTGCGATGCCCTGAACTGCGCGTTTAAGGACGCAGGGGCAACATCATGACAGAATGGATTTTTAATCTGAAAACAAAACTGACCGTGCTGGTGATGATGTTGTGCTCTTTATGTGTGACTAAAGTGTATGCGGTTGAGCCAAGCCTGAATGAATGTATCATTACCTCTGGTCAGAATATTAATTTTAAAAACATAAATATAACAAACGATAATTACACCCCGGGTCCGGGGACAGTTGTCAGCACAATAACTCAGAAGTTCACTTATTCGTGTAATATATCATCTTTGATTTCAGGTAAACCACCTTTACTGTTATTAAATCAGCCTTATTTCAGAGATTTTACCAAAAAGTTAGACAGTATGGGCCTGGGTTTTCAGGTGTCCGTTACCGACGCTCCTGTCTTAACCTGGGACGATATTAAAGGGATATCGCAGGGAGGAAATGAGCCTAAAGTGGAATTTGGACAGCCTTTACCTCCAGGGCTCACGACACGAACAGCAACTGTAAAAATGGACTTCTTATATCTGACAGCCTACAAAGAGAGCAGTGCTGTGTACACTTTTTCCGGTATAAATAATGTGATGAATGTTGTTCCGGTAAATTATGCTCAAAGAAACAACGGATTTGTTTTATCTGGTTTTAATGTGAGAATTCTCAGAAACGGATTGGGTAAAGTTGACATTGTTCCATTACAGGTCAACTTTGGGCATATTTATACGACTTATGAACCTTCACAGACCAGACAGGCAAATTTTACAGTGATCGCCAGGCAGGTTTTACGACCGGCTATGGGACAGGAATTCACGATCCCGCTGGCCATCACCTTCGGGAAAGGTGCGCTGACACAGGATACCGGGCAAACTCTGAATCTTGTCAGTCTGGATGGCCCCAACAAAGGTCAGCCTAATGGACTCCGGCTTTCAATAAAAGATGATAAAGGAAAAGAGATTACTTTTGATAAACAAGAAGTACTGGGGGATATTACTATTACAGGAACTGTCACCGGTAATGTGTCGAAGGTATATACTGCAGTAATAACCCCGACCCCGGGGGGAAGTGTAAAGACAGGAAAGTTTTCTGCTGCAATACCCGTTACTGTTACCTATAACTAATCGGGGGTGACAGATAATAAAAATAAAAGAGCTGACTGAGTTATCGGGGAACTAATCCCGAATAAACCCACATTAATAATAAATACTATTTAAGAGCTGTTCTTCACCTCCGGAAAATTATTTACCCAGTTATGGAGAGGTTTTATGTGCCCTGATAATACACACGCAAAAAAGCAGTACCTTATCCCAGGTAACGATATTCATTATCCCGGACAGACCAACCATGATGCCTGTTTTATTCCGGTAAGTGTCCGCCAGTATGCCGGCGAGCCCCTGTATATCATCGTGGCACACTGGTGCCTGTTGCAGCAGAACTGGGTTCAGCGTAACCAGATAGCAGAGGCGTTTCACATCACGGCCAGACGGGCCAGCTACCTGATTGCCTATCTGCGAAGCAAAACATCGCGGGTGGTCAGCATCTGCCGTCACCAGACCCTGCCCAATAAAGCACGACGCTATGAGATTTATGTTATCCGGGTTCTTGACAGTCCCACCCCGTCCACGCGCCGTGAAAAAGCCGGACCGCCGCCGGTATCAAAACGCCGGGTCGGTAATGGTGACAGGTCGATGGCAAATGAACTGTGGAACCGGCTGTGCAGTAACAGAAATGCGGGAAAGATCCTGAAAAAGAAGGAGAATGAGGATGACGGAACATAACCGGATGCCGGCCCGGCAGATTATCGTTTACGGTGACTGCTGGCCGGTGACGATCGCCGTGGCACACCTGGTCCGGAGATTTCTGCCGGGCTGCAACTGTGAAACCGCATACAGACTGCCTGTTCTGTTGCAGCAATTACGTCGGAAACCGGAGGCCATACTGATACTGTGTCTGCGTCCCCGTGAACATCTCTTTTTGTTCTATTCCCTGAGACAGATACTGTCGGACTACCCGGTTATGATTATCAGCGATGAGCTGTTTTTCAGCGACCGGGTGGTACTGAAGGTATACGGCGGCATCCCGGCGCTGCTGGAGCAGGAACTGGCGGAGATACTTATCCGGGGGCGGCGGGGTGAACAGTGGGCCGGGGGCGCACGCCTGCGCAGGACAGGAGAGCTGGACGCCTTTTTGTTATCTCCGGCTCCGGTGACGGGCTTTCTGGAAGTGCCACCGATATTTAACAATCCGAAGCGGTTGATGAACTATATGGACCAGTTGATGCACCGGGAGATACTGGCATGCGGAGTGAGCCTGGCCCAGTTACGCTTGCTTCAGGAAGTTTACCGTGGACGGGGAAGGCTGTCAGCGTTGTGTGGAAGGCTGAATACGCAGGAGAAGCAAATCTGGCAGGACAAATACCGGTTACTGGTGAAGTTGGGAATGCGGAACCGATTACGGGAACTGCTGTTTGGTACCCGGTTTTGTAAATCACTGCAGCGAACTCCGTTTATCGCTCCGCAATAACCCGCCTCCGGCGACTCTATCCAGAAACCCTGAAACGCCGGCTAAACCCGGTGGCGGTGGGGTATGTTTTGCCTGTGGTGTAGTGGAGTAAAATACAGAATTCAGGCGGGACGCTGAATGTATGGCCTTTCATACCGTTTGATAAGTAAAAACGCTTCTGGAATGAAACCCGAAGTGAATGATACGGCCTGAGCAGAAGCGTTACATATTTACTGCATGATCCCGGTATAGCCATGAATTCCCATATACACGCCGACCAGACCAATCAGAATGCTCGAAAAATAGGGCGCCCGCCGGGCAAGCGTCGAAAAACCACTCCAGCGCTTTGCTGCCTGTTGAACGCTTATCGCCGCGCCTATGCCTACCGTCACCAGCGTTAATGCCAGGCCAAGACTAAAGCTCAGCACCATCGTGGCGCCCAGCGTAAACGCTTTAAGCTGGACACAAATCAGTAAAACGGTGATCGCAGCCGGACAGGGGATAAGCCCTCCGGTCAGGCCGAACAGCAGGATCTGTCCATTAGTCACTGTTTGACCATCAAAACGGCGTTGAATATCGGCAGCATGGGCGCGTTCATGGGCATCCTGATACGCTTTTGACGTTGCGCCTTCCGGATGTATGTGACCATGATGGTCATGGTCATGGTCATGGTCATGGTCATGGTCATGGCCGTGGTCGTGGTCGTGATGGTGGTCGTGATGGTGGTCGTGATGGTGGTTTCCCGCCAGCCACTGCTGCTCGCCTCGCCATGTCCGCCAGAACATCCAGCACGCGGTGCTCAGAATAATAATCGCAGAAATTAACTGCAGCCATGGTTCCACTGATTGTGCGGTGAATGCCCGGCTAAGATACATCCCACCCAGCGCGATTAACCAGACGATCGCGGTATGAGAAAGCGTTGCTGCCAGACCGAGCATGACGGCCTGTTTAACCGTACCTTTAATGGCAATGATAAAAGCCGCCATCATAGTTTTGGAGTGCCCTGGTTCAAGCCCGTGCAAAATACCTAATAAAATGGCGCTGGGAATGAAGAACCAGCCGTTTCCTTGCTGAAGAAGTGTCGAAAATTCACCCATGAGAATGATTCTTAGTTGTTTTATGTGGGGCGTCATTCTACTCCCCCCCAGTATGGAATACTACCCCCCAGTAGCATCGTAATGCTATAATTTGTATTCGTTAATGTTAGTGAGGTGTTGTAATGTCACATACCATCCGGGACAAACAAAAGCTTAAAGCCAGAACCAGCAAGATTCAGGGACAGGTGATAGCGCTAAAAAAAATGCTGGATGAACCGCATGAATGCGCGGCCGTGTTACAACAGATCGCGGCGATTCGCGGCGCGGTAAATGGCTTAATGCGTGAGGTGATTAAAGGGCATCTGACCGAGCATATCGTTCATCAGAGTGATGAAGCCAGACGTGAAGAAGATCTGGACGTAATATTAAAGGTGCTGGATTCTTATATAAAATAGCCGGGAGTTATATCCCGGCTATCTTTTACTTTAGCCGAAAAACATCACCGATACGCAAAGTAAACCGACGACCAACGTAATGAAATTACCTACTGAACGGTAGGGTTTCAATGCCGGTATCAGGTACGTTGACAACGTGGGCATAATAAACAGAATCATCGCAATGAGCGGGCCGCTAATGGCATAAATCATAGAGATGGCATTCGGGTTAATACAGCAAATAATAAACGTAATCCCGGAAACCAGCATGATAGACAGCGCGCGATTGAACGCCCGGCTTTTTTTCACGCCAACCTGCTGTAGGGTGGTTCTTACCATTTCGGTTGCGCCCTCGATGACGCCGAAATAGGTGCCGAGGAAAGATTTCGACATGGCCACGACGGCAACGATAATACCGGAAATAGAGAGCCAGGCCGGCGCATTGGGCATCATCGAGAGCGCGGAAAGGATGGTAACGCCTTCGTTGCGCGCGTCTTCAATGTATGACGGCGGAATGGAGAGCAGGCAGCTAAAGACAAAGAACAGCACGCTCAGGCAGATAATCAGATAGGCGACCTTCATGATCTTTTTGCATTTATCCATGGCCTGATCGCCAAAATTTTCCCGTCTGTCGATGGCAAACGTCGAAATAATGGGCGTATGGCTAAAAGCAAAAACCATCACCGGAATAGAAATCCATACCTGGTGCAACGTGTGACTATCCAAAGACATCTGCCCGGTCAGTAACGAGGGTTGCCAGCTTCCGGTTAAGTAGAGCGAAAGGAACAAGAAGTAAGCGATAAGTGGAAAGACTAACAAGCCCATTACGCGAAGAGTGGCATGTCTTCCCATTAAGAAAATCATATTCAGGATAAGTACTACGCCGAAGCTAACTGCCATCCGGATGCGAATATCTATCTGAATATGCTTCGCTAATTGCTCTGTCAGGGAATTGGTAATCGCCACCGCATAAATTAATACCACGACAAAAAACGCAATGAAATAAAGCGTGGTAATAATACTGCCGATTTTCTTGCCATAATAATGAGTAACGGCACCAGTAATTCCCTCACCTGCAGAAGTCTTTGAGGAAAGAATAAACTGACACAGCGCCTTATGCGGCCAGTATGTCAGAGGCCAGGCGACCAGCGCGGTAATAAATAGCACGATTGCGCCTGCCGATCCCAACTGGATGGGAAGGAAAAGAGTGCCTGCGCCTACAGCCGTTCCGTATAATGCAAAACTCCAGAGAGTCTCATCTTTTGACCAAATTTTAGACATTATTTGAATTTATCAACTATAAAACACACAAAAAGAAGCGCAATTTACCATAAATAGCGTCAGTTGGGGGCGTTTTAAGCAGATGGATGTCGTGGAGGAGGAGGGCCGGGAGCGTTGCGATCCCGGCAAAAAAGAGCAATATCATGCACTAACGTGCTGTTGGCGGCGGGTCACTATTCGTTGGCGTAAAACATCGTATGCCCAGTTGTACAGCATCGTGTACGGCAAAAAGAACAGAAAGAAACCAATTTCCAGGGTGAATGCTTGTAGCAGGCTGACATTCAGTACCCAGGCGACAATACTCACGCCAATGACAATAAACCCACTTTCAAATCCTAACGCATGGAGTGCGCGCACTTTGGCGGTTCGTCTCACCTGATGCGCGGGCCACAGTCGATCAAACAGAGCGTTATAAATGATATTCCAGATCATGGCCGTCGTTGCCAGCAATATCGTCAGGCCGCCCATCTCCAGCACCGAGCGCTGCATTAGCCAGGCGGTCGTTGGCGCCAGTATCGCAGTCGCAATACCTTCAAAACAGACAGCATGGAAAATACGCTCCGGCAGCGAGCGACGTTGTATGGCGTCATGTTGCATAAACGAAAAAACCTTACTCTTAATCAAGCTAAAGAAATTTCCGCTATTTTATCGTTTAATGTGATACCTAAAAGATAACATCCATCGATAAAGTAGATAGGTTATGCGTTACTCACCTGAAGCGTTAATGGCATTTGTTGAGACCGTCTCTTGCGGTTCGTTTTCTGCGGCGGCGCGCCGCCTGCGTAAAAGCCAGTCCACCATTAGTACCGCCATTGCGCATCTGGAGGCGGATCTGGGATTTTCATTATTTGATCGATCATCGCGCCAGCCCGTTCTGACCGAAGAAGGAAAACGGGTGCTTAGCTATGTTCAGGCTATTTTATCGGCGAGCGATCGTCTGGATGAGGTGGCGCTGACGTTATCCGGCGAGACGGAGGCAAGACTCACGTTCGTCCTCTCTGATACCCTGCACCCTGACAGTCTGGAAGAGTTAATGGCGCAGTTTGATCGTCAATTTCCGCATACCGAGTTTGAATGCTTGATCGGAGAAAATGATGATGTCATCGACCTGCTGCAAAAAGGGCGTGCCCAGATAGGCCTGATTGAAGCGCGTGATGACTATCCCACAGACATTGGCGCGACGCGTCTGCCTGTTCAAAGCTGGATGGGGGTTTATGTGGCGACCACGCATCCGTTGGCGTCGCAGACGAACCTGCGATGGGAGCAACTGCATACCTGGCGCGAGCTGCGTCTGAATACCTACCTTGAATCTAACGCCAACATTACGCGCGGCCCGGCCTGGTCAGCGCCAAACTATTTATTGCTGTTGAGCATGGCGGTTCAGGGATTTGGCTGGTGCGTATTGCCCTGCGCGCTGGTGGAAGAGTTTGCGGCGGAAAAACCGCTGGCGCAGCTGGATGTTCCTGGCTGGCCGAGGGCGATTGCTATTGATTTGCTGTGGAACAAGAAAACGCCGCCCGGAACGGCGGGGAACTGGCTTCGCTACCATTTGCAGCAGAAATAAGCTGCGTCACCGTCAAATCAGCGTCATTTCCTTTGTGATAAAACTCACTTTTTTTAAACAATCAAGATAACTAATTTTAACAATGCTCTACTATGGCGGTGTCATTTTGCGCTGAGGTGGTAATGAAAGAGGTTGTGATAGTGGGGGCTTTACGGACACCCATCGGCTGTTTTCAGGGAACGCTGGCCCGTCATTCCGCCGTCGAGCTGGGGAGCATGGTCGTAAAAGCGTTAATTGAGCGCACCGGCGTGGACGCTAACGCTATCGATGAGGTCATCCTCGGTCAGGTATTGACGGCTGGCGCCGGGCAGAATCCGGCGCGCCAGTCAGCCATCAAAGGAGGGCTGCCGACTACCGTTTCCGCCATTACCATTAATGACGTTTGTGGTTCCGGTTTAAAAGCGTTGCACCTGGCGACGCAGGCTATTCAGTGCGGCGAAGCGGACATTGTTATTGCGGGCGGGCAGGAGAATATGAGCCGTGCGCCGCATGTCCTCAATGATAGCCGTACCGGCGCGTTGCCTGATGCCGACAATCTGGTGGATAGTCTGGTACATGATGGCTTATGGGATGCCTTCAACGATTATCACATTGGCGTGACGGCAGAAAACCTGGCGCGGGAATATGGCATCAGCCGCGAGTTACAGGATGCTTATGCGCTCAGTTCGCAGCAAAAAGCCAGGGCCGCGATTGATACCGGACGTTTTAAAGATGAGATTGTCCCCATCGTCACGCAACGTAATGGGCAGACCGCAATTGTCGATACGGATGAACAACCGCGGGCCGACACCAGTGCGGAGGGGTTAGCCCTGCTGCATCCGGCGTTTGATAGTTTAGGTTCGGTGACGGCGGGTAATGCCTCCTCAATCAACGATGGCGCCGCCGCGGTGATGATGATGAGCGAGACGAAAGCCCAGGCGCTGGGGCTGCCGGTGCTGGCGCGCATCCGCGCGTTTGCCAGCGTCGGCGTCGATCCTGCGCTAATGGGGATTGCGCCGGTATATGCTACCCGGCGCTGTCTGGAGCGTGCCGGTTGGCAACTGGCGGAGGTCGACCTTATCGAAGCCAACGAAGCGTTTGCCGCCCAGGCGTTGTCGGTAGGAAAAATGCTGGAATGGGATGAGCGACGGGTAAACGTTAATGGCGGCGCGATTGCGCTGGGGCATCCTATTGGCGCGTCCGGCTGTCGAATTCTGGTTTCACTGGTGCACGAAATGGTTAAACGCGACGCGCGTAAAGGCCTGGCGACGCTGTGTATCGGTGGCGGCCAGGGCGTTGCTTTAACCATTGAACGCGATTGATCCTGCGCCAGCCATCCTTTTCCTGCTTCAGTATTCCGTTATAAAAAGCCCTCTATCACGAGGGCAAAGCCAGTGACAGAACCCCCTTTTTCGTTATAGCGCAGAACGTCTTGTTGCGGCGGGCATTGCAGACGCATACCGCTTTTAATTCAATTCGCATATCAGACTCCGTTCCAAAACAAGCTCCAATTTTTATCTGAGTAACCGCATACAGAATCTGGCGCACATGTCTGAAAATCAGACATGTGTGTAAGTTTTAGCGCCGTTCGTGATCGCTACAGCAGTTTTAAAAATAACCAACCATATAAATGAAACGTTGTTTTATTTATTGTTGAAAACCTTCATCCGGGCGACTATGATGCCGTTAAATAAATCAAAACAGTGTTTTGATTTTATGCCGTTGCGATCGATTTATCATTGGAGGGAAAAGTGGACGTAAGGCAAAGCATCCATAGCGAGCACGCTAAAACGCTGGACACCCAGGCGCTGCGACGCGAGTTTTTAATAGAAAATATTTTTGTCGCTGATGAATATACGATGGTCTACAGCCATATCGACCGTATTATTGTCGGCGGCGTTATGCCCGTCAGCCATTCTGTTGAAATCGGCGGAGAGGTGGGTAAACAGCTTGGCGTTTCCCGGTTACTGGACCGCCGCGAGCTGGGCGTCATTAATATTGGCGGCGCGGGCGCCATTATCGTTGACGGGCAGCGCCATGACATTGGTCATCGTGATGCTCTGTATATTGGTAAAGGGGCGAAAGAGCTGGTTTTCGTCAGCAATGAGGCGAGCAGACCGGCGAAGTTTTATTACAACTGCGCGCCAGCGCATACCGCTTATCCGACGAAAAAAGTGTCGCCTGCCGACGTTGCGCCCGTCACCTTAGGCGATAACCTCACCAGTAACCGTCGCACCATCAATAAATACTTCGTACCGGATGTACTGAAAACCTGTCAGCTCAGTATGGGACTCACCGAACTGGCGCCCGGCAATCTATGGAACACCATGCCATGCCATACCCATGAGCGCCGTATGGAAGTGTACCTCTATTTCAATATGGAAGAGGACAGTTGCGTTTTCCATATGATGGGGCAGCCTCAGGAAACCCGTCATATTGTGATGCGTAATGAACAGGCGGTTATTTCCCCAAGCTGGTCAATACATTCCGGCGTTGGCACCAAAGCCTATACGTTTATTTGGGGCATGGTGGGAGAAAATCAGGTCTTCGATGACATGGATCACGTTGCGGTACAAGATCTGCGCTAGTCGCGACCGGTGATAACGCCTGTGCGTGACAGGCATGACAAAAATAAGGATTAACAATGATTTTGAATGCATTTTCTCTTGAAGGTAAAGTCGCGGTTGTGACGGGGTGCGATACCGGATTGGGGCAGGGGATGGCGTTAGGGCTGGCGGAAGCGGGCTGTGACATTGTCGGTATTAACATTGTTGAACCGACGGAAACTATTGCGCGCGTCACCGCTCTGGGACGTCGTTTTTTAAGCCTGACAGCCGATCTGCGTCAAATCGATGGCATTCCGGCGCTACTGGAACGGGCGGTGACGGAATACGGTCATATTGATATTCTGGTGAATAACGCGGGTTTGATCCGTCGTGAAGATGCGATTGATTTCACGGAAAAAGACTGGGATGACGTCATGAACCTGAACATCAAGAGCGTGTTCTTTATGTCTCAGGCGGCGGCAAAACATTTTATTGCCCAGGGCAACGGCGGCAAAATTATTAATATCGCGTCTATGCTTTCCTTCCAGGGCGGCATTCGCGTTCCGTCTTATACCGCGTCGAAAAGCGGCGTAATGGGAATAACACGTCTGATGGCGAACGAGTGGGCGAAACACAATATCAATGTGAACGCCATCGCACCGGGCTATATGTCCACGAATAATACCCAGCAATTGCGCGCTGATGCACAACGTAGCGCCGAAATTCTCGACCGTATTCCGGCTGGACGTTGGGGGCTACCGGGCGATTTAATGGGCCCGGTAGTCTTCCTGGCATCCAGCGCCGCTGATTATATTAACGGCTATACCATAGCGGTAGATGGCGGTTGGCTGGCGCGTTAATCCGCTACTGACAAATGCGTTTCTGGGAAAATCGACTCTTTGGCCGAAAAACTGATAAAGCCCTGTCCTGGTACAGGGTTTTTTATGATCTCATTAGCATAGTCCATATTGTGGGTTTAACTTAATCCATATATTGTTAAATAATAGCTATGATCAATGCTTTAATTCATTGAAATATTGGTGGTTTAAAAGAATACCCGGCAACGGCGTTAAATTTAAAAAGTGTAATATCCATCACATATCGCTATAGCGTAGCCATTTAATCCATATTTATGCCGTTTCCAGCCTGACACTTGAGGAAGAGTATCCCGTACTTTCAGGCTATGTCTTACTCTGTTGTGGCAGGAAAATATGGTCTCTATTAATCATGACTCTGCTTTAACGCCGCGTTCGCTTCGCGACACACGACGTATGAATATGTTTGTTTCGGTTTCTGCAGCGGTAGCGGGGCTGTTATTTGGTCTGGATATCGGCGTTATCGCTGGGGCGCTGCCTTTTATTACCGACCATTTCGTACTGACCAGCCGGCTGCAGGAATGGGTCGTCAGCAGTATGATGCTTGGCGCGGCAATTGGCGCATTATTTAACGGCTGGCTTTCATTCCGGCTGGGGCGTAAGTATAGCCTGATGGCCGGCGCGATTTTGTTCGTGCTCGGCTCGCTGGGGTCGGCGTTTGCTTCCAGCGTGGAAGTATTGATTGGCGCCCGCGTGATACTGGGCGTAGCAGTAGGGATTGCCTCCTATACCGCGCCGCTTTATCTCTCTGAAATGGCAAGTGAAAATGTTCGCGGCAAAATGATCAGTATGTATCAACTGATGGTGACGTTAGGCATTGTGCTGGCTTTTTTATCCGATACGGCATTCAGCTACAGCGGCAACTGGCGCGCGATGTTGGGCGTGCTGGCGTTGCCTGCGGTGTTGCTCATTATTCTGGTGGTATTTCTGCCGAATAGTCCGCGCTGGCTGGCGCAAAAAGGTCGCCATATCGAAGCGGAAGAGGTGCTGCGTATGCTGCGCGATACCTCGGAAAAAGCTCGTGATGAACTGAATGAGATTCGGGAAAGCCTCAAACTCAAGCAGGGCGGGTGGGCATTATTTAAAGCTAACCGCAATGTTCGCCGCGCCGTGTTCCTCGGTATGTTGCTACAGGCAATGCAGCAGTTCACCGGCATGAACATCATTATGTACTATGCGCCGCGCATTTTTAAAATGGCCGGCTTTACCACCACGGAACAGCAAATGATCGCGACGCTGGTGGTCGGACTGACCTTTATGTTCGCGACTTTTATCGCCGTCTTTACGGTCGATAAGGCCGGGCGTAAACCGGCGTTAAAAATCGGTTTCAGCGTAATGGCGTTAGGGACATTGGTGTTGGGCTACTGCCTGATGCAGTTTGATAACGGTACGGCATCAAGCGGTCTCTCCTGGCTTTCCGTTGGGATGACGATGATGTGTATCGCCGGTTACGCGATGAGCGCCGCTCCGGTGGTGTGGATACTGTGTTCGGAAATCCAGCCGCTGAAATGCCGTGATTTTGGCATTACCTGTTCAACCACGACAAACTGGGTATCGAACATGATCATCGGCGCGACATTCCTGACACTGTTGGACAGCATTGGCGCGGCAGGTACATTCTGGCTTTACACCGCGCTGAATATCGCTTTTATCGGCATCACTTTCTGGCTGATTCCGGAAACCAAAAATGTCACCCTGGAGCACATCGAACGCAAGCTGATGGCGGGCGAGAAGCTAAGAAATATTGGCGTATAATCCCCCCTCCCATGCCGGATGACGCCTGTTATCCGGCATGATGAAAAATAGACTGGAAACGGATGTGTAAGTTTGCTTCACTGCCATAATGCTTTACAAAAAGGAGAGCGCAGTGAAAACGATCGGACTGTTGGGTGGTATGAGCTGGGAATCGACTATCCCTTATTACCGTTTAATCAATGAAGGCATTAAACAGCAGCTGGGAGGCCTGCACTCGGCGAGCTTACTGCTGCATAGCGTAGATTTCCACGATATTGAAGTATGTCAACGCCGCGGCGAGTGGGATAAAGCGGGCGATATCCTGGCGCAGGCCGCGCAGGGGTTACAGCAGGCGGGCGCAGAAGGCATTGTGCTGTGTACCAACACCATGCATAAAATCGCGCACATTATTGAATCTCGTTGTTCTCTGCCTTTCCTACACATCGCGGATGCTACCGGGCGAGCCATCGCCCGTCAGGGGTTGCATCGTGTGGCGCTATTAGGGACTCGCTATACGATGGAGCAGGATTTTTATCGCGGGCGGCTGGAACAGCAATTTGCGATTGAGACCATCGTGCCGGAGGCGGACGATCGGGCGCGTATCAATCAGGTCATTTTTGACGAGCTCTGCCAGGGGACATTCACTGACGCGTCGCGCCACTATTATTTACAGGTTATCGAACAACTGGCTGCGCAAGGCGCGCAGGGCGTTATTTTTGGCTGCACTGAAATAGGTTTGCTTGTTCCCCAGACGCAAAGCGCGCTACCGGTTTTCGATACCACGGCAATTCATGCCGCAGATGCCGTGAGCTTTATGCTTTCGTCATCGGCCCCAGAATAACCTCCAGCGGTTCGACCAGGCGCGAAAGATGCGTTTGTAAATGCTTACTGAAGGCGTCAACCAGCGCGGAGGCGGGGCGGTGTAGCGGGCGAATCAGGCTGACGGTAAAGGGCACGTCAATGCTGAAGCGGCGAACGGTGACGCCGCTGGCGGCATAGTCAAGCGCGGTCAGCGGGTTAACGATCGAAACGCCCGCCCCGGCGCGCACCATCGCGCAGACGGAGGCCGCGCTATGCGTTTCCACCACCATTCTGCGCTTCACCTGATGTTCGGCAAATAACGTATCCAACAACTGTCGATAGCTGTCCAGGCGGGAGAGGCTGATAAAGTTTTCCCCCTGAAAATCGTCTGGCGTCAGTACCGTTTTGGCGGCAAGCGGATGGTCGCAGGGCAGTACGCACACTTCATTCAGCGTTAGTAACTCGGTACGGGTTGTTCCTGCCGGGGCATGAAGCGTCTCCGTCAGCCCTAAGTCGTGGCGCTGAGCGGAGAGCCACTCTTCCAGCAACGGCGACTCCTGCGGCACAATATTTAGGCTGACATCCGGATAACGCGCCAGAAAAGGCGGTAGTAGCGGCGGCAAAAAGGATTGTGAAAAGACCGGCAGGCAGGCGATAGAGAGTTCGCCCTGACGGAACTCGCGCAGACTTTCCGCCGCGCTGACGATGCGATCCAACCCATACCAGGAGCGTTGTACCTCTTCGAACAGGCGTAGCCCTTGCACCGTCGGATGTAAGCGCCCGCGTGTGCGCTCAAACAGCGTTAATCCCAGCACTTTCTCAAAACGCGCCAGCTCGCGACTGACGGTAGGCTGCGAGGTATGCAGCAGCCGCGCCGCTTCGGTGAGATTTCCGGCGGTCATTACGGCATGAAAAATTTCAATGTGACGTAAATTAACGGCAGCCATACGTTTCCCTGAATCATTTATCCCATATCATTTTTGCATAGACTGACAATAAAACGATATTTTTTATTCTTTCTAAGGTATGGCGTAATCGTTAAAAAGCCTGTTCCGGAGTTTGTTATGTCATTGCCGCATTATCACGCTGAAACTGACCTTAACGCTGAAAATTTGCTCAGATTGCCTGCTGAATTCGGCTGTCCGGTCTGGGTCTATGACGCGCACATTATTCGCCGTCAGATAGCCGCCCTGCAGCAGTTTGACGTTGTGCGTTTTGCGCAAAAAGCCTGTTCGAACATTCATATCCTGCGCTTAATGCGCGCGCAGGGTGTCAAGGTGGATTCTGTTTCATTGGGGGAGATCGAACGTGCGCTGGCGGCGGGCTACGATCCGCAAACGTGCCCTGATGATATCGTTTTTACCGCCGATGTGATTGACGCCGCCACGCTGGCGCGCGTCAGCGAACTGCATATTCCGGTCAATGCCGGTTCGGTAGATATGCTGACGCAGCTTGGTCAGGTTTCGCCTGGGCATCGCATCTGGTTGCGCGTGAATCCTGGCTTTGGTCACGGCCACAGCCAGAAAACCAACACCGGGGGCGAAAACAGCAAACACGGCATCTGGCATAGCGATCTTCCGGCGGCGCTGGCGGTAATGCAGAAATACCGACTGAAACTTGTCGGTATCCATATGCACATTGGTTCCGGCGTCGATTATGGCCATCTGGAGCAGGTTTGCGGCGCGATGGTACGCCAGGTGCTGGAATGTGGTCAGGATGTGGAGGCGATTTCGGCAGGCGGCGGACTCTCGATACCTTATCGTGAGGGAGAAGAGCCCGTTGATACGCGCCATTACTATGGTCTGTGGAACGCGGCGCGCGAGCAAATCGCCCGCCATCTGGGACATGCGGTCAAACTTGAGATCGAACCCGGACGTTTTCTGGTGGCGCAATCGGGCGTGCTGGTAACGCAGGTGCGTAGCGTAAAACAGATGGGAAGCCGCCATTTCGTGCTGGTAGATGCGGGTTTTAACGATCTGATGCGCCCGGCGATGTACGGTAGCTATCACCGTATTTCGGCGCTGGCGGCGGATGGTCGCGCGCTTGAAAATGGCCCGTGGGTCGAGACGGTGGTCGCCGGGCCGCTATGCGAATCAGGCGATGTTTTTACGCAGCAGGAAGGGGGAATGGTTGAAACACGCGCCTTACCTGCGGTCATCCCCGGCGATTACCTCGTATTGCACGATACCGGCGCGTACGGCGCGTCTATGTCATCGAATTACAACAGCCGCCCGCTCCTGCCGGAAGTGCTGTTTGACAATGGACAGGCGCGGCTGATCCGCCGTCGTCAGACCATTGAAGAGCTGTTAGCGCTGGAGATGCTCTGAAGCGCATCATTAGGCCGGACGTTGAAAAAACGGGCCTGCGGCGACGGACTCGCGCAGAATCAGCGTGCCGGTAAAGGGCGGGATCGAGGCGACCGGCTCGCTGTTCGCCAGGCGAACGGCCTGATCGATCGCGGTGGCTATCATATCCTCGATGGGTAAATAGACTGTTGAAAGCCCCGGTTCAAGCCAGGTTGCGCCCGGCGCATCGTCAAAACCAAACAGCGACACATCCTGCGGGATGCGTAATCCGGCCTGGCGCAGCGCTTTTGCCGCGCCCAGCGCCGTGTCATCATTACAGGCGAATAGCGCGCTAAACGTGACGCCTTCCTCCAGTAATTCCCGGCAGGCGTCATAGCCGCGCGTCAGCGTGTAATCGCCGTATTTCACTTTTGCCGGTTGCCAGGGGATGCCATATTTTTCCAGCGCCTTGCGATAACCCGCTACGCGTGATGTGCCGGTGGGAGTATGAACAGGCAGCGTAATACAGGCGATATCGCGATGGCCCTGCGTAATCAGATATTCCACCGCCTGGAATACCGCCGTCTCCTGCTCGAAGAAAATAGCGCGATCGCGGGCCTGAGTGACGTTGCGATTAATAATCACCAGCGGCATTTCCGTGGCGTCAATCAACGACAAAATCGCCGGCTCATCCATATAGCGAGTGTAAAGAATAATAGCGTCGCACTGTCTGTCGGCCAACATTTGTACGGCTTTCTGCTCTCGTTCCGGCGTATCGTGACCATCGGTGACGATCAACTGCTTGTTATGAAACTCCGCCTGGCGCGACGCCCGGCGCAACAAACTGCCGAAATAGAAGCCGTCAAACGTAGAGACGACCAGACCGATGCTGTTGCTGGTGCGATTCGCCAGCGAGCGTGCCAGTAGGTTGGGGCGATAGCCCAGAGCCTGCATCGCCGTAAACACTTTCTGGCGCGTGCTTTCTTTTACCTGCCCCGTCCCATTCAGCACTCGTGAGACGGTGGCCTTTGATACGCCCGCATGGCGGGAAACATCCAGCATTGTCGCCATCATGCTACCCTGATTAATCGGTTGTCGACAGGTGCCCGGTATCCGTCGGCGTGGACACCGAATGTCGGCGTACCAGTGTCGGACTAAATACATGAGTTACTTCTGGCGTAGGGCATTTCCCTGCCAGCGCTAAGGCCAGCTCCGCCGCCTGTGTCGCCATGGTGACGATCGGATACCGAATGGTGGTCAGTCGGGGACGCACATAGCGTGAGACCAGTACATCATCAAAACCGATGAGCGATACTTCGCCCGGCACCCCCACGCCATTATCATTTAATACTCCCATCGCGCCGGCCGCCATCGAGTCGTTATAGCAGGCCACCGCGGTAAAATTTCTGCCGCGACCTAATAACTCAGTCATCGCCTGCTCGCCGCCGCTTTCATCCGGTTCGCCGAACGTCACCAGCCGATCGTTAGCCGGGATATGGCTTTCCGCCAGCGCATCGTAATAGCCCCTCAGGCGATCTTCGGCATCAGAGATGGTGTGGTTGGAACAGATATACCCAATACGCGTATGACCTTGCTGGATCAGATGCCGGGTCGCCAGCCATGCCCCGTAACGGTCATCCAGCGCGACACAGCGGTGTTCTAACCCCGGTAAAATGCGGTTAATCAGCACCATGCCGGGGATTTGCTTCATTAATGAGGCCAGGTCCGCATCCGGAATCATTTTGGCGTGTACCACTAACGCTGCGCAACGATGACGAATCAACTGTTCAATAGCCTGACGCTCTTTTTGTTCGTTATGATACCCGTTGCCAATCAGTAAAAAATTGCCGGTGTGATACGCCACCTGTTCAACGGCTTTCACCATCGCGCCGAAAAAAGGATCGGAAACGTCGCCGACCACCAGACCGAGGGTTTCCGTTGCCTGCTGTGCCAGCGCGCGCGCGTTGGCGTTAGGGTGATAGCTCAGGGACTCCATTGCGCTGGTCACCGCCAGCCGGGACGCTTCGCTGGCTTTTGGCGAATCGTTAATAACGCGAGAAACGGTGGCGACTGAAACACCGGCCAGTCGGGCTACATCTTTTATGGTCGCCATGATAATACCTATAGTGGGTAAACGCTTACATTACGCCAGTTTTACGGAAAATGAACCTCTGTTCAAGCCTCTTGCCCCGCCGTGTCGGGCAAATGTGACCTGCACGGGAGAAATGCGTCTGTAAAGTGACAATACAAATCTTTCGTTACAGTTTGCGAAGCGCTGTTGCGATTGTCTGCTGGCAGGCCAGCGAGTCAGGTTGATAGAGTGGTGATCCCAGAGGTATTGATAGGTGGAATCAACGTCATTGTTGATCACACGAATTACACCAACCTGCGTAGAGATGCGCAGGTTTTTTTTGTTTCGCCTGAACCTGTAACAGTAACGGATAATTTACACAACTCGTTGCATTTCCGTTTATTCCTTTGCGTTTTCGGACTGGCGATGCAGACGCGCGAAGCCCACAATCAAGATCCCAGAGGTATTGATTGGTGAGATTATTCGGTACGCTCTTCGTACCTGTCTCTTGCACCAACCTGCGCGGATGCGCAGGTTTTTTTTCGAACCTATTTTGCTATCGCTCCTGTTACGCAACTCGTGTAATCTGCCACAATTCATGTTTTAGCGAATTGTCGGCCAAAGGGAGTTGAAATGCTGTTTGGATTTTTCCGTAACCTGTTTCGCGTGCTTTATCGTGTGCGCGTCACTGGCGATGTCCGGGCGCTACAGGGGAACCGGGTCTTAATTACCCCCAATCACGTTTCATTTATCGATGGTATGCTACTGGCGCTGTTTTTGCCGGTACGGCCTGTCTTTGCGGTATATACCTCCATCAGCCAGCAATGGTATATGCGCTGGTTAACGCCGCTGATCGATTTTGTACCGCTCGATCCCACTAAACCCATGTCCATTAAACACCTGGTACGTCTGGTGGAACAGGGGCGTCCAGTGGTGATTTTCCCGGAAGGGCGGATTTCCGTGACCGGCTCGCTGATGAAAATTTATGACGGCGCAGGCTTTGTGGCGGCAAAATCGGGCGCAACCGTCATTCCGCTCCGCATTGACGGCGCGGAGCTTACCCCTTTCAGTCGCCTGAAAGGTCTGGTTAAACGGCGTTTGTTCCCCCGCATTCAGCTTCATATTTTACCGCCGACGCAAATACCGATGCCGGAAGCGCCGCGCGCGCGCGACAGGCGTAAAATAGCGGGTGAGATGCTGCACCAGATCATGATGGAAGCGCGTATGGCGGTGCGCCCGCGTGAGACGTTATACGAATCGTTGCTGGCGGCGCAATATCGTTACGGCGCGGGTAAAAACTGTATTGAGGACATTAACTTTACGCCGGATACGTATCGTAAGTTACTGACCAAGACGCTTTTTGTTGGCCGGATTCTGGAAAAGTACAGCGTTGAGGGCGAGAAAATCGGTTTAATGCTGCCGAATGCCGCCATCAGCGCGGCGGTGATTTTCGGCGCGGTTTCTCGTCGCCGCATTCCGGCCATGATGAACTACACTGCGGGGGGAAAAGGGCTGACCAGCGCGATTACCGCGGCGGAAATTAAAACGATTTTTACCTCCCGCCAGTTCCTCGATAAAGGTAAATTGTGGCACCTGCCGGAGCAGCTAACGCAGGTTCGCTGGGTTTACCTGGAAGATTTAAAAGCGGACGTCACACCCGCCGACAAGCTGTGGATTTTTGCCCACCTCCTGGCGCCGCGACTGGCGCAGGTAAAACAGCAGCCGGAAGACGCGGCGATCATTCTTTTTACCTCCGGCTCGGAAGGGCACCCGAAAGGGGTGGTGCACAGCCATAAAAGCATTCTGGCGAACGTCGAGCAGATAAAAACGATTGCGGATTTCACCGCCAATGACCGTTTTATGTCGGCGCTGCCGCTCTTTCACTCGTTCGGTTTGACGGTGGGCCTGTTTACGCCGTTGTTGACCGGCGCGGAAGTGTTTCTTTATCCAAGTCCGCTGCACTACCGCATTGTGCCGGAACTGGTCTATGACCGTAACTGTACCGTGCTGTTTGGTACGTCAACCTTCCTCGGCAACTATGCGCGCTTTGCCAATCCGTATGATTTTTATCGCCTGCGCTATGTGGTGGCCGGTGCGGAAAAACTTCAGGAGAGCACCAAACAACTGTGGCAGGATAAATTCGGTCTGCGCATTCTTGAGGGCTACGGGGTAACGGAATGCGCGCCAGTAGTCTCGATTAACGTGCCGATGGCGGCTAAGCCTGGCACTGTTGGCCGCATTCTGCCTGGCATGGACGCGCGTCTGCTGGCGGTGCCCGGTATTGAAAACGGCGGTCGGCTACAGCTGAAAGGGCCGAATATCATGAATGGCTATCTGCGCGTGGAAAAACCGGGCGTGCTGGAGGTGCCGTCGGCGGAAAACGCCAGAGGCGAAACCGAGCGCGGGTGGTACGACACGGGCGATATTGTACGCTTCGATGAAAATGGTTTTGTGCAGATTCAGGGGCGCGCGAAACGCTTTGCGAAAATTGCTGGCGAAATGGTCTCGCTGGAGATGGTCGAACAACTGGCGCTTGGCGTTTCGGCGGACAAAATGCACGCTACCGCCATTAAAAGCGATGCCAGCAAAGGTGAAGCGCTGGTACTGTTTACGACTGACAGCGAACTCACCCGAGAAAAGTTACAGCACTATGCCCGTGAACACGGTATTCCGGAACTGGCCGTCCCGCGTGATATCCGTTATCTGAAGCAGCTTCCCTTGCTTGGCAGCGGGAAACCCGATTTTGTGACGCTGAAAAGTTGGGTGGATGCGCCGGAACAACATCATGAGTGAGTCAGTACGTACTAACACCTCCATCTGGTCGAAAGGGATGCTGTCGGTTATTGTCGCGCAGTTTCTCTCGGCTTTTGGCGATAATGCGCTGCTGTTTGCGACGCTGGCACTGCTGAAAGCTCAGTTTTACCCGGACTGGAGCCAGCCTGTTTTGCAAATGGTGTTTGTGGGCGCTTACATTCTTTTTGCGCCGTTTGTCGGCCAGATAGCGGACAGCTTTGCCAAAGGCCGGGTGATGATGGTCGCCAATGGTCTTAAACTGGCGGGAGCGGCAGGTATCTGCCTCGGCATAAATCCTTTTGTCGGTTATACGTTGGTCGGGATTGGCGCGGCGGCTTATTCTCCGGCGAAATACGGTATTCTGGGCGAACTGACGACGGGCGATAAGCTGGTGAAAGCCAATGGCCTGATGGAAGCCTCTACGATTGCGGCGATTTTGCTCGGTTCCGTCGCGGGCGGCGTATTGGCCGACTGGCATGTCATCGCTGCGCTGGTTGCCTGCGCGTTGGCCTACGCTGGCGCAGTGGCGGCGAACCTGTTTATCCCGAAGCTTGTGGCGGCGCGTCCAGGACAATCCTGGCGGTTGTCGGCGATGACGCGTAGCTTCTTCAGCGCTTGCGTTGTCCTTTGGCGTAACGGTGAAACGCGTTTTTCGCTGGTGGGGACCGGGCTATTCTGGGGCGCAGGCGTGACGCTGCGTTTTCTGCTGGTGCTGTGGGTGCCGGTGGCGCTGGGGATTACGGATAACGCCACGCCGACTTACCTGAACGCCATGGTGGCGGTAGGCATTGTGGTCGGCGCGGGCGCGGCGGCAAAACTGGTGACGCTGGAGACCGTATCGCGCTGTATGCCCGCCGGGATTTTGATTGGCGTTGTGGTTGCGATCTTCTCATTACAGCACGCATTGCTGCCTGCTTATGCCTTGTTGCTGTTGATAGGTATGCTGGGCGGCTTTTTTGTGGTGCCGCTCAACGCTTTGCTCCAGGAGCGCGGTAAGAAGAGCGTTGGCGCCGGGAATGCCATTGCCGTACAAAATCTGGGCGAGAATAGCGCCATGCTATTAATGCTGGGACTGTACTCGCTGGCGGTGCTGGTTGGCGTTCCGGCAGTGGCGATAGGTATCGGCTTTGGCGTGCTGTTCGCGCTGGCGATCGCGGCGCTGTGGATCTGGCAGCGCCGGCAGGCATCATACTGAGTGAATATGCCGGGCGGCGAGTGCGCGTTATCCGGCTTACATTGTCTCTGTAAGCCCGGAAGCGTAGCGCCACCGGGCACTGACCATCACGGCGCCGGATAAGTATAAACCTGATGCGCCGCCTCAATCTCCGCCAGAACGTCTTCGCTTAACGTCAGATGCAGACTTTCCACATTCGTCTTGAGCTGCGCCATCGTGGTTGCGCCCAGTAACGTACTGGCGACAAACGGCTGGCGGCGAACAAAGGCCAGCGCCATCTGCGCCGGATCAAGATTGTGACGCTTCGCGATATCGACGTAGGCGGCAACGGCTTTTTGCGCCTGTTCGCCGCTGTAACGTGTGAAGCGGCTGAACAAGGTATTCCGCGCGCCTGCGGGTTTGGCCCCGTTCAGGTATTTACCGGTTAATGTGCCAAACGCCAGACAGGAGTAGGCGAGCAATTCAACACCTTCATACTGGCTGACTTCCGCCAGTCCGACCTCGTAGCTGCGGTTTAACAGGCTATAGGGGTTCTGGATCGTGACAATACGCGGCAGGTCATGTTTTTCCGCCAGATGCAGATAGCGCATAACGCCAAACGCTGTCTCATTTGAAACGCCAATATAACGAATCTTACCCGCTCGCTGAAACTCACTTAGCGCGTCTAACGTCTCCAGCAGACTTACTACTGGCGTGGAGTCCGTCCAGTTATAGCCGAGTTTACCGAAGCAGTTAGTGGGGCGCTGCGGCCAGTGCACCTGATACAAATCCAGATAGTCGGTCTGCAATCGGGTCAAACTGTCGTGTAGCGCTTCGCGAATATTTTTACGATCCAGCGCCTGATTAGGCCGGATGCCTTGATCATTATTACGTGCCGGTCCGCTGACTTTGCTGGCGATGATCAGTTTTTCACGGTTGCCACGTTTGGCGAGCCAGTTACCGATATAGGATTCCGTCAGCCCTTGTGTTTCCGGGCGCGGCGGTACCGGATACATCTCGGCGGCGTCGATAAGGTTAATGCCATTTGCGATGGCATAGTCGAGCTGTGCGTGAGCGTCGGCTTCGCTGTTTTGTTCACCAAATGTCATTGTGCCCAGCCCTAGCGTACTTACTTCGAGCGAGCTGTGGGGTATACGGTGATAGTGCATAGCCGTTTCCTTTTTATTATGAAGTCAGAAATTCCCGACAAAGGACAATAAAAATGGCAGAGGGAAGGCAAAAGGGAAAGTAAAATTGCAGGCTGCACGGCGTAATTGTTACCGGGCGTGGTCGCCACGCACCGTTACGGGACGCAGCCTGAAGGCTTGCAGAACGCTGACCTCGATCACAGGCCACCGCTTAACGTTCGATGATTTGAGACACTTCGTCACGGTTGATTTGCATCTCGTTTCCCTGTGCATCGGTATAGCTGACCAGACCGGTATCATCGTCAACTTGCGGTTTTCCATCGGTCAGGATCATACGACCATCTTTCGTCGCCATTACATAATCGCTGCTGCATCCGGATACCGCAAAAGCCAACCCTACTGCGGAAATTACAACTGCCCACTTTTTCATCCGTTTGTCCTCACGTAGCCTGCATCTGATAATAGTCTGTTAATCATATGTCTGATAATAGTCTAGTAATAACGCGCAGCTCTGCATGTCGGAAGCAGCAAAATCTTAATCTGTGAGAAGAAAGGAAATAAAGTGAGTATTCGCTCCCCGGCGGGGGAGCGAGACAGGATTACAGCGGATTCTTTTTATTACGCAACAGGTTCAGGCTCTCTACTGCGATAGAGAAGAACATGGCGAAATAGATATACCCTTTCGGAACGTGAACGTCGAAACTTTCCAGAATCAGGGTAAAGCCAACCAGGATCAGAAAGGAGAGCGCCAGCATTTTTACCGACGGATGGCGATCGACAAACTCGCCGATGGGCCGTGCCGCAAACATCATGACGCCCACGGCAATAACGACTGCCGCCATCATAATAAACAGATGATCGGATAGGCCAACCGCTGTGATAACTGAATCAAGGCTGAAAATAATATCCAGCAGCATAATCTGTACAATTGCGCCCAGGAAAGAAGAAACCCGGGTTTTTAACCCTTCTTCTTCGCCTTCGATGGACTCATGGATCTCCTTGCTGGCTTTCCAGATTAAAAATAACCCGCCCAGTAACAGAATGAGATCGCGGGCGGAAATCGCTTCGCCGAAAAGCTCAAACAGCGGATTAGTCAGACGAGTGACCCAGGCGATTGACGCCAGCAGCGCCAGGCGCATGACCATCGCCGCCGCCAACCCAAGCCGCCGTGCGTGGTTCCGTTGCGCCGTAGGAAGTTTTGCTACCACCAGAGAAAGAAAAATAATGTTGTCGATCCCAAGTACAATCTCCAGCAGCGTCAGCGTACCGAGCGCCAGCCAGGCATTAGGATCGGTTATCCATGCAAATAACATCGAACAAAGTCCTGCCAAAAAAAGAAGCGGTAATTATAGGCCCGTCGAGTGACGGGCGAAAGCCCAGGCTGAATTTGCGCAACCAGGAACGGTGTAAAATAGCGGCGACAATACGCTTACGTTTATCCGGCGCTGGCCCGATGCGTAGCCATAGCGGAGGCGCATTTGCGTGTAATGGACGTTACGGATTCTGCAATAAAAAATGGCGAGCCAGCAGCGCCTGCGTAAAATTTTTTTTCAGATAAAATCCACGCGGTAGCGTCAAAATAGGTTCCCCGCGCGCGCCGATAGCCTCGGTGAGCGCCCTGGCATTGGCGGCTTTGGGCCGCAGTTGTAAGACTTCGCCATGACGGGCGGTAATGCGTTCCACCTGGCCCAGCACTATCATGTCCATCAGCTCTTCCCAGTCGAGGCGTAGCTGCCTGTCCTCTTCTTCACTCGGACTCCAGAGTAGCGGCGAACCTACGTGGCGTTCGGCTAACGGTATGCTGCGATCGCCTTCGACCGGCACCCATAGCACGCGCTTCAATTTATGCCGTACGTGACTTGTCTCCCAGGTCACGCCGCTGTTACCGGTTAACGGCGCCACGCAAACAAAGGTTGTTTCCAGAGGACGACCCAGACTATCCACCGGGATGGTTTTCAGTTCTACGCCTAACGCGGCGAAATCCTGCTCCGGCTTGCTCCCGGCGCTGGCGCCGAGCCAGATCTCCAGCAAGACACCGATCCAGCCTTTGTCTCGCTTCAAATCTTTAGGCGTGGTAATGCCAGCCATCGCCGCCAGCTCGCCTAACGTATAGCCGGAAAGCTGCCGCGCCTGGGCTAACAGCAATGCTTCCGAAGCAGGCGGAGTCAGTAGCGGACAAAGAGCGGACATGACAATTACCTTAGGTCAAAAAGTGAGCAGTGATTTTATACCGTATGGGCAGAGTTTATCTTTTTCTGTGTCTTATATTCAATAGACTGATTTTTATTGCCTTTTTTGTGTTGTTTCTTCGTGTTGCGCAACGCTGAAGCGGGTTTTCCAATTCTGGTCACTGACAATAAACAGGATCTTACACTATGTTATCCACAGAAAGTTGGGATAACTGTGTAAAACCGCCACTACTGTTTCCATTTACAGCCTTGACGTGCGACGAAAATCGAAAATTCAGACAAATAGTGCGTAAGTTATTGGCACAATCTGTGGATAAAACCGACGCTGGTTGATCTTTCATCAGCATAAGGATCTTAGATGTGATGCTTGTCACGCTTTATGAAGGTGGCATGTAAGATTTGTCTATAACACAATGAATATAAGGCACTATTTTTACTGTTTTCCGCATGAGGAATTCAGACTGTTCTGGGTTTTCCCGTGGTAATTCCATACTTCTTCACAACTATATCCACAGAAAAGGTGAATAAAATGGCGCAAGGGCGTCATCATCTGTTTATAACTCGGCTATTTACTGTGAGTTATTCAATTGTTATTAGGCTGTGTCACTATTACAGAGTGGTTTACCGCCTCACTGGAGTATGAAACAATCGTTCATATATAAGGTTTATGTTGAGGTAGTCCGGTGATTGATGACGATGGCTACCGCCCAAATGTAGGTATCGTAATTTGTAATCGTCAGGGGCAGGTGATGTGGGCCCGGCGATTTGGTCAGCACTCCTGGCAGTTCCCGCAGGGCGGGATAAATCCAGGGGAGTCGGCAGAACAGGCGATGTACCGGGAACTGTTTGAAGAAGTTGGGTTAAGCCGTAAAGATGTGCGGATCCTTGCTTCTACTCGCAACTGGTTGCGTTACAAGTTACCAAAACGTTTGGTGCGTTGGGACACAAAGCCGGTATGTATCGGCCAGAAACAAAAGTGGTTTCTTTTGCAGTTAATGAGCGCCGACGCCGAAATCAATATGCAAACCAGCAGTACGCCGGAGTTTGACGGCTGGCGCTGGGTAAGTTACTGGTATCCGGTTCGACAAGTGGTGTCATTTAAACGCGATGTCTACCGCAGAGTAATGAAAGAGTTTGCAAGTGTTGTCATGGCGCTTCAGGATAATCCCCCTAAGCTACAAAGCGCGCCTGCTTATCGACGTAAAAGAGGTTAAGCCACGCAAATTATGCTCACTCGCCTGCGCGAAATAGTCGAAAAAGTGGCCAGTGCGCCGCGTCTGAACGAGGCGCTGAATATTCTGGTCACGGATATCTGTCTTGCGATGGATACTGAGGTTTGCTCGGTTTACCTGGCCGATCATGACCGACGCTGTTATTACCTGATGGCGACGCGGGGGTTGAAAAAACCGCGTGGTCGAACCGTTGCGCTTGCGTTTGATGAGGGGATCGTCGGTCTGGTGGGCAGACTGGCGGAACCCATTAACCTTGCCGATGCGCAAAAACATCCCAGCTTTAAATACATTCCTTCGGTAAAAGAGGAGCGTTTTCGCGCGTTTCTCGGCGTGCCGATCATTCAGCGTCGCCAACTTCTCGGCGTGCTGGTCGTACAGCAGCGCGAATTGCGCCAGTACGATGAAAGCGAAGAGTCTTTCCTCGTCACGCTCGCTACGCAGATGGCGGCTATCCTGTCACAGTCGCAGGTCACAGCGCTGTTCGGGCAATACCGGCAGACGCGAATCCGCGCGCTTCCTGCGGCGCCGGGCGTGGCTATCGCAACGGGCTGGCAAGACGCGACCATGCCGCTGATGGAACAGGTTTACGAAGCGTCTACGCTGGATACCTCTCTTGAACGCGAACGATTGACCGGCGCGCTGGAAGAGGCGGCGAACGAGTTCCGACGATACAGCAAACGCTTTGCCGCCGGCGCGCAAAAAGAGACGGCGGCCATTTTCGATCTGTACTCACACCTGCTTTCAGATGCCAGACTGCGTCGCGAACTCTTCGCCGAGGTCGACAAAGGCGCTGTTGCGGAGTGGGCCGTTAAAAAAATCATCGAAAAATTTGCCGAGCAATTTGCGGCGCTAACCGATAACTACCTCAAAGAACGTGCGGGAGACTTACGCACGCTGGGGCAGCGGCTGTTATTCCACCTTGATGATTCAGTTCAGGGGCCAAACGCCTGGCCGGAACGTTTTATTCTGGTCGCGGATGAGCTGTCGGCGACCACCCTGGCGGAGCTGCCGCAGGACAGGCTGGCGGGCGTTGTGGTGCGCGACGGCGCGGCAAACTCGCATGCGGCGATTATGGTGCGCGCGCTCGGTATCCCGACCGTCATGGGCGCTGATATCCAACCTTCGGTGCTACATCGCCGTACGTTGGTGGTGGATGGCTATCGCGGTGAATTACTGGTCGATCCTGAACCCGTGCTTATTCAGGAATATCAGCGGCTCATTAGTGAAGAGATAGAACTCAGTCGTCTGGCGGAGGACGACGTCAATCTTCCCGCCCAACTGAAAAGCGGCGAGCGTGTCAAAGTGATGCTGAATGCCGGGCTCAGCCCCGAGCATGAGGAAAAGTTAGGCAGTCGGATCGACGGTATCGGCCTGTACCGTACTGAAATTCCCTTTATGCTGCAAAGCGGGTTTCCCTCGGAAGAAGAGCAGGTGGCGCAGTATCAAGGGATGCTGCAAATGTTTAACGATAAACCGGTGACGCTGCGGACCCTGGATGTGGGAGCGGATAAGCAACTGCCCTATATGCCGATCAGCGAGGAGAACCCGTGTCTGGGCTGGCGCGGGATCCGCATTACGCTGGATCAGCCGGAGATCTTTTTGATCCAGGTCCGCGCGATGCTGCGCGCCAATGCGGCGACTGGCAACCTCAGCATTTTGCTGCCGATGGTCACCAGTATTGATGAAGTCGATGAAGCGCGGCGTCTGATCGAACGCGCCGGGCGCGAGGTCGAGGAGATGATCGGCTATGCGATCCCGAAACCGCGTATCGGCATTATGCTGGAAGTGCCGTCCATGGTATTTATGCTGCCGCATCTGGCTAACCGGATCGACTTTATCTCGGTCGGCACCAACGATTTAACGCAATATATCCTGGCGGTAGATCGCAACAATACCCGCGTGGCCAGTATTTATGACAGTTTGCATCCGGCTATGCTGCGCGCACTGTCCATGATTGCGCAGGAAGCCGAAAAACATGGTCTCGATCTTCGCTTGTGCGGCGAGATGGCGGGTGATCCGATGTGCGTGGCGATTCTTATCGGTCTGGGATATCGCCATCTTTCGATGAATGGCCGTTCGGTAGCGCGTGTGAAATATCTGCTGCGGCATATCGATTTTGAAGACGCGCAAACCCTTGCCAGACGTAGCCTTGAGGCGCAGATGGCGACCGAAGTGCGTCATCAGGTGGCGGCGTTTATGGAGCGCCGCGGGATGGGGGGATTGATTCGCGGAGGGTTGTAACGACTGGAGCGGGAAAAGAGAGTGACTGTGGATTCACGGCGCAGACAACACGCCTGCAAGATGAAAGACAATGCGTATACATATCTTTTAACGGTAATCGGCATCTCGCTTTTAACCCTTGTGCTATTATTCGCACCTTTGGAGCGTCTGCAACGCGCAGGCGCGCTTATCAATCGCTATCTCTTCAGCGAAATAACAAGAAATTGTGGTGACAGATGACCAGTAGCTATCTGCATTTTCCGGACTTTGATCCGGTCATTTTCTCAATTGGGCCCGTCGCGCTTCACTGGTATGGCTTGATGTATCTGGTGGGGTTCGTTTTCGCGATGTGGTTGGCGGTGCGTCGCGCTAACCGTCCGGGAAGCGGTTGGACCAAAAACGAAGTTGAAAATTTACTCTATGCAGGTTTCCTGGGGGTCTTCCTGGGGGGACGTATTGGCTATGTCCTGTTTTATAACTTCCCTCTGTTTCTGGATAACCCGCTCTATTTATTCCGCGTCTGGGACGGCGGCATGTCCTTCCACGGCGGGCTTATCGGCGTGATACTGGTGATGATTATCTTCGCCAGGCGCACGAAGCGCTCGTTCTTTCAGGTGTCTGATTTTATTGCGCCGTTAATTCCGTTCGGCCTGGGCGCCGGGCGTCTGGGCAACTTTATCAACGGTGAATTGTGGGGGCGCGTCGATCCTGACTTCCGGTTTGCCATGCTCTTTCCTGGCTCACGCGCGGAAGATATTGCGCTGCTGCCGTCACATCCGCAATGGCAGCCTATTTTTGATACCTACGGCGTATTGCCACGCCACCCTTCCCAGTTGTATGAGCTGGCATTAGAAGGCGTGGTGCTGTTTATCATCCTTAATCTCTTTATTCGCAAACCGCGTCCGATGGGCGCAGTCTCCGGATTATTCCTGATTGGCTATGGCGCGTTTCGTATCATTGTTGAATTCTTCCGCCAGCCGGACGCGCAATTTACCGGCGCGTGGGTACAGTACATCAGCATGGGGCAGATTCTCTCTATCCCGATGATTATCGCTGGCGCGATCATGATGGTTTGGGCATATCGCCGCCGCCCGCAGCAACACGTTTCCTGAGGAACCATGAAACAGTATTTAGAACTGATGCAAAAAGTGCTGGATGAAGGCACACAGAAAAACGACCGTACCGGCACCGGCACGCTTTCCATTTTTGGCCATCAGATGCGTTTTAACCTGCAGGAAGGCTTTCCTCTGGTGACGACAAAACGCTGCCATTTACGTTCAATTATTCACGAACTGCTATGGTTTTTGCAGGGCGATACCAACATCGCTTACCTGCACGAAAATAATGTCACCATCTGGGACGAATGGGCCGATGAGAACGGCGATTTAGGCCCGGTTTATGGTAAGCAGTGGCGTGCATGGCCAACACCGGATGGCCGCCATATCGATCAGATCGCCACGGTCTTAAGCCAGCTTAAAAACGACCCGGACTCTCGTCGTATTATCGTTTCTGCGTGGAACGTCGGCGAGCTGGATAAGATGGCGTTGGCGCCGTGTCACGCCTTTTTCCAGTTTTATGTCGCAGATGGAAAACTCTCCTGTCAGCTTTATCAGCGCTCCTGCGATGTGTTCCTCGGTCTGCCGTTCAACATTGCCAGCTACGCGTTACTGGTGCATATGATGGCGCAACAGTGCGACCTGGACGTCGGCGATTTTGTCTGGACCGGCGGCGACACGCACCTGTACAGCAACCATATGGAGCAGACGCACCTGCAATTAAGCCGTGAACCGCGCGCGCTGCCGAAGTTGGTCATTAAGCGTAAACCCGATTCGCTTTTTGACTACCGGTTCGATGATTTCGAAATTGAAGGTTATGATCCGCACCCCGGTATTAAAGCGCCGGTCGCTATCTAAGCGCTGACGATCCTGCCATAACCGACGTCATTGCGCGTCGGTTTTTTTTACCCTTCGTCTCAATCTTCGGCGCGGATTCCTGAAATTTTGCAACGCGCTGCAAGACATGAACTTTTTCTCGTAACGCGCCGAACAATCTGTATTTGGCGCTCGTTATTTTTTCCCCGCCCGCCATACTGCCGACATGAAAAAACAACAGGGCTATACGCTCATTGAAACGGTGGTCGCGATGTCGCTCATTATCATTCTCAGCGCCACAGGACTTTATGGCTGGCAACGCTGGCAGCAGCAACAGCGCCTGTGGCAAACCGCATGTCAGGTGCGGGATTACCTGCTGCAACTTCGTGAGGACGCTCACTGGCATAACCGCGATCACATTCTTCGCGTGGTCAGCGAAGGCGGTTCATGGTGCTTTGTCAGCTCTGTTGCTACGCAAACATCGTGTACGCCATCTTCCCCCTTTGTGTTTACGCCCGACTGGCGTGATGTCGTCCTTGCCGATATCACGCCGTCGTTAGCCTTCTTTGGCCTGCGCAATACGGCATGGGCAGGGCATATCGTACTGAAAAACGCTGCCGGAGAGTGGCGTCTGGTCGTCTCCTCCTGGGGGCGAATCAGGCTATGTGAGCGTAATGAGGCCGCCACGTGTCAATAACCACGCGGGGGTTCTCGCTACTGGAGGTTGTGCTGGCGATGGCGATAGGTTCCATTTTACTGCTTGGGTCCGCACGATTTTTACCGGCGCTACAGCGTGAGATCTGGCACAACACGCGACAGTTATCGCTGGAAGATGAAATCTGGCAGCGAACCTATACCGTAGCGAAGCATCTTCAACGTGCGGGTTACTGCCATGGCCACTGTATTGGCGAAGGGTTACATCTTGCCGAACAGGGGCAATGCGTCATCGTTCAGTGGGACGGGAATAATAACGGTGTCTGGGATACCATACCGGCGAAAGAGGCCGACCAGACCGGGTTCCGTATGAAGGATAACGTTCTGGAAACATTACGCGGAGCAACATCTTGCCAGGGTAAGGGATGGGAAAAAATGACCGATCCCAATACGGTACTCATCACGGCGTTTACCGTTGAGCGCCGGGATATAACGGGATTCTCGCCAGTGCTCATGCTGCATCTGCGTGGCGCCAGCAAAGCCGAGCCTCAGACGGTTATTGACGCGCAATACAGCGTAACGGGATTTAATCTGTGAATCGGGAACGTGGCGCTTCTTCGCTAATACTGGCGCTTTTAATACTGATTCTGGGTAGTCTGCTACTGCAAGGCGTAAATCAGCAGCAGGCCAGCTATGCCGCCCGCGTGACGACGCAGAGCCTGGCGATACAACGCCAGGCGCTCGTACAGTCGGCGCTGGAATGGGGGCGGGAGCAGCTATGGTCAGGCGTAACCGAAATGGAATGTCGGCGCTATTCCCCTTCAGGAGCGAGGGTCTGTTTGCGGAGATTATCGGAGGATGAGGTGGTGATGGCGGCGCAAGATGACGGCATGACGTTATGGCGTTTGGGCAACGTCATTCAGGGAAGCATTGTCTTTTCTCCCCACGGCTGGAGCGATTTTTGTCCGTTAAAAGAGGTGGCGTTATGTCGCATCCCCTGAATTTACAACGCGGGTTTAGCCTCCCGGAAGTTTTAGTGGCGATGGTTCTAATGGTAATGATCGTCACCGCGCTGTCAGGCTATCAGCGGGTATTAATGCACAGTTTTGCATTACGACACCAGTATCTTCAGATCTGGCGGCAGGCGTGGCAGCAAACGGCGCTGTATCCATTTTCGCCTGCTGAAGGCTGGAAGGCCAACCGGATGCAGACAACGCAATCGGGATGTGTCAGCATCAGCGTCACGATGGTTTCACCCTCTGGCAGGCAGGGGCAGATGACGCGCTTGCATTGTCCAAATCGTTAATCGTCAGGAGTAATTATGTTAAGGGTCTACCACTCCAATCGTCTGGATGTGCTGGAAGCGTTGATGGAATTCATCGTCGAACGCGAGCGGCTGGATGATCCCTTTGAACCAGAAATGATTCTGGTACAAAGCACGGGTATGGCGCAGTGGCTGCAGATGACCCTTTCACAAAAGTTTGGTATTGCGGCGAATATCGCTTTTCCGTTACCGGCGAGTTTTATCTGGGAGATGTTTGTCCGCGTGTTGCCGGATATCCCCAAAGAAAGCGCTTTCAGCAAACAAAGCATGAGCTGGAAACTGATGACCTTGCTGCCGCAGTTGCTGGATAAGGATGAGTTTGTACTGCTGCGCCATTATCTGACCGACGACACTGCTAAACGCAAACTCTTTCAGCTTTCCGCGCGCGCCGCCGACCTGTTCGATCAGTATCTGGTTTATCGGCCTGACTGGCTTACGCAGTGGGAGGCGGGAGAAACCGTGGAAGGTCTGGGGGAGGCGCAAAACTGGCAGGCGCCGCTGTGGAAAGCATTGGTGGAATATACCGCCGCGCTGGGGCAGCCGCGCTGGCATCGCGCCAATCTCTACCAACGCTTTATTCAAACGCTGGAAAGCGCGACCGCCTGCCCGCCAGGGTTGCCGTCCCGCGTTTTTATTTGCGGCATTTCCGCGTTACCGCCAGTGTATCTCAGAGCGTTGCAGGCGCTGGGCAAACATATTGAAATTCATCTCCTTTTTACTAATCCGTGTCGGTATTACTGGGGGGACATTAAAGACCCAGCCTGGCTGGCAAAACTCATGGCTCGCCAGCGTCGTCACAGTTTTGAAGACCGTCATTTACCGTTGTTCCGTGAAAACCAGAATCCGGAAGCCTTATTTAACAGCGACGGTGAACAGGATATCGGTAATCCGCTACTGGCCTCATGGGGAAAACTGGGACGGGATTATATCTACCTGCTATCTGAACTGGAAAACAGCCAGGAGCTGGATGCGTTTGTTGATATTACGCCAGATAATCTTTTGCATCGGATTCAGGCGGATATTCTTGAACTGGAAAGCCATGCGGTGGCGGGCGTAAATCTTGAGGAGTATTCGCGCAGCGACAATAAGCGTCTGCTCGATCCCGAGGATAACAGCCTCTCTTTTCACGTATGTCACAGCCCGCAGCGCGAGGTGGAGATACTGCACGATCGCCTGCTGGCGATGCTGGAAGCCGATCCGACACTAACGCCGCGCGACATTATCGTTATGGTGGCTGATATTGACAGCTATAGCCCGTTTATCCAGGCGGTATTTGGTAGCGCGCCAACGGAGCGCTATCTGCCTTATGCCATTTCCGATCGGCGGGCGCGTCAGTCACATCCGGTGTTACAGGCATTTATCAGCCTACTTTCGTTACCGGACAGCCGCTTTGTCTCCGAGGATGTTCTGGCATTGTTAGACGTACCGGTATTGGCTGCCCGCTTTACGATCAACGAAGAAGGGTTGCGTTATTTGCGCTTGTGGGTCAATGAGTCAGGTATTCGCTGGGGAATTGACGATGACAACGTACGCGAGCTGGAACTTCCTGCCACGGGGCAGCATACGTGGCAATTTGGCCTGACGCGTATGCTGCTGGGGTATGCGATGGAAAGCGCCCAGGGCGAGTGGCAGTCGGTTCTGCCTTATGACGAATCCAGCGGTCTGATTGCTGAGCTGGTCGGGCATCTGGCTTCGCTGCTGATGCAGCTTAATATCTGGCGGCGCGGTCTGGCGCAGGAGCGACCGCTGGAAGAGTGGTTGCCCGTTTGTCGCGATATGCTCAATGATTTCTTCCTGCCCGATGCGGACACGGAAGCGGCAATGACATTGATTGAACAGCAGTGGCAGGCCATTATCGCCGAAGGCGTCGCGGCGGAATATGGCGACGCGGTACCGATTTCGCTACTGCGGGATGAACTGGCGCAGCGTCTGGATCAGGAACGTATTAGCCAGCGCTTCCTGGCGGGCCCCATCAATATTTGTACGCTGATGCCGATGCGTTCCATTCCGTTCAGAGTCGTTTGCCTGCTGGGAATGAACGACGGCGTATACCCGCGCCAGCTTGCGCCGTTGGGCTTTGACCTGATGAGCCAAAAACCCATGCGCGGGGATCGAAGCCGTCGCGACGATGACCGCTACCTGTTTCTGGAAGCGTTAATCTCGGCGCAGCAGACGCTGTATATCAGCTACATCGGTCGCTCCATCCAGGATAATAGCGAACGCTTTCCCTCTGTACTGGTGCAAGAATTGGTGGATTACATCGGGCAAAGCCACTATTTGCCGGGCGACGAAACGCTGACCTGTGATGAGAGCGAAGCACGAGTTAAAGCGCATATTACGCGTCTGCATACCCGTATGCCTTTTGATGCGCAAAATTACCAACCCGGCGAACAGCAAAGTTATGCCAGAGAGTGGTTGCCTGCGGCGAGTCAGTCGGGGAAAGCGCATTCTGACTTTGTGCAGCCGCTTCCTTTTACGATGCCGGAAACATTGACTCTGGAAAGTCTGCAGCGTTTTTGGGCCCATCCGGTACGCGCATTTTTTCAGATGCGGCTTCAGGTTAATTTCCGCTCGGAAGAGAGTGAGATTCCTGATGCGGAACCGTTTGAATTAGAGGGATTGACGCGATATCAACTTAACCAACAGTTGCTCAATACGCTGGTTGAAGAGGACGACGCCGAACGCTTGTTCCGCCGTTTCCGGGCTGCGGGAGAGTTGCCTTACGGCGCGTTTGGCGAAATATTCTGGGATGCGCAATGTCAGGAGATGCAGCAACTGGCAAGCCGGGTTATCGCCTGTCGTAAGCCGAGCCAAAGCCTGGAAGTGGATCTGCTTTGCAATGGCGTTCAGCTAACCGGCTGGCTACCGCAGGTACAGGAGGATGGATTATTGCGCTGGCGTCCCGCTTTAATCAGCGTTGCGCAAGGTGTGCAACTTTGGCTGGAACACCTTGTCTATTGTGCCAGCGGCGGGAGTGGCGAAAGTCGCCTGTTTTTGCGCAAAGAGGGAGAGTGGCGATTTCCGCCACTTGATAAAACGCAGGCAATGGCTTACCTGGCGCAACTGATTGAAGGCTACCGGGAAGGCATGTCTTCTCCGCTATTGGTACTGCCGGAAAGCGGCGGCGCATGGATAAAAGCCTGTTATGACGCTGAAAATGATGTCATGTTAGACGACGATGATACCTTACAGAAGGCCAGGACAAAGTTTTTACAGGCTTATGAAGGCAACATGATGGTGAGCGGCGAAGGCGAAGATATCTGGTATCAACGTCTTTGGCGTCAGCTGGAATCTGAAACGTTGCAGGCTATCATTGCGCAGTCCCGACATTACCTGTTACCGCTGTTTCGTTTTAATCAGTCTCGTTGATTGTATGAAAATCGCACAATTAAAAGGCTTCGACTATGATGCGCTCTTCGTCACGGACTGATTACTGATAAAAAGATGCTGCCTGGTTCAGCACAATAATATCCCGTTCTGCTCAGGTCGATGGTTTATGTGACCATACAGATGAGTGGGAATGAAAGTTAATGATGAGGTCCGTGAATGCCCCGCAGCACCTGGTTCAAAGCGTTATTGTTATTGGTCGCCCTCTGGGGGCCTGCAGTTCAGGCGGATATCGGTTGGCAACCGCTGCAAGAAACTATCCGTAAAAGCGATAAAGATACCCGGCAGTATCAGGCGATACGTCTTGATAATGACATGGTGGTGTTGCTGGTATCCGATCCGCAGGCTGTAAAGTCTCTTTCAGCGTTAGTGGTGCCCGTTGGATCGCTTGAAGATCCTGAGGCTCATCAGGGGCTTGCTCATTATCTTGAGCATATGTGCCTGATGGGGTCAAAAAAATATCCGCAGGCGGATAGCCTTGCCGAATACCTTAAAAGACATGGCGGTAGCCACAACGCCAGCACCGCGCCTTATCGAACAGCCTTCTACCTGGAGGTTGAAAACGACGCGCTACCAGGCGCCGTAGATCGCCTGGCCGACGCCATTGCCGCGCCATTGCTCGATAAAAAGTATGCCGAACGCGAACGAAACGCGGTGAATGCCGAGCTGACGATGGCGCGCACCCGCGACGGTATGCGTATGGCGCAGGTAAGCGCCGAAACCATTAACCCGGCGCATCCAGGCTCGCACTTTTCTGGCGGCAATCTGGAAACGTTAAGCGATAAGCCGGGAAATCCGGTGCAACAGGCGTTGATCGCTTTTCATGAAAAATACTATTCATCTAATCTGATGAAGGCGGTGATTTACAGTAATAAACCCTTGCCGGAACTGGCGAGTATTGCCGCCGCAACCTATGGTCGCGTGCCGAATAAACAGATTAAAAAAACGGAAATTACCGTACCTGTCATCACCGAGGCGCAGAAGGGCATCATTATTCATTACGTGCCGGCGCTACCGCGTAAAGTGCTGCGCGTGGAGTTTCGTATTGATAACAATAGCGCGCAGTTCCGTAGCAAGACCGATGAACTGGTCTCTTATCTGATTGGCAATCGTAGCCCGGGGACGCTCTCTGACTGGCTGCAAAAACAAGGACTGGTCGAAGGTATTAGCGCGGATTCCGATCCGATTGTTAATGGTAACAGCGGCGTATTTGCCATTTCGGCAACGCTGACCGATAAAGGTTTGGCCAATCGTGATGAAGTCGTCGCAGCTATCTTTAGCTATCTCAATACGTTACGTGAAAAAGGGATAGATAAACGTTACTTTGACGAGCTGGCGCATGTGCTGGATCTCGACTTCCGCTATCCGTCGATTACCCGCGATATGGACTATGTCGAATGGCTGGCGGACACTATGATCCGCGTCCCGGTAGCGCATACGCTGGATGCGGCGAATATCGCCGATCGTTACGATCCTGCCGCTATCAAAAATCGCCTGGCGATGATGACGCCGCAGAATGCGCGCATCTGGTACATCAGTCCCCAGGAACCCCATAATAAGATTGCGTATTTTGTGGATGCGCCTTATCAGGTCGATAAGATTAGCGAACAGACGTTTAAAAACTGGCAGCAAAAAGCACAGGGCATTGCGTTGTCGCTGCCGGAGTTAAACCCCTATATTCCTGATGATTTCACGCTTGTGAAGAATGACAAAAACTACGTGCGGCCAGAACTGATTGTCGATAAAGCAGATTTGCGCGTGGTTTATGCGCCGAGTCGTTATTTCGCCAGCGAGCCAAAAGCTGACGTGAGCGTGGTATTGCGTAATCCGCAGGCGATGGACAGCGCCCGCAATCAGGTACTGTTCGCCCTTAATGATTATCTGGCGGGAATGGCGCTCGATCAGCTCAGCAACCAGGCGGCAGTGGGCGGCATTAGCTTTTCTACTAATGCCAACAATGGTCTGATGGTCACTGCGAACGGTTATACCCAGCGTTTGCCGCAGCTTTTCCTGGCGTTGCTGGAAGGATATTTTAGCTACGACGCCACGGAGGAACAGCTGGCGCAGGCGAAATCCTGGTATACGCAGATGATGGATTCTGCGGAGAAGGGAAAAGCCTACGAACAGGCGATTATGCCAGTGCAGATGATTTCGCAGGTGCCTTATTTTTCCCGTGATGAACGTCGCGCTTTGCTGCCGTCCATTACGTTGAAAGAGGTGATGGCCTATCGTAATGCGTTAAAAACGGGCGCTCGTCCGGAATTTCTGGTTATAGGGAATATGAGCGAAGCCCAGGCGACCTCTCTGGCGCAAGATGTCCAAAAACAGCTCGCGGCGAACGGATCGGCGTGGTGTCGCAACAAAGACGTGGTGGTTGAGAAAAAGCAGTCCGTAATATTTGAAAAAGCGGGCAGTAGCACCGACTCCGCGTTAGCAGCGGTCTTTGTCCCGGTCGGCTACGACGAGTACGTCAGCGCCGCCTACAGCGCGATGTTAGGTCAGATTGTTCAACCGTGGTTTTACAATCAGCTACGAACCGAAGAGCAACTGGGATACGCCGTTTTCGCCTTTCCGATGAGCGTTGGCCGTCAGTGGGGAATGGGATTCCTGCTACAGAGCAACGATAAACAGCCCTCTTACCTGTGGCAACGCTATCAGGCATTTTTCCCTGACGCCGAGGCGAAGCTGAGGGCGATGAAGCCGGAAGAGTTCGCCCAAATTCAGCAGGCGATCATTACGCAAATGCGCCAGGCGCCGCAAACGTTGGGCGAAGAAGCATCCCGTTTAAGCAAGGATTTCGATCGGGGTAATATGCGCTTTGACTCGCGTGATAAAATCATCGCTCAGATAAAATTGCTGACGCCACAAAAGCTTGCCGACTTCTTCCACCAGGCGGTGGTGGAACCACAAGGTATGGCAATATTGTCACAGATTGCCGGTAGCCAGAATGGAAAAGCAGAATACGTGCATCCGACAGGCTGGAAAGTGTGGGATAACGTCAGCGCATTGCAGCAAACGTTACCTCTAATGAGCGAAAAGAATGAATGATGTCGCCGAGACTCTTGATCCTCTGCGCTTGCCCCTGACAGGCGAGCGTCTGATTGAAGCATCAGCGGGCACAGGCAAAACGTTTACTATCGCGGCGCTGTATCTGCGGTTATTGCTCGGTTTAGGCGGCAGTGCCGCATTTCCCCGTCCGTTGACCGTTGAAGAACTGCTGGTGGTAACCTTTACGGAGGCCGCCACTGAAGAGCTGCGTGGGCGAATCCGCAGTAATATCCATGAGTTGCGCATCGCCTGTCTGCGGGAAAGCACGGATAATCCGCTGTATGCCCGCTTGCTGGAAGAAATTAGCGACAAAAAGCAGGCCGCGCAGTGGTTATTACTGGCGGAACGACAAATGGACGAGGCCGCGGTTTTTACCATCCACGGTTTTTGCCAGCGTATGCTCAGCCTGAACGCTTTCGAATCCGGTATGTTGTTTGAGCAACAGCTTATTGAAGACGAATCTTTGTTGCGTTATCAGGCCTGCGCTGATTTCTGGCGGCGTCATTGCTATCCGCTGCCGCGCGACATCGCGCAGGTGGTGTTTGACGTGTGGAAGGGACCGAAGGCGCTCTTAAAGGATATCGATCGTTATCTGCAGGGCGAAGCGCCGGTCATTAAAGCGCCGCCATCGCAGGAGGAGACGCTGGCATCGCGTCATGAACAGATCCTGGCGCGCATCAACCAGGTGAAGCAGCAGTGGTGTGAGGCGGTTAGCGAGCTGGACGCGCTGATCGAATCATCCGGCATCGATCGCAGAAAATTCAACCGCGGCAATCAGGCGAAATGGATCGAAAAGATCACCGCGTGGGCGCAAGAAGAGACGAAAAATTATCAATTACCCGAGGCGTTGGGAAAATTTTCACAGCGTTTTTTAGCTGAGCGCACCAAAGCTGGCGGCGTGACGCCCCAGCACCCATTGTTTGTCGCCATTGATAACCTGTTGGGCGAACCGTTATCGATTAAAGATCTGGTTCTTACCCGAGCGCTCTCAGAGATCCGTGAAACGGTGGCTCAGGAAAAACGCCGGCGCGGCGAGCTGGGGTTTGACGATATGCTCAGCCGTTTAGATACCGCGCTGCGTAGTGAAAGCGGCGAGGCGCTGGCTGCGGCGATTCGTACCCGTTTTCCGGTGGCGATGATCGATGAATTTCAGGATACCGACCCACAACAGTACCGTATTTTTCGCCGTATCTGGCGACATCAACCCGATACGGCGCTATTGCTGATTGGCGATCCTAAACAGGCGATTTATGCGTTTCGTGGCGCGGATATCTTTACCTACATGAAGGCTCGCAGCGAAGTGAGCGCGCACTATACGCTTGACACTAACTGGCGCTCCGCGCCGGGGATGGTGAATAGCGTTAACAAGCTGTTCAGTCAGATGAACGACGCCTTTATGTTCCGCGATATTCCCTTCAGTCCGGTAAAGTTTGCGCCCAGAAACCAGTCGCTGCAATTTAAAGTGAATGACGCGCCTCAACCGGCGATGACCCTGTGGCTAATGGAGGGGGAAAGCTGCGGTTCGGGCGATTATCAAAGTTATATGGCGCAGGTGTGCGCCACGCAAATTCGCGACTGGCTGCGCGCCGGGCAAACGGGCGACGCGCTGCTGACGAACGGCGATTCGTCGCGGCCCGTTCGCGCCTCGGATATCAGCGTGCTGGTGCGCAGCAGGCGGGAGGCCGCGCTGATACGAGATGCGCTGACCTTACTGGCGATCCCTTCCGTCTATCTTTCTAACCGCGACAGCGTATTCGAAACGCTCGAAGCGCAGGAAATGCTGTGGGTGTTGCAGGCGGTGATGGCACCTGAACGTGAGAATACGCTGCGTAGCGCTCTGGCGACATCAATGATGGGTCTTACCGCGCTGGATATCGAAACGCTTAACAATGATGAAAGTGCGTGGGATGCGGTTGTTGAAGAGTTTGATGGCTACCGACAGATTTGGCATAAACGCGGCGTGATGCCTATGCTGCGCGCGCTAATGTCGGCGCGCAATATTGCTGAAAACCTGCTGGCGACGGCGGGAGGCGAACGTCGGCTGACGGATATTCTGCATATTAGCGAACTGTTACAGGAAGCCGGTTCGCAGCTGGAAAGCGAACATGCGCTGGTGCGTTGGCTGGCGCAACATATCCTTGAACCCGATAGCAATGCTTCCAGCCAGCAACTACGTCTGGAAAGCGATAAGCATCTGGTGCAAATCGTCACCATTCATAAATCGAAAGGTCTGGAATACCCGCTGGTCTGGTTACCTTTTATCACCCATTTCCGCGTGCAGGACCAGGCTTTTTATCACGACAGGCACTCCTACGAGGCGGTGCTGGACCTTAGTCACGCCGAAGAGAGCATAGCACTGGCGGAAGCCGAGCGCCTGGCGGAAGACCTGCGCCTACTTTATGTCGCGCTGACCCGTGCAGTGTGGCATTGCAGCCTCGGCGTCGCGCCGCTGGTACGGCGTCGCAGCGATAAGAAAGGCGAGACGGATGTGCACCAAAGCGCGCTTGGGCGACTCCTGCAAAAAGGCGAGCCGATGGATGCCGCAGGCCTTCGCGCCTGTATTGAGGCGCTATGCGACGAGGATATCGTGTGTCGAACGCCAGGCAATACGGATAACGACCGCTGGCAAATTGCCGCTGCCTCGCACGCGGAACTCAGTGCCAGAACGCTGCAACGCCTGCTTTATGATAGCTGGCGCGTCACCAGTTATTCCGGTTTGCAGCAGCGGGGACATAGCGTGGCGCAAGATCTTATTCCTCGTCTCGACATTGACGCCGCAGGCGTTGGCGAAGCGGCGGAAGCGCCGGCAATGACGCCGCATCACTTTCCTCGCGGGGCATCGCCGGGAACATTTTTGCACAGCCTGTTTGAAGAGCTTGATTTTACTCAACCGATAAACCCCCAATGGGTACAGGAAAAACTGGAGCTGAGTGGTTTTGAAACGCGATGGGAGCCCGTACTTACCCGCTGGCTGGACACCGTGTTGCACGTTCCCCTTAACGAGACGGGCGTTAGTCTGGGCGTGCTGACCGAGCGTGAAAAACAGGTCGAAATGGAGTTTTATTTGCCGATTGCCCAGCCGCTTACCGCCGGAGAGCTGGATGCGTTGATTCGTCGATACGACCCGCTTTCAGCAGGTTGCCCTGCGCTGGATTTCATGCAGGTTCGCGGCATGTTAAAGGGCTTTATCGACCTGGTGTTCCGTTATGAGGGGCGCTATTACCTGCTCGACTATAAATCTAACTGGCTGGGCGAGGATAGCGCTGCTTATACCCAGACGGCGATGGCTGCGGCGATGCAGGCGCATCGCTATGATTTGCAGTACCAGCTTTATACGCTGGCATTGCACCGTTACCTTCGTCATCGAATGGCGAATTACGACTATGAACGCCATTTCGGCGGCGTCATCTATCTCTTTTTACGCGGGGTGGATAGCGAACGTCCGCAGCAGGGTATTTTTACCACTCGTCCTGCGGCGGCGTTAATTAACCAACTGGATGATATGTTTGCAGGTGAAATGAGTGAGGAGGCGCAATGACAATCCAGGAGCGGTTGCTGGAGGCCGTTGAACAAAAACTCTTACGGCCCATTGATGCCCAGTTTGCTTTAACCGTCGCCGGTAACGACGATCCCGCCGTGACGCTGGCGGCAGCGCTGCTTAGTCATGACGCAGGTGAAGGTCACGTGTGTCTGCCGTTGTCGCGTTTAACGTTAACGGAGGAGGCGCATCCCTTACTGGTCGCCTGGATAAGCGAAACGCCTACGCCAATCGACTGGAAAAAGCGGTTACTGGCGTCTGCGGCGGTTAGCTGCGGCGATAGCCCCGCGCCGTTAATTCTGTGCGGCGAGCGTCTCTACCTGAATCGCATGTGGTGCAACGAACGTACGGTTGCGCGCTTTTTTAACGAGGTTAACCAGGCCATCGCCGTAGATGAAGATCAGTTATCCCGTATTCTGGACGCGCTATTCCCTCCGACAGACGAGGTGAACTGGCAAAAGGTGGCCGCCGCCGTAGCGCTAACTCGCCGTATCTCCGTGATTTCAGGCGGTCCCGGTACCGGTAAAACCACCACCGTCGCGAAGCTGCTGGCGGCATTAATTCAAATGGCGGATGGCGAACGTTGCCGTATCCGGCTGGCGGCGCCGACCGGGAAAGCGGCCGCACGCCTGACGGAGTCGCTCGGCGCGGCGTTGCGTCAGCTTCCACTTACCGATGCGCAGAAAAAGCGTATACCGGAGGACGCCAGTACGCTGCACCGACTGCTAGGCGCACAGCCCGGCAGCCAGCGATTACGCCATCATGCGGGCAACCCGCTGCATCTGGACGTGCTGGTGGTCGATGAAGCATCAATGATTGATTTGCCGATGATGTCACGTTTGATTGACGCTCTGCCGCCGCACGGGCGGGTCATTTTTCTTGGCGATCGCGATCAGTTGGCATCCGTTGAGGCGGGCGCTGTGTTGGGCGATATTTGCGCCTATGTCAACGCAGGGTTTACGGCGGAACGCGCCCGACAGCTAAGTCGACTAACAGGGAGCGCTATTCCGGCGGGGGCCGGAACGCAAGCCGCATCTTTACGTGATAGCCTCTGTTTGTTGCAAAAGAGCTATCGTTTCGGCAGCGATTCTGGCATCGGCAAGCTGGCGGCGGCGATTAACTGCGGCGACAGGTCGGCAATCCAGGCGGTTTTTCAGCAGGGGTTTAGCGATATAGAGAAGCGTACATTGCAAAGCAGCGACGATTATGCCGGGATGCTGGATGAAGCGCTGGCGGGTTATGGTCGCTACCTGCGGTTGCTGCATGAGAAAGCGACGCCGGAGGCAATCCTTCAGGCTTTCAATGAGTATCAACTGCTTTGCGCGCTGCGTGAAGGCCCATTTGGCGTGAGGGGACTGAATGACCGCATTGAGCAGGCGATGGTGCAGCAACGAAAAATTCAGCGGCACCCGCATTCTCGCTGGTATGAAGGGCGTCCGGTAATGATTGCGCGCAACGATAGCGCGTTGGGGCTATTTAACGGCGATATTGGTATTGCGCTCGATCGCGGGCAGGGGTTACGCGTCTGGTTTGTGATGCCGGACGGCACGATCAAGTCCGTTCAGCCCAGCCGTCTGCCGGAACATGATACAACCTGGGCGATGACGGTACATAAATCACAGGGGTCTGAATTTGATCACGCCGCGCTGATTTTACCCAGCCAACGTTCGCCGGTCGTGACGCGGGAGCTGGTGTATACCGCTGTTACGCGGGCGCGGCGGCGGTTATCGCTGTATGCCGATGAACGGATCCTGGCAGGCGCGATTGTGACGCGTACGGAGCGGCGCAGCGGATTAGCCACCTTATTTGATGAAGTCAGTCGTACCGGATAAGACGAGTTCTCGCCGGATGGCGACGCGTAGCGTCTTATCCGGCCTCCAAATGATGCTTTCGAGCGTAGGCCTGATAAGCGCAACGCTATCAGGCCCCCCTCGTTATCCTAAATCCGCCATCAGCACCTTTGAACGTCGCTGATAGTTATACATTTTTTTCTTGCTCTCAGGCAGTAACTCAATATCGACAGGCGTGAAACCGCGCTCCTGGAACCAGTGAATACTGCGCGTCGTCAGCACAAACAATTTACTCAGCCCCATTTGCCGCGCCTGGGCGGCAACCCGCTCCAGAAGCACTTCTCCACGCGATGAGCTGCGATAATCCGGATGCACCGCAACGCAGGCCATTTCGCCTATTTTCTCTTCCACAAAAGGATACAGCGCCGCGCAGGCGATAGTCATATTATCGCGCTGAATAATGGTAAATTTATCGATCTCCATCTCCAGTTGTTCACGGGAACGGCGTACCAGAATGCCCTGCTGTTCCAGTGGGCGGATAAGCTCCAGAATACCGCCAATATCGTTGATGGTGGCGCGGCGGATCTGCTCGGCGCTCTCCATGACGATCTGCGTACCGATACCATCACGCGAGAACAGTTCCTGTAATAGCGAGCCATCTTCCTGATAGCTGATCAGATGGCAACGACGAACGCCGCTACGACAGGCTTTTACCGCGCCGCGCAAAAAACGTACGGTTCCGGAGTTGTAATCGCCCTGCGCTTCCAACTCTTCCACCCGTGCCTGCGCTTCATTCGGGAAGAGTTCAGAAATGATGCCGCCCTCGCTATTGGTAACGCCCTGAGAAGAACAGAAACCGATCATTTTTTCCGCTTTCAGTTTAACGGCGAGTTGAGTGGCAATCTCTTCTGAGGTCAGATTAAAACTTTCGCCGGTCACTGAGACGGCGACCGGCCCCATCAGAACGATCGCGCCGTTATCCAACTGGCGGTTGATCGCATCTTCATCAATGCGCCGGATACGGCCGCTATGACAGTAGTCCACGCCATCATCAACGCCCAGCGGCTGCGCAATGGTGAAATTGCCGCTGACGACATTAATGTGCGCGCCCTGCAACGGCGTATTGTTCAGACTCATCGACAGACGGGCGGTAATATCAAGCTGGAGTAAACCGGCGGCCTGTTTCACCAGCTCCAGTGCTTTGGCGTCCGTCACCCGCGTGTTTTTGTGGTAAATCGGTTCATGATGATGCGCGGCCAGATTGGCGTCGATTTGCGGTCGCGCGCCATACACCACGACAAGGCGAATACCGAGGCTATGCAGTAGCCCGATATCGCTAACGATGCTGGAAAAATTGTCATGCTCAATAGCTTCGCCGCCGAGCATAATGACAAAGGTTTTTCCGCGATGGGTGTTGATATAGGGAACTGAATGGCGAAACCCTTCTACCAGTTCGGTTTTACGTTCCTTTATCATTGCGCGCCCCACTAGTGAATTATTATTCGAAATTAGTGTATTTTTATTCTGTTTTTGCCCTCTGTGCAAGCGTAAATTTTATGCGGTCCGATCGCTTTTCTTAGTAATGCCGTGAATATAAAAAGAATGTTTACCCTTTTATAGATGACAGATTATGCGTCATTCGCTAAAGTTTCCGGTCAATTTGGATGAACTTTGTATGATCTCTATTTAGTTTTTGCTCGGGAGAAGCATGTCGGGAGCCAATTCAGCAATCAGCCGTCGCCGTTTACTACAAGGCGCGGGCGCCATGTGGCTATTAAGCGTGAGCCAGGTCGGGCTGGCTGCCGTAAGCCAGGTCGTTGCGGTGCGTATCTGGCCTGCGTCCAGCTATACCCGCGTCACGGTAGAGTCGAATCGTCTGCTGAAATATAAACAATTTGCCTTAAGTAACCCGGACCGCGTGGTGGTAGATATTGAGGATGTGAATCTGAACTCGGTGCTTAAAGGCATTGGCGCGCAGATTCGCAGCGACGATCCGTATATCAAATCCGCAAGGGTAGGGCAGTTTGATCCTAAGACTGTGCGTATGGTCTTTGAGCTAAAACAAAACGTGAAGCCGCAGCTATTTGCGCTGGCGCCTGTAGCAGGCTTTAAAGAACGACTGGTGATGGATCTTTATCCTGCCAATGCGCAGGATATGCAGGATCCGCTGCTGGCGCTGCTGGAAGACTACAATAAAGGCGATCTGGATAAACAGGTGCCGCCTTCGCAAAGCGGGCCGCAGCCCGGTAAAGCGGGGCGCGATCGTCCCATTGTCATTATGCTTGATCCGGGACACGGCGGCGAAGACCCCGGCGCGATAGGCAAATACAAAACGCGTGAAAAAGACGTGGTGCTCCAGATAGCCCGCCGCCTGCGCGCGTTAATCGAAAAAGAAGGCAACATGAAGGTCTATATGACGCGCAATGAAGACATCTTCATTCCGTTAAAAGTCCGGGTGGCGAAAGCGCAGAAACAGCGCGCCGACCTGTTTGTCTCTATTCATGCGGATGCCTTCACCAGCCGGCAGCCTAGCGGTTCATCCGTATTCGCGCTATCGACCAAAGGCGCCACCAGTACCGCGGCGAAATATCTGGCGCAAACGCAGAACGCCTCGGACTTAATTGGCGGCGTGAGCAAAAGCGGTGACCGTTATGTCGACCATACGATGTTCGATATGGTGCAATCGCTGACCATTGCCGATAGTTTGAAATTCGGTAAAGCGGTGTTGAAACAGCTTGGTAAAATTAATGACCTGCATAAAAACAAGGTCGAGCAGGCGGGGTTTGCGGTGTTAAAGGCGCCCGATATTCCGTCTATTCTGGTCGAGACGGCGTTTATCAGTAACATTGAAGAAGAACGCAAGCTCAAGACCGCGACGTTCCAGCAACAGGTCGCAGAGTCGATTCTGGCGGGCATTAAAGCGTATTTTGCCGATGGGGCGACGCTGGCGAGAAGAAGTTAACCTGAGATGACGGCGAGTTTATTGCGCGGGTAAGTAGGATGCTGCCCGCACTGTCGTTGCGGACCAGACGACAGATACAAAAAAACACCCGTAAGGGTGTTCATTAAGTTGGTTGCGGGGGCCGGATTTGAACCGACGACCTTCGGGTTATGAGCCCGACGAGCTACCAGGCTGCTCCACCCCGCGTCCGTGGATGCGCACTATACTCCGCTGAGCTTTTGTTGCAACCCTTTTTTCATATAAATCGCTAATTTCTCATGAATTGCGCAAATACACCGCAGATAGCGCGATTTTTAAACGAATTTACATAATGAGATCGCGATCGCATTTCATTACTTCGGACGGTTTGTTATCTTCACCGGGCACTTTCGATTACGCAGAAGACGAGACACCATGAAAGGACGTTGGGCAAAATATGTGGCGACAGGCGTAATGCTGGCAATGCTGGCTGCCTGTTCATCAAAACCGACCGATCGCGGTCAGCAATATAAGGACGGGAAATTTACCCAGCCCTTCTCCCTGGTAAACCAGCCGGACGCGGTGGGCGCGCCGATTAATGCTGGTGACTTTGCCGAGCAGGTCGACCAGATCCGTTCCGCGTCGCCACGTTTATACACCAATCAAAGCAACGTCTATAACGCTGTCCAGAACTGGTTACGTTCCGGAGGCGATACGCGCACTATGCGCCAGTTTGGTATCGATGCCTGGCAGATGGAAGGCACCGACAACTACGGTAACGTCCAGTTCACGGGCTACTATACGCCCGTCGTTCAGGCTCGCCATACGCGCCAGGGCGCGTTCCAGTACCCTATCTATAGTATGCCGCCAAAACGCGGACGCTTACCGTCCCGCGCTCAGATCTACGCAGGCGCGCTGAGCGATAAGTACATCCTGGCCTGGAGTAATTCGCTGATGGATAACTTTATTATGGATGTCCAGGGCAGCGGCTATATTGATTTTGGTGACGGTAGTCCGCTGAACTTCTTTAGTTATGCCGGTAAAAACGGCTGGCCTTATCGCAGTATTGGTAAAGTGCTTATCGATCGCGGTGAAGTGAAAAAAGAAGATATGTCGATGCAGGCTATACGCGAATGGGGAGAGAAGCACAGCGAAGCGGAAGTGCGTGAATTACTGGAGCAGAACCCGTCGTTCGTCTTCTTTAAGCCGCAATCTTTTGCGCCGGTCAAAGGCGCCAGCGCCGTACCGCTGATTGGGCGAGCATCCGTCGCCTCCGACCGCAGCATCATTCCGCCTGGCACGACCTTGTTGGCGGAAGTACCGTTGCTGGATAACAACGGTAAATTTAGCGGTCAGTATGAGCTACGTTTGATGGTCGCGCTGGATGTCGGCGGAGCGATTAAAGGCCAGCACTTTGATATTTACCAGGGAATTGGCCCGGATGCCGGGCATCGTGCCGGATGGTATAATCACTATGGTCGCGTCTGGGTGTTAAAAAGCGCGCCGGGCGCCGGTAACGTGTTTAGCGGCTGATTGTGGTATTCTGCGACAACCGGATTGCCCGATAACGCGATCGCTATCGGGCCTGAAAATAGTGAGCAGGGGTGAGGAATAACCTCACCTTTTTTTATTCTGAGGTCATATGTCAGTGGTGATAAGTGATGCCTGGCGCCAACGCTTTGGCGGCACCGCGCGTCTGTACGGTGAAAAAGCGCTGCAGCGGTTTGCTGAGGCGCATATCTGCGTCGTGGGAATCGGCGGGGTGGGATCATGGGCGGCAGAGGCGCTGGCGCGTACGGGCATCGGCGCGATTACGCTGATTGATATGGACGATGTCTGCGTGACCAATACGAACCGTCAGATCCATGCGTTGCGTGATAACGTCGGGTTGGCGAAAGCGGAAGTGATGGCCGAACGGATTCGGCAAATTAACCCGGAGTGCCGGGTAACGGTTATCGATGATTTCATCACGCCGGATAATGTGGCGGGTTATATGAACGCGGGTTTTACCTATGTCATTGACGCCATTGACAGCGTTCGTCCAAAAGCCGCGCTGATTGCGTACTGTCGCCGATATAAGGTTCCTTTAGTGACCACTGGCGGCGCAGGCGGGCAGATCGATCCGACGCAAATCCAGGTCGCTGATTTGGCGAAAACCATCCAGGATCCGCTGGCGGCAAAACTGCGCGAGAGATTGAAACATAATTTTGGCGTAGTGAAGAACAGTAAAGGTAAGCTGGGCGTGGACTGTGTTTTTTCCACTGAAGCGCTGGTTTACCCACAGGCGGACGGTTCCGTATGCGCGATGAAAGCTACCGCAGAAGGGCCAAAACGGATGGATTGCGCCTCTGGCTTCGGCGCGGCGACGATGGTGACGGCAACGTTCGGTTTTGTCGCCGTTTCCCATGCGCTGAAGAAGATCATGGCTAAAGCGGCGCGACAAGAATAAAAGGACGGGGCGGAGTGTCACGCAGACGCGTATCCGGCCCTGCGCCCTTTGTTAGCGAAAGAAGCGTTGTACTCTGCCGAACACCGGTTTCAGACGGGCGCGGAGATAATGGGAATATAAATTTTCAGATATGCATAGAAACAACCCGAACCATACTGCACAAAAGCAGAGCAGTTCCGCGTAATTAATGTGCTCGCCAAATATCATAATGGCAAGTAAGAACTGTAAAGACGGCTCTATATATTGCGCCAGTCCGGTGACAATCAACGAGGTGTGATTTAACGCGATGGCAAATAATACCAGTGGAATGATCGTCACTGGCGCCGTCATGACATACAAAAAGAAAGGAGTATTAGCGGATATAATTGGTCCGCTATCGCTAAAGAGAAAAATTAATAGTGAGACAGGCAATGCCCATAATGTTTCAATCGTTATCGATGTCATCACATCATAATGTATAAACTTTCGCGCCAGGCCATATAGCGCAAATGATAATCCCATGGTTAGCGCCAACGCCGGGAAATGCCGTAACATGATAATTTGAAAAGTCAGGCCACAGACACCAGAAAAAACGGCGATGGCCTGAAACAACGACAGTTTTTCTTTAAGAAAAATGCATCCCAGCGCAATAACAAATAGCGGGTTGATAAAATAGCCGAGGCTGGCATCAAGCACCAGATGATGGGTTAGCGCATAAATAAAAGATGACCATGAGACAATCATCAAAAGTCCGGCGATCATGCAGAAGAAAAAAGATTTTTTATCTTTCCAGGCATCATGAAATCGCGTTCGCTGCCGAAATAACAATCTTACTGCCAGTAATAATGGAATTGACCAGAACACCCGGTATATCAATATTTGTGCGAGATTTCCCCCTGATAAATATTGATAATATAAAGGTGTTAACCCCCATAATATAAATGCCAGTACCACAAACATGGTACCGCTACGCAGATATTTTTCCACTTATCCATATCCTGTTATAACTTCACCCGATGCGTATGAATTTTCCAGTTCTCCTGCTACGCTACATCGAGTGGCTTTATTTACTCTAAAATCTTCACGCCGTTTTAACATGGATTCTAACATTGTAATTTCATTGTGATAGCTGATAAAAATCAAAAGAATGCTTATCAGGGAAATCTGACGCCGAAACTAATAAAGTGACTGGATTATTTTATCTGCATCGCCTGACCGCCGCGGACGGCGCTGTCAGGCGACAGAATATTTACGCTATTTCAACCCTTATGCGTTGCGGCAACAATCGCTTCGCTCAGAGCGTTCAGCCCCTGACTACGTGAGGCGCTAAGCTGGGCGCGTAAACCCAGCTCATCAAACAGCGCCAGCGGTGAACGAGCCTGTAGTTCGGCGGCGTTTTTTCCTTCCACTGCGGTGAGCAATACCGCCAGCAGGCCGCGGACAATCCGCCCCTCACTGTCGCCGAAAAAGTGCATCGTTCCGTTATCTGATCGGGTAAAGCCCAGCCAGATGCGGTTCTCGCAGCCGGCTATCTCCTTCGCCTGCGCTTTGCATTCATCCGGCAGAGCGGGGAGCTGTTTTCCTAACAGAATCAACTGACGATATTTATCCTCCCACTGGGTCAGCGGGAGAAAGATAGCGCGTAACGTCTCTTCCGTTACCGTTGTGCCGAACGGGTGTCCGGTATAAAGAGGGTTTGTCATTAATCCACCAGCAGTTCCAGCGCGCGGTCAACGGCGTTAACCAACGCATCCACATCATGTTGGGTATTATACGGCGCAAAAGAGGCGCGCAGAGTCCCTGTGACGCCAAGTTCCGCCAGCAATGGCTGGGCGCAATGTTGCCCGGCCCGGAGCGCAATACCGTATTCCGCCAGCAGTGTCACCATATCGCCGTGGTGCACGCCGACAAAATCAAAGGCCAGCAGGCTGGAGTCCTGGCAGCGGAACGAACGAAAGCCCGGACGTTTCGCCAGTGCGTCTTCCGCCAGCGTCGCCAGCCCGCGGCTCCAGTTTTCGGCCTGTTCAATATCGATATCGGACAGCCATTCCAGCGCAGCGCTCAGGCCGATGACCCCGGCGACGTTCGGCGTCCCCGCTTCCAGTTTCCAGGGAGCGCTTTGCGTGGTGAAGCCTTCAAAGCTAACGTCACGGATCATCTTGCCGCCGCCGAGCCAGGGCGACATCGCCTCAAGAAGCTCCGGCTTACCGTACAGCACGCCGATACCGGTCGGGCCATACAGTTTGTGAGCGGAAAAAGCATAAAAATCGATATCAAGCTGCTGGACATCCGCCGGGAAGTGTACCGCGCCTTGCGCGCCATCTACCATCACTACCATTCCCGCCGCGTGAGCGGCGCTGATAGCGCTTGCGAGATCCGGGCAGCCGCCCGTTACGTTCGACATTTGCCCCAGCGCCAGAATCCGGCTGCGCGATGTGATCAGTTCCGGCAGACGCTCAACATCAGGAAGACGTCGGTCACTAAGCGGCAGTTTTATGACCTGCGCGCCGGTTTGTTGCGCCACCATCAGCCAGGGCACAAGGTTGGCGTGATGCTCGGCGACGCTAACGATAATTTCATCGCCGGGACGCAGACGAGGACGGGCGTAACACTGCGCCACCATATTGATCGCTTCGGTGGTGCCCCGTGTCCAGACGATACTTTTTTCATCGGGCGCGTTTAACAGCCGCGCTGCTTTTGCTCTGGCCGCTTCATATTGCGCCGTCAGGCGCTGCGCCTGCGCAAACTGGCTACGATGAACGTTACCGGCGCTCAAACAATAAAACTGGTGCGTGGCGTCAATGACTGCCTGTGGCTTTAATGCCGTGGCGGCGCTATCGAGATAAACACCCGCATCGGCTAGCGCGGGAAACTGCGCGCGAAACTGCGTGGGATTAAAAGCGTTCATGATATTCCTCGGTTCAGTTTACCGATCGTGGCGTAAAAGCGCGGCTGATACAAGGTTTGTCCTAACCATCGGAATCGTCTGTATATCCTGGCGAATTATGTAAAGGAGGTTATGCTGAATAATGTTAGGCGAATGTTTAAGCCTGTTACGGAGTCCGCTTTAAATAGCACAAACAGCTTTAAGGAGAAGAAGATGAAAAAGACTGCCGCAATTATCTCTGCATGTATGCTGACTTTTGCCCTGAGCGCCTGTTCCGGTCCTAATTACGTTATGCACACCAATGATGGACGTAGCATTGTGACCGACGGTAAACCCCAGACCGATAACGATACCGGTATGATTTCGTATAAAGACGCTAATGGCAACAAACAGCAGATCAATCGTACTGACGTGAAAGAGATGGTGGCTCTGGAAAACTAACCGTTTGTTATACAAAAAAAAGCACCGCAATATGGCGGTGCTACATTAATCACTATGGACAGACAGGGTAAATGTACAGGAAGTGAAAAAAGGTAGTCTCGCTACCGTGGTCTGAATCGCAGACCAATTGCAAACACAACAACACAACATCACAACCGTAAGCCAAAAGCCCATCAGAACACGCATTCCGATAAAACTTTTCGTTCCGGCTCAGGAAGTGCCGCCACTATAGGTATTTGCTGGTAGAACCTCAACGGACAATTTATAATGTCTCAGATTAAAAAAACTAATAGGTTACATGTTGTTACCTATTTGTTAAATTCATTCGACATTAAGTCCAGAGGCCATGTCAAAACGATTACCTCCTTTAAATGCGTTACGCGTTTTTGATGCTGCCGCGCGCCATTTGAGCTTTACGCGAGCAGCGGAAGAACTTTTTGTGACGCAGGCCGCAGTAAGCCACCAAATTAAGTCACTTGAGGATTTTTTGGGGCTAAAACTGTTCCGCCGCCGCAATCGTTCGCTGCTGCTGACGGAAGAAGGCCAAAGCTATTTTCTCGACATTAAAGAGATATTTTCCCAGCTCACGGAAGCAACGCGTAAGCTCCAGGCGCGCAGTGCCAAAGGGGCGCTGACGGTGAGTTTACCGCCCAGTTTTGCCATCCAGTGGCTGGTGCCCAGGCTCTCCAGCTTTAACTCAGCTTATCCGGGAATTGACGTTCGGATACAAGCCGTTGACCGTCAGGAAGATAAACTGGCAGACGATGTCGATGTCGCGATTTTTTATGGCCGGGGAAACTGGCCGGGCTTGCGCGTCGAAAAATTATACGCAGAATATTTACTGCCCGTCTGTTCTCCTTTATTGCTCACAGGCGAAAAACCGTTAAAAACGCCGGAAGATCTGGCGAAACACACGTTATTGCACGATGCCTCCCGGCGTGACTGGCAGGCCTATACTCGTCAGTTAGGGCTCAACCATATTAACGTTCAGCAAGGGCCGATATTTAGCCACAGCGCGATGGTGCTACAGGCCGCTATTCACGGACAGGGGATCGCGCTGGCGAATAATGTTATGGCGCAGTCGGAAATTGAAGCCGGGCGACTGGTGTGTCCATTTAACGATGTTCTGGTGAGTAAGAATGCTTTTTATCTGGTTTGTCATGACAGCCAGGCAGAACTGGGTAAAATAGCCGCCTTCCGTCAGTGGATTTTGGCGAAGGCGGCGACGGAGCAAGAAAAATTCCGTTTTCGTTACGAACAATAATTAACTTAGGGTATGACCATGACCAGCCGTTTTATGCTGATTGTCGCCGCTATCAGCGGTTTTATTTACGTTGCTCTGGGCGCGTTCGGGGCGCATGTTTTGAGTAAAACCCTGGGCGTGGTTGAAATGGGCTGGATTCAGACCGGCCTGCAATATCAGGCGTTCCATACGTTGGCGATCTTTGGCCTGGCGGTGGCGATGCAGCGCCGTATCAGCATCTGGTTTTACTGGAGCAGCGTTTTTCTGGCGCTGGGCACGGTGCTGTTTAGCGGCAGCCTGTACTGCCTTGCGCTTTCGCATCTGCGCCTGTGGGCGTATATCACGCCTGTCGGCGGCGTCAGTTTCCTGGTGGGCTGGGCGCTATTGCTGATTGGCGCCATTCGTATGAAACGTAAGGGCGCGAGCCATGAATAAAGTTGTCTTGCTCTGCCGTCCGGGATTTGAAAAAGAGTGCGCTGCAGAAATTACCGATAAAGCGGGAAAACGGGAAATATTTGGTTTTGCACGCGTAAAAGAGAACGCAGGCTATGTCATTTATGAATGCTACCAGCCGGAAGATGGCGAAAAGCTGATTTCAGAACTGCCGTTCAGTTCGCTGATTTTCGCCCGCCAGTGGTTTGTGGTGGGTGAACTGCTGCAACATTTACCGCCGGAAGACAGAATTACGCCGATTGTCGGCATGTTGCAGGGCGTAGTGGAAAAGGGCGGCGAGCTGCGGGTTGAAGTCGCCGACACCAATGAAAGTAAAGAACTGATGAAGTTCTGCCGCAAATTTACGGTGCCGCTGCGCGCGGCTTTGCGTGATGCGGGCGTATTGACGAATTATGAAACGCCGAAGCGTCCGGTCGTTCATGTCTTTTTTATCGCGCCAGGATGCTGCTATACCGGTTATTCGTTCGCGCATAACAATTCACCGTTTTATATGGGCATCCCGCGTTTGAAGTTTCCGTCTGATGCGCCGAGCCGCTCAACGCTGAAACTGGAAGAGGCGCTCCACGTTTTCATCCCGGAAGATGAGTGGGATGAACGTCTGGCGAACGGCATGTATGCGGTGGATTTGGGCGCCTGTCCCGGCGGATGGACGTACCAGTTAGTGAAGCGCAATATGTGGGTCTACTCCGTAGATAACGGCCCGATGGCGCAAAGCCTGATGGACACCGGACAGGTGACCTGGTTGCGTGAGGATGGCTTCAGGTACCGTCCGAACCGGAATAATATTTCATGGATGGTCTGCGATATGGTGGAGAAGCCGGCCAAAGTCACCGCGTTAATGGCGCAGTGGCTGGTGAACGGCTGGTGTCGGGAGACGATTTTTAACCTTAAACTGCCGATGAAAAAACGCTATGAAGAGGTATCGCATAATCTGGCGTATCTTCAGGCGCAGTTGGATGAGCATGGCGTTAATGCGCAGATCCAGGCGCGTCAGCTTTATCACGATCGTGAAGAGGTGACGGTACATGTGCGTCGGTTGTGGGCGGCTGTTGGCGGGCGTCGCGACGAGCGATAAAAACGCGCTGCCGTCGTCCGGCGCGTCATCAGCGCCGGATGGCGCACGCTTGTCCGGCCTATGACTGCGGCGCATCTGAAACAATATGCGTCACGTCATCCAGATGGCCGATGCGCGCCTCTCCTGAACGATTAAATTTACTTTTATCAATCAATAATAAAGACTGCGAGGCGCGCCTGAGCAGGATAGATTTAAAATCGGCGTTGATCGCATTGGAGTCCCACAGATCGCCGCCGCCGTCGATCCCCTCGCAGGAAAAGATGAACAGATCGATATCAAGCGATTTTAGCTGTGAGATAAGCGACGGATTAACGTAACAGCCATATTTACGTTCAAGCTGGCCGCCGGAACTTATCAGCGCAATGCGTTCGCGTTTTCCCAGCTCCTGGCAGATAGGATGGCTATTGGTAAAAACCTGAATGGGAATATCCGGCAACTGGCGGGCCAGATACCAGCAGGTTGAACTGGCATCCAGCGCAATCGTCATTCCTTCTTCTATCCACGCTAACGCTTCACGGGCAATATCGGCTTTATGCGCATAATGGCTTTTCAGGCGGATATGGAATGGATCGCCGCTGTCCTGATTTTCACGATGAATATATTTAGCTCGTCCGTGATTACGCAGCACTTTTCCCTGCGTCTGTAGTTCACTGAGATCGCGGCGGATGGTCTCTTTACTGACGTTAAGCCGGGTGGCCAGCGCTTCGGTGGTCAGACTTTTATGATTGATCAGCAGATCGACTATCGCTTGTTGGCGTGCCGCTTTCATTTTTCTCACCCCATCATTCGATGAACGCCCGCGTCATGCGGGCGCACCGGCAAGAGATTACGGCGTTACCCCTTTTTTTAAAAGAATATTTCCGTACTTCGCGCACTCACCTGTGATAACGATCGCAAACGCTTTTTGCGCCCGCTCATAAAACGCATAGCGGTCGATACGAACGATATCCGGGCACGGCGCTTCTAATGACAAGGCATCGCGATAGCGCGCTTCAACGCTGGGGTCGAGCGTGTCGCCTTCCACGGCGGCCATCATCACCAGCGGCGGGGCGTAGCTATCCAGCTCAAAGAGCGGAATAATTGCCCGCAGTAGATCGCTGACGCTAAGACCATCGGCGCGAATCACCTGCGGGCCCAGGCTATGCGCGGGAAAGTGAGCGTCAGAAAAAATGATTTCGTCCCCGTGGCCCATCTCGGCCAGCACTTTGAGCAGTGTCGGGGAAATTAACGGTGAAATGGTTTTTAGCATTTCATACTCCCTTAATAATTTCAGGTTCGGTTTGCGGCCAGAAATAGCGATACTGATAATTGACCTGCGCGCGCGCCTGTTCCGGGCTACTAAATTCGCCTACGCCGTACCAGCCAAACATGGCAGCGCCGGCCACGGTGGTTTCCGCGTCGTCCAGCACTTTGATAGGGATATCAAGTTGATTCGCTTTAATTTGATTCCACAAAGCGTTGCGACTGCCGCCGCCAACCAGTAACAGCTCTGTGGCGTTAAAATGGCCGATTTTCTCCAGCGTGTGCAGATTACGCTGAAGTTGCGCCGTCAGGCCTTCCAGCGCGGCGCGATAGAAATGGCCGCGGGTGGTATTGAGCGTCACGCCCTGCCAGCCTGCATTTTGACAGGCGAGCAGATCGCACTGCATCCGCACGCCTTCCGCGCCAGCGGGAATAGCGCGCGCTTCGTCGATCAGCGTTTGCCATGGCGTTTCCGGCGTCCACAGCAGTTTTCGTACCCATTCGAGTACGCCGGAGGCCAGCCACTGCATTCCGGGGTTATAAAGCCCCGACTGACTGTCCAGTTCACAGGTCGAGCCCGGATACTGACTGAGCAGCGAGGTATCCACCTGACCGCTGCGCACCATCAGAATCTCCCATGTTCCGGAGGAGAGCACTGGTTCACCTTGCTGCGCGCCAGCGCCGAATAACGCAAACTGAGTATCGTGTCCGGCAGAGAGCACCGGCACACCCGCCGGGAGACCAAGCAGCCTGGCCGCGTCTGTCTGTAGCGTGCCTATCGGGGCGCCCGCTTCCACGATACGCGGGAACAGGCGGCGCGCCAGGCCCGTCGCCTGCAGGATTTCCGGACTAAAGTCGCGCTGATGGATATCCAGTAGTTGGCTGGTGCCTGCCATAGTGATATCGGTCGTAAACTCTCCGGTCAGACGGTGGTTAATCAGCGACGAGATAAACAGCCAGCAGTGAGCTTGTTCCAGCAGGCGCGGATGATTCTCTTTAAGCCAGACCAGTTTATACAGCGTGTTAAAGCTGAACGCGCCGACGCCGGAGAGCGTCTGCAATTGCCGGGGCGAGATAAAGCGCTCAATCGTTTCCATCACGGCAGCGGTTCGCGGGCATTTCCAACTGATGACCGGGTAGAGCAGCTTACCCTGCGCATCGACCAGCGCGCCATCGACGCCGAACGTAGTCACCGTAATACCGCGAACAACACACTCCGACAGGGCGCTGGAGAGTGACCTGCAGCAGTCGGCGAAACGTTGCAGGATGGCGTCCAGCGACCACTGATGCCAGGCGCTATTTTCTGCGGCAATGTCGCTGGCGTTAGCGGTTGAGGCGCGGGCGACAATTTTCCCCTGGCGATCAACGGCGATCGCCCGAACGTTTGTCGCACCGCAGTCGAGAACCAGGATAACGTCTTGTTTCATAGATAACTCCATAAACGCCGCCCGATGGCGCTACGCTTATCCGGCCTACGGTTCACGCGCCCGTAGGCCCGGTAAGCCTGCGTCACCGGGCTAAGCCGCATTAACGTTTATACAGCGGGCCATAATTCTGGCAGGCGCGATAATCCTGGCCTTCGATATCCATACCGTGAGCCGCCCAGGCGGAAGGACGGTAGATCTTCGCCTCCTCCACGTTGTGCATACATACCGGGATACGCAGCATCGCGGCGAGAGTAATAAAGTCTGCCCCTACATGGCCGATGGTGAGTACGCCGTGGTTAGCGCCCCAGTTCGCCATCACCGAATAGACATCGGTAAACGGGCCTTTGCCGGTAAGACGCGGCGCAAACCAGGTGGTAGGCCAGGTAGAGTTGGTGCGGGCATCAAGCTGATCGTGCATCGCTTTCGGCAGTTCGACGCTCCAGCCCTCGGCGATTTGCAGCACTGGTCCCAGGCCTTTGATGATATTCACGCGGGTCATGGTGAATGGCACGCCGCCTTCGGTCAGGAAACGGGATGAGTAGCCGCCGCCGCGGAAGTATTCGTGAATCGCCGGGCACCATTCAGTGGCCGCCAGACACGCATCCGCCTCTTGTTGGCTGATTTCCCAGTGCGGTTTCATGGTCGGCTTGCCTTCGCTGTCGCGCTGTTTACAGGCACCGTCCAGAGCGGCAGAACCGGAGTTAATCAGGTGAATAATGCCGTGTTCCGCCAGGCCGCTGAGCGCCTGGCCAGTGACGCGTTCTACGGCTTCCGGCGACCAGTAGGTTCGCACGTCGGCGAATATCTGCGCGGTACCGGTGAGTTGATGGCCAAACAGCATCGCTACGCCGTTCAGACTGTCATTTTCGGTGGCGACGACAAACGGTTCGCGTACGCCGTTCCAGTCAAAAGAGCTATTGAGCAGCGCTTCGGCGGTATCGCCGTTCGGGTATTGATCGGTCCAGTGGCGCTGGCCCTGGAAGCCGGCGGCAATAGCGTTGTAGCCCAGCGATTCTTCAACTAACCCTTTGTCCGCCAGCGTCTTGTTGCCCTGCATCATATCGCGAATACACATCGCCATCAGCAGGCTCTCTTTTAGCACCGCGCGGTTCTGGGCTTCATTGCGCTTATACTGCGAGGCGTTCTGATCTTCGCCGTAGCGGAAGTTTTTATCCGCCCACGCCAGCGCCATCTCCAGTTCGGCCTCATCATAAATTTTTTGATCGATACGGCGGCGCAGTTCGGTCATATCTACCGCTTGCACCTTCATGCCCAGCCAGGATTCAAAGAAGTTATGATCGACAATGGAACCCGCGATCCCCATCGACACGCCGCCGACGGAGAGGTAACTTTTTCCTTTCATACTGGCTACCGCTAACCCTGCCCGCGCAAAACGCAGCAGTTTTTCTTCGACGTCGGCGGGAATGGAGGTATCGTCGGCATCCTGCACGTCATGGCCATAAATGGAGAACGCCGGAATGCCTTTCTGGCTGTGCGCCGCCAGCGCCGCGGCAAGGTAAACCGCCCCAGGACGCTCTGTGCCGTTAAAGCCCCAGATGGCTTTCGGACGCATCGGGTCCATATCAATGGTTTCGCTGCCATAGCACCAGCACGGCGTAACGGTAATGGTCACGCCCACGTTCTGGCTACTGAATTTTTCTTCACAGGCGGCGGATTCCGCCATTCCGGCAATACAGGTATCCGCAATGACGCACTCCACCTGTGCCCCACAGGCGTGGCGGATTTTCTCGGTGATGAGCGCCGCCGTCGCTTTCGCCATGTTCATGGTTTGCTCTTCGAGCGACTCGCGTACGCCCATACGACGTCCATCAATCACCGGGCGGATACCGATTTTCGGTAAGCTGATTTTTTTCATGACAGATTCCTCACGTTATTCGGATAAATGTTCAGTTTGTCGCCGCTTGTGAACGGAAACGGGCAAAAATGAAGATGACGGCAAAGCACAATGCCGGAACCAGTTCGGCGGTCGGGATTTTGCCTGCGGCGTCGCTAACGAAGCCCATTACTGGCGTGACAATACCGCCGCCAATGATGGTCATGACGATAAAAGACGAGCCGTACTTAGTGTCCTGTCCCAGATTTTTGATACCCAGCGAGAAGATGGTCGGGTACTGGATTGACATAAATGCGCTACACAACGTCAGCGCCAGCAGGCCGATATGTCCGCCGCTAAAGGCGGAAATCAGACACAGGAGCATGGCAAACAGGGCGTAGGCGGCCAGCACTTTATGCGGCGCGAAGCGGCTGATAAGCCAGGTCCCGGTGAAACGGCCGATAAAGAAGCACACCATCGTGCCGGTCAGGTAGTTGGCGGCGAAACCGGGCGTCATTCCAGGGATCTCCTCAATGGCGTAGCGGATCAGATAGCTCCAGCAGGCGGTTTGCGCCCCCACGTAGCAGAACTGCGCCAGCACCGCCCAGCGCCAGTGGCGGATACGGATGAGTCGGGAGAGAGAAGATAAGAAAGAGCTTTGTTTAGCATCGCTATGATCGTCACTTTGCAGGGCCGGAAATTTGGTCAGCATAATCAGCAGCGCAACTACTAATACGATGGCGACGATAATCATGTATGGCGTTTGTACCGATAACACCAGGCTGTGTTTATAGGCGCTAAGCTGATCCGGCGTCATTTTATCAAGCGCTTCTTGCGATTGATGCGGCACGTTAGACAAAATAAGGCTTTGCCCAAACACAACGGCGATAATAGCGCCAAAGGAGTTAAAAGTTTGCGCCAGATTAAGCCGGAAATGCCCGCCGCTTTCTGGACCTAATACCGTAACAAAAGGGTTGGCCGCAGTTTCAAGGCAGCCTAAACCGGCGGCGATGATAAACAGGCCAATTAAAAATAATGTGTAATTCATTATCTCGGCGGCAGGCCAGAATAATGCGGCGCCAACAGCATACAAAAAAAGCCCGGTGATAATCCCTGCTTTATAACTGAGTTTTTTCATCAAAATCCCAGCGGGAATTGGAATGACGAAATAACCGAAATAAAAGGCTGACTGAATAAGCCCGGCCTGAAAGTTAGTTAGCGTAAAAGCTTGTTGAAACTGCGGTAATAAAATGTCATTCAGATTATTGGCGACGGCCCACAGAAAAAATAGCGAGCAAAGTAAGGCGAATGGAATAATGTAGCGCTTGCTCTTGCTTTGCTCTGCATCCACAGCACGAAAACTCTGCGTTTGTATTGTTGTGTTTCCCATAGCATCCTCATCGGTTCAGAAGCTTTTGCGTGCGGTCGGTTCTGGTCACCAGACCGTAAAATTAGGTGAGTTCGCTTTTCTTTCCGGTAATAAATTGGCGTCCGGAATGAACTCATGGAGTCATTTTCAAATAAAAAAGGCCTTTTAATATGATGGCGGTCACATTTATACCTGAGAGCAGAGCGTTCTGTGATTATCATCACTTTAATTTTCATAAAAAAATGACCGTTTGAGATGTTTAATTTAAAAAAACCACAGACTGAATGCCCGAATTAAATTATTGCCACGAAAACGGGCAGTAGTAACTTATTCTTCATCTTTGCCCGTTTTAAAAAATATTATTAAGAGCGGGCATTTATCGGCGAGAGAAACGGTAGTCGTCTGGTTTATCGTGGCGAATTAATTGATGTGAATCACAAAATATCGTTATTTAAATTCCCTTCTCTTTATTCAGTATGATGATAGTTGCTAACTATTCGATTATTTCAACAGGACAGCAGCGCGATGCGAAAGGCGGTTTTGTTGTCTCATTTTGAATCACAGAGAGAGGTAAATAATGGAACGAAATAGACTGGCGCGGCAGATTATTGATACCTGTCTGGAAATGACGCGGTTAGGGTTAAATCAGGGGACGGCAGGTAACGTGAGCGTACGTTATCAGGGCGGAATGCTGATTACGCCGACGGGGATCCCCTACGAGAAGCTGACAGAGTCGCACATTGTCTTTATTGATGCAGACGGTCAGCATGAGCAGGGCAAGCTGCCTTCCAGCGAGTGGCGTTTTCATATGGCGGCATACCAGACGCGCCCTGATGCCAATGCCGTGGTACATAACCACGCTGTCCATTGTACGGCAGTCTCGATCCTCAATCGCCCGATTCCGGCGATTCACTACATGATTGCCGCCGCAGGAGGAAACTCTATTCCCTGCGCGCCCTACGCCACTTTTGGCACCCGCGAACTTTCTGACCATGTTGCCGTGGCGCTTAAAAATCGTAAAGCGACGCTGTTACAGCATCACGGGCTTATCGCTTGTGAAGACAATTTAGACAAAGCGTTGTGGCTGGCGCATGAAGTGGAAGTGCTGGCGCAGCTCTATTTAAGTACGCTGGCCATTGTCGATCCGGTACCGGTACTGGATGACGAGGCGATCGCTATCGTACTGGAGAAATTTAAAACTTACGGGTTACGTATTGAAGAGTGATGTCAGGAGACAGGCGATGGCGAACAGAATGATTCTGAATGAAACGGCATGGTTTGGCCGGGGAGCGGTGGACGCATTAACCGATGAGGTGACGCGCCGCGGTTATCATAAAGCGCTGATTGTTACCGATAAAACGCTGGTGCAATGCGGTGTGGTCGATAAAGTGACAAGCAGAATGGATGCCGCAGGGCTGGCGTGGGAGATCTATGCGGGCGTGATCCCTAATCCTACGATTTCCGTTGTCCAGGAAGGGCTTAAGGTCTTTACCCAAAGCGGCGCGGACTATCTCATCGCCATTGGCGGCGGTTCTCCGCAGGATACCTGCAAAGCGATCGGTATTATCAGTAACAATCCGGAATTTGCCGATGTGCGCAGTCTGGAAGGGCTATCGCCGACCCGTAAACCCAGCGTGCCGATTATGGCGATCCCGACAACGGCGGGAACCGCGGCGGAAGTCACTATCAATTATGTGATTACCGATGAAGAGAAACGGCGCAAATTCGTTTGTGTCGATCCACATGATATTCCGCAGGCGGCATTTATCGATGCCGATATGATGGACGGTATGCCGCCCGCGCTGAAAGCGGCAACGGGCGTGGATGCGCTAACCCATGCTATTGAAGGCTATATTACCCGGGCCGCATGGGCGCTGACGGATGCATTACATATCAAAGCCATTGAGATTATTGCTGGCGCGCTGCGCGGCGCCGTAGCCGGAGAAAAAGAGGCCGGTGAGGCGATGGCGCTGGGGCAATACGTTGCCGGGATGGGGTTTTCCAATGTGGGGCTGGGACTGGTGCATGGGATGGCGCATCCGCTGGGCGCGTTTTACAACACGCCGCACGGCGTCGCGAATGCTATTTTGCTTCCGCATGTGATGCGTTTTAATGCCGGGTATACCAACGAGAAATTCCGTGATATCGCCCGGGCGATGGGGGTGAAGGTAGAAGGATTGAGTCTTGAAGAGGCGCGTAATGCCGCAGTGGAAGCCGTATTTACGCTAAATCGCGATGTGGGAATTCCGCTGCATTTGCGTGATGTCGGCGTTCGAAAAGAGGATATCCCGGCGCTGGCGCAGGCGGCGTTCGATGATGTCTGTACGGGCGGCAATCCGCGTGAAGCGAGTCTGGCGGACATTGTCGAACTGTATCATATCGCCTGGTAATTTTGCCGGATGGCGCTGCGCTTATCCGCTCTACATTTCGTGCAGTCCTGTAGGCAGGATAAGGCGTTCACGCCGCCATCCGGCAACAAAACTACCGCGCCAGCCGTAGCTGCTGTAAGTTTCCGTCGATATGTAAATCGGTTTGCAGACGTGCAATATCGCGGCAAAGAAATGCCATTTCTTTATGCGTCTCAAGCTTTTTGCGCCACTTTTCCGGCACCTCGTCCAGATGGGCGTAAATTCCCTCCAGATTTTGAAACTGAATCAACAGCTGGGTCGCGCTTTTGGGGCCGATACCGGCAACGCCGGGGACTTTCGAACTGCTGATTCCTGCCAGACCCCAGTAATCCGGCAACTGCCGGGGAAGTACGCCAAACTCTTTTTCAATAAACGGCGCGTCCAGCCAGCGTTTCTGGAAGTAGTCGCGAATGCGCAATCCCGGAGAGAGCAACTGGCAATAGCCTTTATCGGTTGACACAATGGTTGCCTGGTGTCCGGCTTCGGTAACTTTTAGCGCCAGCGTCGCCGCCAGATCGTCCGCTTCGTTACCATCTGATGCCCAACAGCGTACGCCGCGCTGTTCAAATGCGGCGCGTAGGGCGGGCATTTCATTATGTAAATCGTCAGGCATCGGCGGACGTCCTGCTTTGTAGTCCGGCAAACGCTGATGACGCCAGCCGCTACTGCGCGCGTCGTCATCAAATACCGCGACGGCGTGGGTTGGCTGGCTGTGGATAATCAATTGATCGAGCGCGTGTTGGCAGGTTTTCACACAGGGCGATCCCTGAACGGCGTGAATACGGCGAATCAAATTGAGCGCGTCGATGATAAGCAGATGAGCAGCCACGGTGTTCTCCCTTACAAACCTGCGCGTAGGGTAACATTCACGGCGGGGGGAGGCGAGCATTGCGAAATAGCGCTATCCGTAGGCCTGATGAGCGAAGCGCCATCAGGCAACAAAAGCCGGATGGCGGCGAGCGCCTTATCCGGCCTACAGATCCTAAAATGTGCTGAGAATTAATCGCAGGTAACGATCTTCATCGCCAGGCCGCCGCGCGAAGTTTCGCGGTACTTAGCGTTCATGTCTTTACCGGTTTCGTACATGGTCTCAATCACTTTATCGAGGCATACACGCGGTTCGCTGGTACGGCGCAGCGCCATACGCGCGGCGTTGACTGCTTTGACTGAAGCAATCGCGTTACGCTCAATGCAGGGAACCTGTACCTGACCGGCAACCGGATCGCAAGTTAACCCCAGATTATGCTCCATGGCGATTTCTGCGGCGATACACACCTGCGCCGGACTACCGCCCAGCAGCTCGGCCAGACCCGCTGCCGCCATGGAACAGGCCACGCCGACCTCTCCCTGACAACCCACTTCGGCGCCGGAAATAGAGGCGTTCATCTTATACAGCGAGCCAATCGCACTGGCGACCAGCATATAGCGAGCAAGCGAGTTAGCATTTACTTCGCGGATAAACTTGTCATAGTACGCCAGCACCGCCGGAACAATACCACATGCGCCGTTAGTCGGCGCAGTGACTACTCGTCCGCCTGCGGCATTCTCTTCGTTCACCGCCAGCGCGAACATATTGATCCAGTCGACGACCGCCATCGGATCGGTGGTGGTCTTATCCTGACTGACCAGCATCCGACGCAGCGCCGCCGCGCGACGCGGAACGCGCAGTTTGCCCGGCAATACGCCCTCGGTGGTGATACCGCGCTCAATACCGCTGCGCATCACCTCCCAGACCCTGGCGAAATGCTGCTCCAGCGCTTCTTTACTGTGCAGGGCCAGTTCGTTTTGCATCATCAGACCGGAGAGCGACAGACCCGTCTCCTGGCAGTGGCGCTGTAAATCCGCGGCGGTTTTATAAGGGTACGGTACGTTAACGGGTTCGCTATTCGTCAAACCAAAGTGCTCTTCATCGACGATAAAGCCGCCGCCAATGGAGTAGTAGGTTTGGCTGTAGAGCACCTTATCGCCCGCCAGCGCGGTAATACGCATCCCGTTCTCATGCAGAGACAGGTTGTCGGCGTGGAAATTCATGCACTTATCGACCGGAAATTCGACTTCATGCTGCCCATTGGCCAGTAGTAAACGCCCATGGGTGTTCACATCCTGGATAAAGGACGGAATGGCGTCGATATCGACGGTGTCCGGCAGATTCCCCGCCAGGCCCATAATAATGGCGATATCAGTGTGGTGGCCTTTACCCGTCAATGACAGAGAGCCGTAGACATCCACCACGACGCGGGTGACATCTGTAAGGATATGGCGGGCAATCAGATCGTCCGTGAACTGCTTGCCTGCTTTCATTGGTCCGACGGTGTGAGAACTGGAAGGGCCAATGCCGATTTTAAAAATATCGAATACGCTAATCATAGGGCATCCATTGCGGTTGTATCATAGAGAAGCGCCGCGGTAAGCGGCGCTAAAGGACTTAGCTGAACAGTGAGTAGAAAATAGCGGAGATGGCAATCAGGCCCATAATCACAACGAATACGTTGCTGATATGACCGCTGTACTTACGCATTGCCGGTACTTTCTGGATGGCATACATCGGCATCAGGAACAGAATCATCGCGATGATCGGGCCGCCCAGGGTTTCAATCATGCCCAGGATGCTGGGGTTCAGCGTCGCCACAATCCAGGTGGTGACCAGCATGAACAGCGCGGTAATTTTATTCAGTTTGTTGATTTCGATGGATTTACCTTTACCACGCAGCGATTTAATCACCATCCCGTTAAAGCCTTCACGCGCGCCCAGGTAGTGGCCGAGGAAGGATTTGGTGATAGCAATCATCGCAATGATCGGCGCCATCCAGGCGATGATCGGCGCGTTAAAGTGGTTTGCCAGGTAAGACAGAATAGAGATGTTCTGCTCTTTTGCCGCTGCCAGATCTGCCGGCGTCAGGCTCAGCACGCAGCTGAAGACGAAGAACATCACGGTCAGCACCATCATGATGTGGGCGAAGGCCAGAATTTTAGAACATTTCTTCTCTGCGCCTTCACCGTACTCTTCACGCTTCGCAACCGCGAAGGAGGAGATGATCGGGGAGTGGTTGAAAGAGAAAACCATCACCGGAATCGCCAGCCACAGCGTCATCCACAGACCGTTACCGGTAGACGCGGCGGAATCAAAGGACAGCGTTTCCAGCGCCGCGCCGTTCCACTGCGGGATCAGGTACAAGGCCAGCAGCATCAGCGCAGCGACGAACGGGAATACCAGGATACTCATCGCCTTAACGATCATTTGCTCGCCGAAGCGCACGATGGTCATCATGCCAACAATCAGGATCAGGGAAAGAATCGCCCGCGGCGGCGGATTAATCGCTAACTGGTGGGTCAGGAAGCTTTCCACGGTATTAGTAATCGCCACGCTGTAAACCAGCAGGATGGGGTAAATCGCGAAGAAGTAAAGCAGGGTAATCAGTTTACCTGCGCCGATACCGAAGTGTTCCTCAACGACTTCAGTGATGTCTTCACCCGGGTTTTTACCGGACAGCACGAAGCGGGTTAAACCACGGTGTGCGAAAAAGGTCATCGGGAAAGCGAGAATCGCCATGATGATGAGCGGAATCATGCCGCCGACGCCTGCGTTGATCGGCAGGAACAGAACGCCCGCGCCGATTGCCGTGCCGTAAAGGCCCAGCATCCACATGGTATCCGTTTTGCGCCATGCGCTTCGAGAGTCAATCGAAGCAATCGTGCTGGTCTGAGTGGTTTCCATCTATTTCTCCTGGAGGATGCTAAAAATCAGGTTGCTGGTCTAATCCAATGAAAAAAGACCTGATCGTAAAATGAAATCTGCTTAGGGACGCTTTTTATATAATTTTTCGCCGTAATAATTTTCGGGCGGAAAGATACATTTAAGTGATGAATCTATCAGTGATCCCGATCTCAAATGCAATAATCCGCTTCTTACATGGATAAATTTGGACCATTAATCTATTAAAAAAACGTCATAACGAATTTCCGGGCGCGAAGGCTACCATTAACGATATAAGGCCGGAAAGATTGGGGCGCAAGATACGGAGGTTTGACTATAAAAATCAAGGTTTTTAGTGGATTCTGGCGAAGAATAATAGTTTGAGCCGATAAATCACGGTAAGAGGAGTCAAGTAAACGTTTGCCTGGCAATCTATTTATGATGAATTATAAATGGTGTTTATAAAACAATGCGGGCTATGCCTCTGATGATCATCATAAAAAATGAAGGAATACGTGAATCGCCATACCGCAATGAAAGGAATGGGAGAAGCGCCCGGCTGCTGGCGGCAACCGGGCATAAGCGCTAAGCGCAGATCTCGTAACAGGGGATGTAGGCGGAACCCGGCAATTTCATACGATGCTGCGCGACGAATCCCTGCAGCAGATCGTCCATGCGACGCATCATCTCTCGATCGCCGTGGATTTTATACGGGCCATTAGCTTCAATGGCGCGTATCCCGACCTCCTTCACGTTCCCCGCGACAATACCGGAGAAGGCGCGCCGCAGATCCGCCGCCAGAATCTCAACCGGCTGATCCGGGTACAGTTTCAGGTTGGCCATATTCTCATGCGACGGCTCAAACGGCACCTGCAGATCCGGTGCAATACGCATCGACCAGTTAAAACTATAGGCGTCGCCGGTATCGCGGCGATTCTCTTTCACTTGCGGCATCGCTTTCTTCATCAGCCGCGCTACCTCCGCCGCATCGTCAATGATGATGCGGTAATGACGGCGGGCCGCTTCGCCCAGCGTATGGGTAATAAACTCATCCAGCACGCGGAAGTAATCGGCGCTCTCTTTTGGTCCGGTCAGGATCAGCGGCAGCACCTGATTTTTATTGGCTGGATTCATCAGAATTCCCAGCAAATAAAGCAGCTCTTCCGCCGTACCCACGCCGCCCGGGAAGATGATGATACCGTGTGCGATACGGACGAACGCTTCCAGGCGTTTTTCGATATCCGGCATGATGATCAGTTCGTTCACCAGCGGGTTAGGCGGTTCAGCCGCAATAATGGAAGGTTCAGTCATGCCGATAAAGCGGCTGTCTTTATAACGCTGTTGCGCGTGACCGACCGCCGCGCCCTTCATGGGGGCTTCCATCGCCCCAGGGCCGCAGCCGGTGCAAATGTTCAGCTCGCGTAATCCCAACTGCGTGCCGACGCGACGGGCATACAGGTACTCGTTTTCGTTAATTGAGTGGCCGCCCCAGCATACCACCATGTTTGGCGCTTCGCCGACGTGCAGCGCCCGGGCGTTGCGCAAAATGGAGAACACCAGATTGGTGATATGTGTTGAGCTTTCAAGATCCAGATGCTGGAAACGGCCGGCATTGTGGATCTGCCCATTCACAAAGAGAATGTCGCGCAGCACCGCGAACAGGTTAGCCTGTAGCGCACGAATAATCCGCCCGTCAACAAAGGCGTCTTCAGGCGGGTTAATCAATTCCAGCTTCACGCCGCGCTCGCGGCGCAGCACGTTAATATCGAAATTTTCAAAGCGGGACAGCAGCTCTTTGCTGTTGTCGGTCAGGCTGCCGGAGTTAAGAACGGCAAGTGAACAGTTACGAAACAGTTGATACAGGTCGCTACTGGCCGTGCGTTTCAGCATGTCCACTTCCAGTTGCGACAACATATCCATTGAGCCAAGCGGGCTAATATGTGTAATCAAGTAAACTCCTTATGGGACGCAACACGCCATTCCCTGTTGATTACAATAGCCCTGGCTGATGACCTTTCACAACCTTACATGCGCAATCCGGCACGCAAAATTGACAAAAAAATTACTGTCGCGCCAGCCTGCCTGTGGCGGGCACGAAATCGGTATTGCTGCGCCAGGGATTAATGTCCAGCCCGCCGCGGCGGGTATAGCGCGCATAAACGCTTAACGTTTCCGGCTGGCAGAAGCGCAGAATGTCATTAAAAATACGCTCTACGCACTGCTCGTGAAATTCATTATGGTGACGGAAGGAGACCAGATAACGCAGCAGTTTTTCCCTGTCGATTTTGCGCCCGCGATACTGAATTTGTATCGAGCCCCAGTCCGGTTGGTGGGTGATCAGGCAGTTGGATTTCAACAGATGGCTGACCAGCGTTTCTTCTACTTGCTTCTCGCCGCTGACCGCATGTTGCAGATAGTCGGTAGTAAACTGGTAGTTGTCGATACTGATATCCTGATCGTCAATACAGGCGCCGTGGAAATGGGCGACAGGCTGTCCTTCCAGCTCATCAAGACGATGAAGCCTCACGCTAACGTTGCCCTGCGCGCAGGCGCGCAGATCGCGCTCCAGCGTCTGGCGCACCGTCTCCCAGGTGTCAAAGCGCGTCTGGTTAAAGCTGTTCAGATACAGTTTAAAGCTTTTGGATTCGATTAAATTAACGCTGGTGTAATCCAGTTCGACATGCCCGACGGCGACCTGTGGAAGACCCTGGCTGTTAAGCCAGGAAAGTTCATACAACGTCCAGATATCCGCGCCGTGGAACGGCAAATTATCGGCTGTTAATCCGAGCGGGTCACGATTCAAACTGCGCGGTACGCCCTGCAGCAGGCTGGCGTCATAAGTGTCCCGGTAATCCGTTGATTTTCCGAGAGTCAGGCCATCGAGAGCCTGATGGTTTTCATAAGAAGACATGTTTCACCGTCATAAACCAGATACACTATGCGCCAAGTGTATCCTGGCTTTTATGAAGAGAGAAACTGGTGGACGAACTGACAGCGCAGGCATTGAAAGCCTTTACGACGCGTTACTGCGACGCGTGGCAAGAAAAACACGGTAGCTGGCCGTTGAGCGAAGAACTGTATGGCGTACCTTCTCCGTGCATTATTTCTTCAACCCGCGATGCCGTTTACTGGCAGCCGCAACCTTTTGAAGGCGAAGAAAATGTAAACGCGGTTGAACGCGCCTTTGATATTATGGTACAACCTGCGCTCCACGCGTTTTACACCACGCAGTTTGCTGGCGACATGCCCGCGCAGTTTGCGGATGAAAAGCTTACGCTACTGCAAACCTGGAGTCAGGATGACTTTCGGCGCGTGCAGGAAAATCTGATAGGCCACCTGGTCACGCAAAAGCGGCTCAAGCTTCCTCCCACGCTTTTTATTGCGACGCAGGAAAATGAGCTTGAGGTCATTTCGGTCTGTAATCTGTCCGGCGAGGTGATTAAAGAAACGCTGGGCACCCGCAATCGTACCGTTCTTGCCGCAACGCTTGCGGAATTCCTTACGCAACTTAATCCTCTTCTGTAATCGTTTGCCCTAACGGGTGTGAGAGATCTCTTACAAAGTCTGTAGGAGATCGCCAGGATATCAGCGGATACTGAGCCCCGTTTTCTTATGTAAGTCTATATAAAACAACTAATTAAAATGTTTTTGCGCACTTTCATATGAAAATTTACTTAAGGTATTGTCTGTAAGCGTCTTGTAAGACAAGGTGAAACAGGCGATTCTATCTTCGTCGACAGGGAGTCGTACAACGAAGCGAACGTCAGGATGATGACGCTTCAGCAGGACACGCCAGGATGGTGTTACAAGGAAAGGCTTCAGGATGAAGCAAAGTGGAAAGCGCAGGATGCGTTAAAGGACACCTCCAGGACGGAGAACGAGAGCCGATCAGGATGTTCGGCGGGTCTGGATGACCAGGGACGCTTCAGGAAGAAGCTATCACATCGGGCGATGTGCGCAGGATGCAAACGTTCAGGATGAACAGGCCGTAAGGTCACAGGAAAAGTTGTCACGGATGAGCAGGGAGCACGAAAAGTAGCTGGAATGCTGCGAAACGAACCGGGAGCACTGTTTATACAGTGCTCCCTTTTTTTTGTTATTCTTCGCGCCAGATTTTCATCATTGAGGTTTTTAACATGACGACTCATGACCGTGTGCGTCAGCAGTTACATGCGCTTGAAACGCTGCTGCGCGAGCATCGCCACTGGCGGCAGGATGCGCCGCAGGCGCACCTGTTTACCAGCACCCAACCATTTTTTATGGATACCATGGAACCGCTGGAATGGCTGCAATGGGTATTGATCCCACGTATGCATACCCTACTTGATAATGCGCAGCCGCTGCCCGAGGCGTTTGCCGTCGCCCCTTATTATGAAATGGCGCTGGCGGCGGATCATCCGCAGCGGGAGGCGATCCTGGCGGTTTTGCAGGATCTGGATGCGCTATTCGCCCGCGATGAATCCTGATGCTGGAGATCCTCTATCAAGACCCGTGGCTGGTTGCCGTGAATAAACCCGCAGGCTGGCTTGTTCACCGGAGCTGGCTGGATCGCGACGAAAAAGTCGTGGTCATGCAAACGGTGCGCGACCAAATCGGCCAGCATGTTTTTACCGCCCACCGTCTCGACAGACCCACGTCGGGCGTACTGTTAATGGGGCTGTCCAGCGAAGCGGGACGCCGTCTGGCGCAGCAGTTCGAGCAGCACCACATCCGTAAACGCTACCATGCCATTGTGCGCGGCTGGCTGATGGATGACGCGGTACTGGATTATCCTCTGGTGGAAGAGCGCGATAAAATTGCCGATAAATTCGCCCGCGAAGATAAAGCGCCCCAGCCGGCTGTAACGCAGTATCGCGGACTGGCGACGGTCGAAATGGCGGTGCCGACCGGACGTTATCCCACCACGCGTTATGGTCTGGTTGAGCTGGAACCAAAAACGGGACGCAAGCACCAGCTTCGTCGTCATCTGGCGCATCTGCGTCATCCTATCATCGGCGACAGCAAGCATGGCGATTTGCGACAAAACCGCAGCGCCGCAGAGCATTTTGCCTGCCGTCGCCTGATGCTTCATGCCAGTCGGCTTGAACTGACGCACCCCTTCACCGGACAGCCGTTGATAATTCAGGCCGGGTTGGATGAAACCTGGATGCAGGCGCTGACACAGTTTGGCTGGCGTGGACTTCTCCCTGACAATGAAAGGGTTGAGTTTACGGCGGCGTCCCGGCAGGATGAGACTCATCAGGCATAATTCAGGGAGATACGCATAATGGCAGAAATTGGTATTTTTGTCGGGACCATGTATGGCAACTCACTGCTGGTGGCGGAAGAAGCGGAAGCGATCCTCGCCAGACAGGGCCACAGCGCGACCGTGTTTGAAGATCCTGAACTGTCCGACTGGCAGCAATATCAGGATAAGGTTGCGCTGGTCGTTACCTCGACAACCGGGCAGGGCGATCTACCGGATAGCATTGCGCCGCTCTTTCACGGCATTAAAGATACAGTCGGTTTTCAACCAAACCTGCGTTACGGGGTGATTGCGCTAGGTGATAGCAGCTACCCCAATTTCTGTAATGGCGGCAAACAGTTTGATGCCCTGTTGCAAGAGCAAAGCGCGCAGCGGGTGGGGGAGATATTATTCATTGACGCCAGCGAACATCCGGAGCCGGAGAGCCAATCCAATCCCTGGGTTGAAAACTGGGGAACTTTACTTTCCTGAGGTAAATCCCTCCCCCCTACGGGAGGGTACCTTTTCGTTTGCTTGCGTTGCCAGTAAGCAAAATCACGACCTGTATACAGTGTAAAGTAACTGAATCGTGTTAGCTTTGGGCATATGCCCGCAAAAGCGGCAGTTTTTTACGGGCGTTTTCATGTAATCAAGCGACCTGTTTCACATTCTTCTCTTTTTACTCCTCCTGCGTCGACGCCTGACGCCTTCTGATTTCATTTCCGTGAAGTGGCTTCCACTGTCCTGGGCTTTTGCCATAAACAGGCGTAATTCATCGCCAAAATACTGTGTTGTTGCACGGTGAGTGTGTGTGGCGCGCTTTTTATACTTCTCCTGCCAGTGAATAAAAGCATGCAGCGTGCAAAGCAAACGACCTAATAAAAGCTGCAACAAGGAAACGTTATCTCTGATTCCCTACCGGTTGTGCAGTTCAGAGTGAGCGTAGCTAACGCGAAATTTCAGGAGTGCAACAATGAGTTCATTAAGTCACGCGGCGAGCAGTGCGGAGAAACGCACGAACGCCCGCTACTGGATAGTGGTGATGCTGTTTATCGTCACATCCTTCAACTACGGCGACCGCGCCACATTGTCCATTGCCGGCTCAGAAATGGCCAAAGATATCGGCCTTGATCCGGTAGGTATGGGCTATGTTTTTTCTGCTTTTTCATGGGCCTATGTTATCGGACAGATCCCGGGCGGCTGGCTGCTGGACCGCTTTGGTTCCAAACGCGTCTATTTCTGGTCTATTTTCATTTGGTCAGTCTTCACCCTGTTGCAGGGTTTTGTCGATATCTTTAGTGGTTTCGGCATTATTGTCGCCCTCTTTACGCTTCGTTTCCTGGTTGGTCTGGCGGAATCGCCTTCTTTCCCGGGCAACAGTCGCATTGTTGCAGCCTGGTTCCCGGCGCAGGAGAGGGGAACGGCGGTGGCCATCTTTAACTCCGCGCAATACTTTGCCACGGTTATTTTCGCGCCAATTATGGGCTGGCTGACGCACGAAGTGGGCTGGTCGCATGTCTTCTTCTTTATGGGCGGGTTAGGGATCATCATCAGCTTTATCTGGTTGAAAGTTATCCATGAACCAAATAACCATCCGGGCGTAAATAAGAAAGAGTTGGAGTACATCGCAGAAGGCGGCGCGCTGATCAATATGGATCAGAAAGACACCAAAGCGAAAGTACCGTTTAGCGTCAAATGGGGACAGATCAAACAGCTGCTGGGCTCTCGTATGATGATTGGCGTTTACATCGGTCAGTACTGTATTAACGCATTGACCTATTTCTTTATTACCTGGTTCCCGGTCTATTTGGTCCAGGCGCGCGGCATGTCGATTCTCAAAGCGGGCTTTGTCGCCTCGGTTCCTGCGGTCTGCGGCTTTATCGGCGGCGTGTTGGGCGGCATCATTTCCGACTGGCTGATGCGTCGTACTGGCTCCCTGAATATCGCGCGCAAGACGCCGATTGTGCTGGGGATGTTGCTGTCAATGGTTATGGTGTTCTGTAACTATGTGAACGTGGAATGGATGATCATCGGCTTTATGGCGTTGGCCTTCTTCGGTAAAGGTATCGGCGCGTTGGGCTGGGCAGTAATGGCGGATACCGCGCCGAAAGAGATCAGCGGTCTTTCCGGCGGCTTGTTTAATATGTTCGGCAATATCTCCGGTATTGTGACGCCAATCGCGATTGGTTACATCGTTGGCACCACCGGCTCCTTCAACGGCGCGTTGATCTATGTCGGCGTACATGCCCTGGTGGCCATCATCAGCTATCTGGTGCTGGTAGGTGATATTAAGCGTATTGAACTGAAACCTGTCGCAGGACAATTATCATGACAACGCAATCCAGTCCCGTTATTACGGACATGAAGGTCATTCCGGTTGCCGGACATGACAGTATGCTACTCAACATCGGCGGCGCGCATAACGCGTACTTCACCCGTAACATCGTCGTCCTCACCGATAACGCCGGGCATACTGGCGTCGGCGAGGCGCCGGGCGGAGAAGTGATTTATCAGACGCTGGTCGATGCTATTCCGATGGTATTAGGCCAGGAAGTCGCCCGCCTGAACAAAGTGGTGCAGCAGGTGCATAAAGGCAACCAGGCCGCTGATTTTGACACCTTTGGTAAAGGCGCATGGACGTTTGAACTGCGGGTTAATGCGGTGGCGGCTTTGGAAGCGGCGCTGCTTGATCTACTGGGGCAGGCGCTTAATGTGCCGGTCTGTGAACTATTAGGACCCGGTAAACAGCGCGATGCCGTCACCGTGTTAGGCTATCTCTTCTATATTGGCGATCGTACTAAAACCGATCTGCCGTATCTGGAAAGCACGCCGGGCAGTCACGAATGGTATCGCCTGCGTCATCAGGAAGCGCTGAACAGCGACGCGGTCGTGCGGCTGGCGGAAGCGTCTCAGGATCGCTACGGCTTTAAAGATTTTAAACTCAAGGGCGGCGTGCTGCCGGGCGAACAAGAGATTGATACCGTTCGCGCGCTAAAAAAGCGCTTCCCGGACGCGCGTATTACCGTGGATCCGAACGGTGCCTGGCTACTGGATGAAGCCATTGCGTTGTGCAAAGGGCTGAAAGATGTACTGACCTACGCGGAAGATCCGTGCGGCGCGGAGCAAGGATTCTCTGGTCGTGAAGTCATGGCGGAGTTCCGCCGCGCGACCGGTCTGCCGGTGGCGACCAATATGATCGCCACCAACTGGCGCGAAATGGGGCATGCGGTGATGCTCAACGCGGTAGACATTCCTCTTGCCGACCCGCATTTCTGGACTCTCACCGGCGCCGTTCGCGTGGCGCAACTGTGCGATGACTGGGGGCTAACCTGGGGCTGCCATTCGAATAACCATTTTGATATTTCACTGGCGATGTTTACCCATGTCGGCGCGGCGGCGCCAGGCAAACCCACCGCTATTGATACGCACTGGATCTGGCAGGAGGGCGATTGCCGCCTGACTAAAAATCCGCTGGAAATTAAAAACGGCAAAATTGCCGTTCCGGATGCGCCAGGACTGGGCGTGGAGCTTGACTGGGAACAGGTGCGAAAAGCGCATGACGCGTATAAAAAGCTGCCAGGCGGCGCGCGTAATGATGCAGGCCCGATGCAATACCTGATCCCCGGCTGGACTTTTGACCGCAAACGCCCTGTTTTTGGTCGTCACTAATTCTGAATAAGGACACAGTTATGAGTACTCAATTTACGACGCCTGTAGTGACTGAAATGCAGGTTATCCCGGTTGCGGGTCATGACAGTATGCTGATGAACCTGAGCGGCGCGCACGCCCCGTTCTTCACGCGCAACATCGTCATTATTAAAGATAACTCCGGCCATACCGGGGTTGGCGAGATTCCGGGCGGCGAAAAAATTCGCAAAACGCTGGAAGATGCGATCCCACTGGTGGTGGGAAAAACGCTGGGTGAATATAAAAATGTCCTGACTGCCGTTCGCAACCAGTTTGCCGATCGCGATGCGGGCGGACGCGGTTTACAAACATTCGATCTCCGTACCACTATCCATGTGGTGACTGGTATTGAAGCGGCAATGCTTGACCTTTTGGGCCAACACCTGGGCGTCAACGTCGCTTCGCTGTTAGGCGACGGTCAGCAGCGCAGCGAAGTCGAAATGCTGGGTTATCTGTTCTTTGTCGGTAATCGCAAGGCTACGCCGCTGCCGTATCAGAGCCAGCCGGATGAGCAATGCGACTGGTATCGTCTGCGCCATGAAGAGGCGATGACGCCGGAAACGGTAGTGCGTCTGGCGGAAGCCGCCTATGAAAAATACGGCTTCAACGACTTCAAACTGAAAGGCGGCGTGTTGGCGGGCGAAGAAGAGGCCGAGTCAATCGTGGCGCTGGCGAAACGTTTCCCACAAGCGCGCGTCACGCTCGATCCAAACGGTGCCTGGTCGCTGAACGAAGCGATCAGCATTGGTAAATACCTGAAAGGTTCTCTGGCCTATGCAGAAGATCCGTGCGGCGCGGAACAGGGTTTTTCCGGACGTGAAGTGATGGCGGAATTCCGTCGCGCGACCGGATTACCGACGGCCACCAATATGATAGCGACCGACTGGCGTCAAATGGGGCATACGCTGTCGCTGCAATCCGTCGATATCCCGCTGGCGGACCCGCACTTCTGGACTATGCAAGGCTCTGTACGCGTGGCGCAAATGTGTCATGAGTTCGGTCTGACCTGGGGATCGCACTCTAACAACCACTTTGATATTTCGTTGGCGATGTTTACCCATGTTGCCGCGGCGGCGCCGGGCAAGATCACCGCGATCGATACCCACTGGATCTGGCAGGAAGGCAACCAACGTCTGACTAAAGAACCGTTTGAAATTAAAGGCGGCATGGTGCAAGTGCCGACCAAACCGGGTCTGGGCGTTGAGCTCGATATGGATCAGGTGATGAAAGCGCATGAGCTCTATCAAAAACATGGCTTAGGCGCGCGTGACGACGCGATGGGAATGCAGTACTTAATTCCTGGCTGGACGTTTGATAATAAGCGTCCTTGCATGGTGCGTTAAGTCAGAGCCGGTTCCGTAAGGAACCGGTCCTTCTCTGGGTGTATGCTTAACAGGATCAACATGCGTAAGGACGACTTATGAAAATAGTGATCGCACCAGACTCGTATAAGGAAAGTTTGAGTGCTCTTGAGGTAGCGACCGCCATTGAACAAGGATTTCGCGAGATCTGGCCTGACGCCGATTACCTGAAATTGCCGCTGGCTGATGGCGGAGAAGGTACTGTCGAAGCGATGGTTGAAGCGACGGCGGGTCGAATCGTGCATGTTGAGGTCACCGGGCCGTTGGGGCATCGCGTCAATGCGTTTTATGGGCTTTCCGGCGATGCGCGTTCCGCGTTCATTGAAATGGCGGCCGCCAGCGGGCTGGAGCAGGTGCCGCCCGCGCAACGCGATCCGTTGAAGACCACGTCATGGGGAACCGGCGAGCTGATCCGTCATGCGCTGGATGCGGGCGTTGAGCATATCATTATTGGTATCGGCGGTAGCGCCACCAACGATGGCGGCGCGGGGATGGTACAGGCGCTGGGGGCCAGGCTACGGGATGCGCAGGGCAATGATATTGCGCAAGGCGGCATTGGGCTGGAAACACTCGCCAGCATTGATATCAGCGGCCTGGATAAGCGTTTGTCGGCGTGCCATATAGAGGTCGCCTGCGATGTCACGAATCCCCTTACCGGCAAAGAGGGCGCGTCTGCGGTTTTTGGTCCGCAAAAAGGGGCGACGCCGGAAATGATTGAACGCCTGGAGACGGCATTGACTCGCTATGCGCATTTGATTGCTCGCGATCTGCATGTCGATGTGTTGGATCTGGCAGGCGGCGGCGCGGCAGGCGGCATGGGGGCGGCGTTATACGCGTTTTGCGGCGCGCAGCTACGGCGTGGCATTGAGATTGTCACCGATGCGCTTCATCTGGAAGCGTGTCTTGCGGATGCTGATTTAGTCATCACTGGCGAGGGACGCATCGACAGCCAGACCATTCACGGTAAAGTCCCTATTGGCGTGGCAAACATCGCCAAACGGTATAACAAGCCGGTAATTGGTATTGCGGGTAGCCTGACGGCAGACGTTGGCGTGGTTCATGAACATGGGCTTGATGCCGTTTTCAGCGTGATTTATACCATCTGCACGCTGGAGGACGCTCTGAAGAATGCGAGTGAAAACGTACGAATGACCGCGCGCAACGTGGCTGCAACGCTGAAAGCGGGGCAACAGTTACGCTGAGTTGTAGGCCGGATAAGGCGGTCATGCCGCCATCCGGCGAATATCAGCCCAATATCTTCTTCGCTTCACGCGCGACATTATCCATCTCATCCAGCAGCTCCAGAAACTCAGGCTCCAGCTCCTCTTCGTGGACGCCGCTGCGAAGCTGCTGCTCAATAAGCTGGCAAAGGTTCTTCATCCGCGGTACGCCGCTATAGCCGCAGCTCCCGTGTAGCTTATGGACCAGATCGACCAGACCGTTGGGATTTTCTCCCACCAGTTGTTCTTCAATTTTGTTGCGCACTTCCGGCAGAAAATCAATCAGCATTTGCAGCATATCCCGCGCCAGATCGGGCTTACCGGCAGCCTGGCGGAGCGCAAGCTGCCAGTCGAGCGTTGCATTCGGATTGAAGATAAACTCAGCCGGTTCCGGCGCCATCAGGCGCGCTGCTACGTTGGCGCCAGGTTTATAGCGCAGCAACAGATTATGCAACTTCTCTTCTTCTATCGGTTTAGCCAGATAGTCGTTCATGCCCGCGCTGAGCAACTTCTCTTTTTGCCCGGCCATCGCATGTGCCGTAACGGCAATAACCGGTGTTTGCTGCTGATGAGGAAGCTGGTGAATCAATTCGCAGGCGCGTATGCCGTCCATATCCGGCATCTGAATATCCATCAAAATCAGATCAAACTGCATTTGTTTCGCCCGATCCACCGCCTGATGTCCGCTATCACAAAGTTCTACGTGCTGGACTTTATCTTCCAGTAACGCGCCGATAAGCTTCAGATTAGCGGGATTATCATCAACCGCCATAACCGTCATGGTGATTTTACTGGTATCCATTAGCAGCGGTTCAGGATGGTGATTCAACTGGCAATATTCCGTCAGCGCTGGCAACAGGCGCGTTGACGTCAATGGTTTTAACAGACAGGCCGCCGCGCCTCCTTGTTTCAGCTTTTCGGCGTTAATTTGCGCATGGCAAGGTAGCGCCAGCAGTAGAAAGTCCGTCATTGACGCCGCTTTCGCCAGACGTTCATGCTGCATGGTGAGCGGCTCGCGGAAGGTCACCGGAACGCTCAAAATCATAATATCGTAGTGTGCTAACGGCAGCGCGGAGAAGGTCGGGCTGTAAACCACTTCCACCGGCGTGTCGCTCAGTAGATCCAGGGTACATTGCGCGGCGGTAGCATTCGGTTCGACATAAGCCAGCCGTTTCCCGGCCAGACACGCGGTTGACGGCCCGTCAATAATGACATTTGGGTTAAGATCAAGATTAATATGAAACCAGAAGGTCGAGCCGCGATTAGGCTGGCTGTGGAAAGAGATGTCCCCGCCCATTTCGTTGACCAGCTTTTGCGTAATCACCAGCCCAAGCCCGGTGCCGCCGTGACGGCGAGAAATACTGGCATCGGCCTGGCGAAACGCCTGAAACAGTCGCGACTGGTCGCGTTCCGGAATGCCGATCCCCGTATCGCGGATCTGCACTTCAATCTGTACTTTGGTGTTACTGAGCGCCCGCTTTTCTACCAGAATATCGATATTGCCACTCTCGGTGAACTTAATGGCATTACCCACCAGATTAGTAATGACCTGTTGCAGGCGCAGCGGGTCGCCAATCACATTATCCGGGACGTCGTTTTTAATATTTAACGTCAACTCCAGCCCTTTATCATGCGACGAGTGGGCCAGCAGCGTAACCACTTCATCCAGCGTGTTGCGCAGTGGAAAAGGGATACTTTCCAGAATGAGCTTACCGGCTTCCAGCTTGGAGAAGTCGAGCACGTCATTAATGATTGCCAGCAGATTATTCGCGGAACGCTCAATGGTGTTCAGATGGTCGCGCTGGGTGGGATTCAGCTCCGTTTTTAATGTCAGGCGGGTAAAGCCAATGACGCCGTTCAGCGGCGTTCGCAGTTCGTGCGACATGTTCGCCAGGAACTCCGACTTAATACGCGCCGCTTCCTGGGCGCGCTTTTTCGCCAGATCCAGCTCAACGTTTTGGATTTCCATCTGCTCAAGGGTTTCACGCAGGTCTGAAGTGGCCTGATCGATATTATGCTGCATCTCTTCGTGATAGGCGGCAAGCGACATCGCCATGGAATTAATGCCGTTTTTCAGCATGTCCAGCTCGCCCAGCATAAATCCTTCCACCCGGCTATCCAGTTGTCCGCGGCGAATGCGGTCAACGGTATTCACCATATTACGGATAGGCCCGGTGACATCGCGCATAAGCCGCCAGCCAAAGATCAGCGCAATGCCTATACAAAAAAGCATCATCACGCTGGAGATAAAAATCTCTTTGTATTGCTGTAGCCTGACCGACTTGAGATCCAGTTCAAGCGCCACATACCCCAGCATATTTTTGGTATTTTTCGCGTCGGCAATCGCTGACTCGTCCGGCGAATAGCTCTCCGAGATAATCGGGGTGCGCAGAATCATAATATCGCCGTGGCGATCGACGCTCAGACGACGTGGAAACGGCGCTCCGGCGGGAAGCTGCATCTGTGAGGGGTCCAGATGGAAATTAGACGTTACAAACAGGCGGTTATGATCGTCATAAACGGAAATCGCCCGCACAATATCAGAGTGTCTGCGGTGCAGGACGCTGATAAGTTGGCCGATAGACTCCCGGTTTTGTAAGTTCATACCATATTCGCTGGAGACGGCGAGCGGTTCAATAATACTGGCGCCGGCATCTTCCAGTTGACGCTGCAGGTCGTTATAGCGGTGCACTACAAAAAAGATACTGAGCAGCAAACCTATCAGGACGGTCGGGGCCAGGATCAGAATCATCATGCGTGCGCGCAGGCTGTAGTTGGTCATGGAGTTCCGTTATGGGACAATTAGGGTCACACTGTTAAATTGAGAAAAAGCTGGTCGATGGCGCAATTCTACTCTGCAAAACGGCGCGTGACGACGCGTCAGATCATAACCGTTAAAGTCAATGACCTCGATTCATTTGGTCAGGGCGTAGCCCGTCATAACGGAAAGGCGCTGTTTATCCCCGGTTTATTGCCTGAGGAAAGCGCAGAAGTCATTATTACAGAAGATAAAAAGCAATTTGCCCGCGCACGCGTTTCGCGCCGTTTGAATGATAGCCCGGAACGAGAAACGCCGCGCTGCCCGCATTTTGGCGTCTGCGGCGGTTGTCAGCAACAGCATGTCAGCATCGCCCTGCAACAACGCAGCAAAAGCGCGGCGCTGGCGCGTTTGATGAAACACGAGGTGAATGACATCATCGCCGGCGCGCCCTGGGGTTATCGGCGTCGTGCGCGGTTAAGTCTGAATTGCCCGCCGGATAAACCGCTGCAAATGGGATTTCGCAAAGCGGGTTCCAGCAATATCGTCAATGTCGAACAGTGCCCCGTTTTGGCGCCCCAGCTTGAAGCATTGCTGCCCCGAATCAGGGCGTGTCTGGCGAGTTTACACGGCACCCGACATCTTGGGCATGTTGAGCTGGTACAGGCGGGAAGCGGTACGCTGATGATTCTGCGCCATACCGCGCCATTAAGTGCGGCGGATAAAGAAAAACTGGAACGCTTTTCGCATTCTGAGGGATTGTCTCTGTTTCTGGCGCCGTTTAGCGAGATACTGGAAACGGTATCTGGCGAGGCGCCCTGGTATGATTCGCACGGCTTACGTTTAGCCTTCAGTCCGCGAGACTTTATTCAGGTTAATGAGGCGGTAAACCAGCAAATGGTCGCCCGCGCGCTGGAGTGGCTTGATGTGCGCGCCGAGGATCGTGTCCTGGATCTGTTCTGCGGAATGGGGAATTTTACGCTGCCGCTGGCAACGCGCGCGGCAAGCGTGGTAGGGGTTGAGGGCGTTCCAGCGCTGGTAGAAAAAGGCCGTGAAAACGCCATCCGCAATGGTTTACATAATGTGACATTCTTCCATGAGAACCTGGAGGAAGATGTCACGAAGCAGCCGTGGGCGAAAAACGGCTTTGACAAAGTCTTACTCGATCCTGCGCGTGCGGGGGCTACAGGAGTGATGCGACATATTATAAAATTAAAACCTATTCGCATTGTTTATGTATCCTGTAACCCGGCGACGCTGGCGCGCGATAGTGAAGCGCTAGTCAATGCGGGATATGAGGTTACGCGTTTAGCGATGCTCGACATGTTCCCGCACACAGGACATCTGGAATCAATGGTTCTGTTCGAGCGCATGTAATGATTACCGGCTTACCGACTTCGGTAGGCCTGGTCCCTTAAGGAGAGGACGATGGTCGCGGTAAGAAGTGCACATATTAATAAAGCTGGTGAATTTGATCCGAAGAAGTGGATCGCAAGCCTGGGAATTTCCAGCCAGCAGTCGTGTGAGCGCTTAGCCGAAACCTGGGCGTATTGCCTGCAACAGACACAAGGACATCCGGATGCGGATCTGTTGCTGTGGCGTGGCGTGGAGATGGTAGAAATTCTTTCCACGCTGAGTATGGATATCGACACGCTGCGGGCGGCGCTACTGTTCCCTCTGGCCGACGCCAACGTAGTCAGCGAAGATGTACTGCGCGAAAGCGTCGGCAAATCTATCGTGACCCTGATTCATGGCGTGCGCGATATGGCGGCGATCCGTCAGCTAAACGCCACTCATAACGACTCTGTTTCTTCGGAGCAGGTTGATAACGTTCGTCGAATGTTATTGGCGATGGTGGATGATTTCCGCTGCGTGGTCATCAAACTGGCCGAGCGAATCGCTCATTTGCGCGAAGTGAAAGAGGCGCCGGAAGATGAGCGCGTGCTGGCGGCGAAAGAATGTACCAACATCTATGCGCCGCTCGCTAATCGTCTGGGCATCGGGCAACTGAAGTGGGAACTGGAAGACTACTGTTTCCGCTACCTGCATCCGGCGGAATACAAACGCATCGCCAAACTGCTGCATGAGCGCCGTCTCGATCGCGAACATTACATCGAAGAGTTTGTTGGACATCTGCGCGCCGAAATGAAAAACGAAGGCGTGCAGGCGGAAGTCTACGGACGACCAAAACATATTTATAGCATCTGGCGCAAAATGCAGAAAAAGCATCTGGCGTTTGATGAACTCTTTGACGTGCGCGCCGTGCGTATCGTCGCTGAACGTCTGCAGGACTGCTACGCCGCGTTGGGGATAGTGCATACGCACTATCGCCACCTGCCGGATGAATTCGATGATTATGTCGCTAACCCGAAACCGAACGGTTACCAGTCTATCCACACCGTGGTCCTGGGGCCGGGCGGTAAAACCGTTGAGATCCAGATCCGTACCAAACAGATGCATGAAGACGCCGAACTGGGCGTGGCGGCGCACTGGAAGTATAAAGAAGGCGCCGCGTCCGGCGGCGTGCGTTCCGGCCATGAAGACAGAATTGCGTGGCTGCGTAAGCTGATCGCCTGGCAGGAAGAGATGGCGGATTCCGGCGAAATGCTGGATGAAGTGCGCAGCCAGGTGTTTGACGATCGGGTCTACGTTTTTACGCCAAAAGGCGACGTGGTTGACTTGCCTGCCGGATCTACGCCGCTTGATTTTGCTTACCACATCCACAGCGATGTCGGGCACCGCTGCATCGGCGCGAAAATTGGTGGGCGTATTGTGCCATTCACCTATCAGTTGCAGATGGGCGATCAGGTTGAAATTATCACTCAGAAGCAGCCGAATCCCAGCCGCGACTGGCTGAATCCAAACCTGGGCTATGTGACGACCAGCCGCGGACGCTCAAAAATTCATGCCTGGTTCCGTAAACAGGACCGTGACAAAAATATCCTGGCTGGACGGCAGATCCTCGACGATGAGCTGGCGCATTTGGGGATTAGCCTGAAAGAGGCCGAGAAACATCTGCTGCCGCGCTACAACTTTAATGAGCTGGAAGAGTTGCTGGCGGCGATAGGCGGCGGCGATATCCGTCTTAATCAGATGGTGAATTTCCTGCAATCGCAGTTCAATAAGCCGAGTGCAGAGGAGCAGGATGCAGCGGCGCTGAAACAGCTTCAGCAAAAAACATACGCGCCGCAAAATCGTCGTAAAGACGACGGGCGTGTGGTGGTAGAAGGCGTGGGTAATTTGATGCACCACATTGCCCGCTGCTGCCAGCCGATTCCGGGGGATGAAATTGTCGGCTTCATTACTCAGGGGCGGGGGATTTCCGTGCACCGGGCCGATTGTGAACAGTTGGCTGAGCTGCGCTCACATGCGCCGGAGCGGATCGTAGAGGCGGTATGGGGCGAAAGCTACTCGGCGGGATATTCGCTGGTGGTGCGCGTCCAGGCCAACGATCGCAGCGGCTTGCTACGCGATATCACCACCATTCTGGCTAACGAAAAAGTCAACGTGCTGGGCGTCGCCAGCCGCAGCGACATTAAGCAGCAGATCGCCACCATTGATATGACCATCGAGATCTACAACCTGCAGGTGCTGGGCCGGGTGCTCGGTAAGCTGAACCAGGTGCCGGATGTGATTGATGCCCGTCGTTTGCACGGGGGGTAAACCCCAGACAGTAATAATGTAGCGGCTTTGCTACTCGTTCAGCAAAGCCGCATTAGCCAACCCCATAAGCATGAGACATGGGGTATGTTTTTGACGTACATTTCATTTCCGGTGTACTCTTATGTAAGATTTATACTTACAGTGGAGGCTGTTATGGCCAGAACAATGACCGTTGATCTTGGCGATGAACTGCGCGAGTTTGTTGAATCGCTCATAGAATCAGGTGATTACAGAACACAAAGTGAAGTGATCAGAGAGTCTCTTCGTCTGCTGAGGGAAAAACAGGCCGAGTCACGACTCCTGGCGTTACGTGAACTTCTGGCTGAAGGTCTGAACAGCGGAGAGCCCCAGGCCTGGGAAAAGGATGCCTTTTTACGGAAGGTCAAAACAGGGATGATCAAACCCGATGAGAACGGTAAAATTAACGCCAAAGGCCAGTGAAGATCTGGAAAATATCTGGCATTACGGCTGGCAGCATTTTGGCGAAATACAGGCCGATCGATATATTAATCATCTATCAGAAATATTCAGCATTATGAGTGCCAATAATATTTGGCACGCCTCGACCTGAACTGGGTGAATACATTTATGCCTTACCGTTTGAAAGGCATATTATCTATTTTATACAATCAGTTACGGAAGTTATCGTGATACGTATTCTGAGCCAGAATCAGGATGCTGGTAAGCATGTAAATTGGTTATAGCCTTTTTATCTAAAAAACAAGTGTGATAGAGCAGGGGGAATCAACAATATTACCAAGGAAAGTGACCTTCGCTGTGTTGCTACCCGCGGCTTGAGCGCCGGAGACAATTCCCATAACTAAAGATGCAGTTACTGCCAGTTTACAAAAATGAGATGACTTCATCGTGTTATCCTTAATTAACGTGTTTTATGGCAACATTTTGTACGCGTATACCAAGGGATATGCGGCATAGAGCCATGCTGCGGGCTTTGGGTAAAAAATAGGTCATAATAAAAATATTATATTTCTACATTTTTATGAGTATATTCTTATGAGCTGAATGATCGCACCTGCTCATAGAATATTATATGTAATACTTTCAATATATTTATTTCATGTATGTTCCAGAAAAAACAAAAAAAGCGGTCTTTTTTGAATATTAAACTGGCGTGCATGCTACTCGTTTTTCCGTAAAAGTGAAATAATTTATTTTTTTTGAAAGGGAAGGCTCTTTGGGTGGGGTGCTTATAGTGTTTGCATAATTTTTTTTACTTAATTGATGTTATTTATAATGCCTGGTGCAAATATCTGTTTTTTTAATAAATTAGCTATATGATTATTATATTGTTGTGTATCGATTAATAATTTTAAAGTTATACGGGGAAGGTAGCATTCAACACCTGTTAACAATATATTTTATTATATAGGCGTTGTCGTAGTGTCTCTGTGCGTGAATGGTTAAGAATAATACGTTACAATTGTCGCTGGTATTTACAACCGATTAAAAACCATGACAACTAACCATCAAATTGACCGTCTTCTCACCCTCATGCAGCGCCTGCGTGACCCGGAAAACGGCTGCCCGTGGGATAAAGAGCAGACCTTCGCCAGCATCGCGCCTTATACGCTGGAAGAAACCTATGAAGTACTGGATGCGATTGCGCGTGAGGATTTTGACGATTTGCGCGGCGAACTGGGCGACCTGTTGTTCCAGGTGGTGTTTTACGCGCAGATGGCGCAGGAAGAAGGCCGCTTCGATTTTAATGATATCTGCGCTGCCATCAGCGACAAGCTGGAGCGCCGCCATCCGCATGTTTTTGGCGAGCTTTCCGCGGATAATAGCGAAGAAGTCTTAGCTCGCTGGGAGCAAATCAAAACGGAAGAGCGCGCGCAAAAAGCGCAGCATTCCGCGCTGGACGATATTCCGCGCAGTTTACCGGCCTTAATGCGCGCGCAAAAAATCCAGAAACGGTGTTCAAACGTGGGCTTTGACTGGACGACGCTGGGACCGGTCGTCGATAAGGTCTATGAAGAGATCGATGAGGTGATGTTCGAGGCGCGGCAGGCGGTTGTTGATCAGGCTAAACTGGAAGAGGAAATGGGCGATTTGCTCTTTGCCACGGTCAACATGGCGCGTCATTTAGGTACGAAAGCGGAGCTCGCTTTGCAAAAAGCGAACGATAAATTTGAACGTCGTTTTCGCGAAGTTGAACGTATTGTCGCAGCCAGAGGCCTGGAAATGACCGGGGTGGACCTGGAAACAATGGAAGAAGTTTGGCAGGAAGTAAAACGCCAGGAAATTGATCTCTAAAGGTTTTAGGCGGTCAAGAGCGATTTGTGTGATTTTTTAAATAACAAGCGCTTGATTTACGTCAAAAACATTTACCTCAAAGGGGCTATTTTCTCCCTCCCTGTGTGAATGTCAGCCTGACGAAGAGGAGGAATAATGAAAGTTTGTGGCGTAGGTCATGTTCGGGTATACTGCTTTCCCGTCCTGGTTATTCCATCGTCTTTTAAACCTAACTTCTCAGGTTCCGCATGACAACGAACTATATTTTTGTGACCGGCGGGGTCGTATCCTCTCTGGGTAAAGGCATTGCCGCAGCCTCCCTCGCAGCCATTCTGGAAGCCCGTGGTCTCAACGTGACCATCATGAAACTGGATCCGTACATCAACGTCGATCCGGGTACTATGAGCCCAATCCAACACGGGGAAGTGTTCGTTACTGAAGACGGCGCTGAAACCGACCTGGACCTGGGGCACTACGAGCGTTTCATCCGCACCAAGATGTCTCGCCGCAACAACTTCACGACTGGCCGCATCTACTCCGACGTTCTGCGTAAAGAACGCCGTGGCGACTATCTGGGCGCAACCGTACAGGTAATCCCTCACATCACTAACGCGATTAAAGAGCGCGTGCTGGAAGGTGGCGAAGGCCACGATGTGGTACTGGTGGAAATCGGCGGTACCGTCGGTGATATCGAATCGCTGCCGTTTCTTGAGGCGATTCGTCAATTGGCGGTAGATATCGGTCGTGAACACGCGCTGTTTATGCACCTGACGCTGGTACCTTACCTGGCGGCTGCGGGCGAAGTGAAAACTAAACCGACTCAGCACTCCGTGAAAGAGCTGCTGTCTATCGGTATTCAGCCCGATATTCTGATTTGTCGTTCCGATCGCGCGGTTCCTGCCAACGAGCGTGCAAAAATTGCATTGTTCTGTAATGTGCCGGAAAAAGCCGTTATTTCAATGAAAGATGTCGATTCCATTTATAAAATTCCAGGCCTGTTGAAATCTCAGGGGCTTGATGATTATATTTGTAAACGATTCAGCTTGAACTGTCCGGAAGCAAACCTGTCTGAATGGGAACAGGTCATTTACGAAGAAGCGAACCCGGCAGGCGAAGTGACTATCGGCATGGTCGGCAAATATATTGAACTGCCGGATGCCTATAAGTCAGTGATCGAAGCGCTGAAACACGGTGGTCTGAAAAACCGCGTTACCGTCAACATCAAATTGATCGATTCGCAAGATGTTGAAACGCGCGGCGTCGAAATTCTGAAAGATTTGGACGCTATCCTGATCCCCGGCGGCTTCGGCTATCGTGGCGTTGAAGGTAAAATCGCCACTGCGCGCTATGCGCGTGAAAACAATATTCCTTATCTGGGCATTTGCCTGGGGATGCAGGTTGCGTTGATTGAGTTCGCTCGTAACGTGGCCGGCATGGACAACGCCAACTCAACGGAATTTGTGCCAGACTGTAAGTACCCGGTTGTGGCGTTAATTACCGAGTGGCGCGATGAAGACGGTAACGTTGAAGTCCGTAGCGAGAAAAGCGATCTGGGTGGCACCATGCGCCTGGGCGCGCAGCAGTGCCAGCTTAGCGATGACAGTCTGGTACGTCAGTTGTACGGCGCGTCGACGATTGTTGAACGTCATCGCCATCGTTACGAAGTCAACAATATGTTGTTGAAACAAATTGAAGCAGCGGGTCTGCGTGTCGCAGGCCGTTCCGGTGATGATCAGTTAGTCGAGATCATTGAGGTACCGAATCATCCGTGGTTCGTGGCCTGTCAGTTCCATCCGGAATTTACTTCCACGCCGCGTGATGGACATCCGTTGTTCGCCGGCTTTGTTAAAGCCGCCAACGAGCATCAGAAACGTCAGGCGAAGTAAAAAAGTTAGAACGGCGGTGCACCCTCAGCGGTGCACCGTTTGTCTGAAGTTTTAGTTTAACTAGTGACTTGAGGAAAACCTAATGTCCAAAATCGTTAAAGTCATCGGTCGTGAAATCATCGACTCCCGTGGTAACCCGACTGTTGAAGCTGAAGTACACCTGGAAGGTGGTTTCGTAGGTATGGCGGCGGCTCCGTCAGGTGCTTCTACTGGTTCCCGCGAAGCGCTGGAACTGCGCGATGGCGACAAATCCCGTTTCCTGGGTAAAGGCGTAACCAAAGCTGTTGGCGCGGTTAACGGCCCGATCGCTCAGGCTATTCTTGGCAAAGACGCTAAAGACCAGGCTGGCATCGACAAAATCATGATCGACCTGGACGGTACTGAAAACAAATCTAACTTCGGTGCAAACGCCATTCTGGCTGTCTCTCTGGCTAACGCCAAAGCTGCTGCTGCCGCTAAAGGTATGCCGCTGTACGAGCACATTGCTGAACTGAACGGCACTCCGGGCAAATACTCCATGCCGGTTCCGATGATGAACATCATCAACGGCGGCGAGCACGCTGACAACAACGTCGACATCCAGGAATTCATGATCCAGCCGGTTGGCGCGAAAACGGTTAAAGAAGCCATCCGTATGGGTTCTGAAGTTTTCCATCACCTGGCAAAAGTGCTGAAAGGCAAAGGCATGAACACCGCTGTGGGTGACGAAGGCGGCTATGCGCCGAACCTGGGCTCCAACGCAGAAGCGCTGGCTGTTATCGCTGAAGCGGTTAAAGCGGCTGGTTACGAGCTGGGTAAAGACATCACCCTGGCGATGGACTGCGCAGCATCTGAATTCTACAAAGACGGTAAATACGTTCTGGCTGGCGAAGGCAACAAAGCGTTCACCTCCGAAGAATTCACCCACTTCCTGGAAGAACTGACCAAACAGTACCCGATCGTTTCCATCGAAGATGGTCTGGACGAGTCTGACTGGGACGGTTTTGCATACCAGACCAAAGTACTGGGCGACAAAATCCAGCTGGTTGGTGACGACCTGTTCGTAACCAACACCAAAATCCTGAAAGAAGGCATCGAGAAAGGCATCGCTAACTCCATCCTGATCAAATTCAACCAGATCGGTTCTCTGACCGAAACTCTGGCTGCAATCAAGATGGCGAAAGACGCTGGCTACACTGCTGTCATCTCTCACCGTTCTGGTGAAACTGAAGACGCTACCATCGCTGACCTGGCTGTTGGTACCGCTGCAGGCCAGATCAAAACCGGTTCTATGAGCCGTTCTGACCGCGTTGCTAAATACAACCAGCTGATTCGTATCGAAGAAGCTCTGGGCGAAAAAGCACCGTATAACGGTCGTAAAGAGATCAAAGGCCAGGCGTAATCCTGCTTTTACCTCTTAACGTATAAACCCGCTTCGGCGGGTTTTTTTGTATCGGTTCAATAGCGCAGCCGCTGTGCATGACCGGGCAGACGAAATCTGCAATAATTAACGATTATCCCCTTAACAGAGAACGCTATGCAGTACCCGATTAACGAGATGTTCCAGACCCTACAAGGCGAGGGTTATTTTACCGGCGTCCCCGCTATTTTTATTCGTTTACAGGGATGTCCGGTCGGCTGTGCCTGGTGTGATACTAAGCATACCTGGGATAAACTGAGCGATCGGGAAGTGTCTCTGTTCAGCATTCTGGCAAAAACCAAAGAGAGCGACAAATGGGGTGCTGCGAGCAGTGAAGATCTGCTGGCGGTGATTAATCGTCAGGGCTATACCGCGCGTCACGTTGTCATCACCGGTGGCGAACCCTGTATTCACGACCTCATGCCGCTCACCGATCTGCTTGAAAAGAGTGGTTTTAGTTGTCAGATTGAAACCAGCGGGACGCACGAAGTGCGCTGTACGCCTAACACCTGGGTCACGGTTTCACCAAAAGTGAATATGCGCGGAGGATATGACGTGCTTTCCCAGGCGCTGGAGCGCGCCAATGAAATCAAGCATCCCGTTGGGCGAGTTCGTGATATTGAGGCGCTGGATGAACTGTTAGCCACGTTGAGCGATGATAAACCGCGCGTGATTGCTTTGCAGCCCATTAGCCAGAAAGAAGACGCGACGCGTCTGTGTATTGAAACTTGTATTGCGCGTAACTGGCGGCTGTCTATGCAAACGCATAAATATTTAAATATCGCCTGATGCTCTATCAATTTTACGGACGGCCTGCCGATGCCGTCTGTGACTCATCCATTACCTTGCATTGTTTATTTTCTCTATGTGAATTTCGATGAGTGTATAAAAGCGCTGATAAATTTTTCCATAGCGATGCACGGATCACGCTATTTTGGTAAATTTAAAGAAAAAATCATTCTATGAACTTTTTTGCATCAAAATCAGCAAATTAGCTGTTCTTTAATAATTTAAATTGTTGCGATTATGTTGGTAGAATGTGGTACTGATAAAAAGTAGTTTATAAACAATGATATACGTTTAGTGTGTTCCCCGCGCCAGCGGGGATAAACCGCACCTAAACTAACTAATGTTAAGAAAAAATTAGTGTTCCCCGCGCCAGCGGGGATAAACCGTCAGTTAACAGTTTTAAATTCTTTAATTTATAGTGTTCCCCGCGCCAGCGGGGATAAACCGTTGCTGAATTTAAAAAAACTGGTAAAGCTGATGTGTTCCCCGCGCCAGCGGGGATAAACCGCACTTAATTTATACTTTACACGGGTAGCTGGAGTGTTCCCCGCGCCAGCGGGGATAAACCGCGGAATCGATAATAAATAAATTATCAGAAGATGTGTTCCCCGCGCCAGCGGGGATAAACCGATATTAATAGCTCATATCCATCTATACTGTACGTGTTCCCCGCGCCAGCGGGGATAAACCGATTCTTTATAATCGCTATCGCCAGAAGTTGTAGTGTTCCCCGCGCCAGCGGGGATAAACCGTAAATGCTCCCGCTGTATCTATTCGTGTATTAGTGTTCCCCGCGCCAGCGGGGATAAACCGTTATTAAATTTTTTGTTCTAATATCTCTATAAGTGTTCCCCGCGCCAGCGGGGATAAACCGCAATTATTTAATATATTAATTCTGTTTGTATCGTGTTCCCCGCGCCAGCGGGGATAAACCGACGGGTAAATAAATCTTCAAATGCTTTTCTAAGTGTTCCCCGCGCCAGCGGGGATAAACCGCCATTAATAGCTCGCTTAAAGTACACATCAAAGTGTTCCCCGCGCCAGCGGGGATAAACCGTGGCGCAGGCCCGATCATAAATTCCACCCGAAGTGTTCCCCGCGCCAGCGGGGATAAACCGGCGGTTGCCGGAGATAGTACGCCGCCGATTTAGTGTTCCCCGCGCCAGCGGGGATAAACCGCCGGAGTGCCAACACGGATAACGGTCGAAACCGTGTTCCCCGCGCCAGCGGGGATAAACCGCCATACCCTCATTTAGAAGTCAACTCAATATAGTGTTCCCCGCGCCAGCGGGGATAAACCGCATGTGGTGAAATTAATGCACTACAATTACCAGTGTTCCCCGCGCCAGCGGGGATAAACCGGTTTTTGGAGCGATCTCCGCGCCGGGAACGGAGTGTTCCCCGCGCCAGCGGGGATAAACCGACCAGTAATCACCAGGCGATCATTGTCACGCCGTGTTCCCCGCGCCAGCGGGGATAAACCGGAAGGTTATGACCGTATAGCTATTGCTGAGGGCGTGTTCCCCGCGCCAGCGGGGATAAACCGTCATAACCGGGTTGCCGTCATGATGGAAGCGCGTGTTCCCCGCGCCAGCGGGGATAAACCGTTACCCGCGCTCAGATTATTTCTCATTGCCGGGTGTTCCCCGCGCCAGCGGGGATAAACCGTGGCGAAACAGGCCAGAGAACGCGAATTGCGGGTGTTCCCCGCGCCAGCGGGGATAAACCGCCTCATCGGGAGCCAACGCCGCGAGAATACGCGTGTTCCCCGCGCCAGCGGGGATAAACCGCACGAGTGGCAAATTGATTTCGACGAAAAACCGTGTTCCCCGCGCCAACAAGGATAGCCGTTGCATAATCATAATCTGTGTACCAGTAATGGCAGCTACAAACCTGTAAAGTAAAAAGGCCGCGTTTTCCCGGGGAGGCTTTTAGACAGGAGAAGGCCATGGCGTTAAGGATCAGGGTATTGCTCGAAAATCATAAGGGAGCTGGAGCGGATAAATCGTTGAAGGCCCGGCCAGGGTTAAGCCTGTTGGTTGAGGATGAGTCTACGTCTATCTTGTTCGATACCGGCCCTGATGGCAGTTTTATGCAAAACGCGTTGGCGATGGGGATCGACCTGTCCGATGTGTCTGCTGTGGTGCTTTCGCATGGTCATTACGATCATTGCGGCGGCGTGCCGTGGCTTCCTGATAACAGTCGAATCATCTGCCATCCCGATATTGCGCGTGAACGTTATGCGGCAATGACTTTTCTCGGTATTACCCGAAAAATAAAAAAATTGTCGTGTGAGGTGGACTATTCACGCTACCGAATGATGTACACGCGTGACCCCCTGCCAATTGGCGAAAACTTTATCTGGTCAGGGGAAATACCGGTGGTCGCGCCTGAAGCCTACGGCATTTTTGGCGGCCACGATGCGGAGCCGGACTCTATTTTGGATGAGGGCGTACTGATTTACCAATCGACAAAAGGATTAGTCATCATTACGGGATGCGGGCATCGGGGGATCGCAAATATTGTCCGGCACTGTCAGAACATTACCGGTATAAAGCGGATTTACGCGCTTGTCGGCGGATTTCATCTCCGCTGCGCATCACCGTTCACGCTGTGGCGAGTCAGGCGCTTTCTGCAAGAACACAAACCTGAAAAACTATGCGGTTGTCACTGTACAGGGGCCTGGGGGCGGTTGTGGCTACCGGAAATAACCGCACCTGCAACCGGTGATGTGCTGCGCTTTTAACACCGCGCTGGACAATGTTTTCACTGATAAAACGTCGTGTGGATAGGCTGGAATCAATCTGCCATCCAGCCCACGCGTTAATAAACCTTATTCGCCGCGATAGACGCAGCCGGCTGTACAGGTCTCTTTCACCATCACGGCGCTCAGGAGCGGCACGACGGGCTTAACCTGATCCCAAATCCATTTTGCCAGCACTTCGCTGGTGGGATTGGACAGCCCTGGAATATCATTCAGATAGTAGTGATCAAGACGATCGTAAGTAGGTTTAAACGCCGCTTTGAGATCCGCGAAATCCATAATCCAACCGGTATGCGGATCGACTTCACCGGTAATTTCGAGACGCACCATAAACGAGTGTCCGTGCAGGCGGCCGCACTTATGCCCTTCAGGCACGTGAGGCAGGCGGTGAGCGGCTTCAAAGGTGAAATCTTTATACAACGTGGTGGACATGATGAACTCTCAGGCAATAAAAAAACCGCCGTAGGGTACCGGAAAGCGCATTTTTTATCATTAACTAAAACCATTCTCCGCCTTGTGATGGGCAATTAATTTAAGAATTTCCAGAAAATTTAATAATTATCAATCAATTATAAAATCGATTTTGGCGTTAATCACGATAACTAAAACAGGTTAGTTCATTTGGTTATTTGTTATTTCCAACCCTTCTTTAATTGTTATTCCTCTCACCGTTAACCTTATCCTCAGTTTGGGATTTATCGCTTATACATTTCATCTTTCAAGCCGCATCTGTGTTGACTGCGTTTACTCACCCCAGTCACGTATTTATGTACGCTCCTGGGGCGCGCTCAGCTTACGGCGAACTTGAATGATTTTGTGTATAGATCCGCTTTGCTTACTGGAACATAACGACGCATGACGACACCGGCTCCACTGACTGGGTTGCTTCCGCTTAATCCGGAGCAACTGGCGCGCCTTCAGGCCGCGACAACCGACCTTACTCCCGAACAGCTTGCCTGGGTCTCCGGCTATTTTTGGGGCGTACTGAACCCGCGCTCAGGCGCTGTTGCCGTCACGCCTGCTCCTGAGGGGAAGATGCCGGGGGTTACGCTTATCTCCGCTTCGCAAACCGGCAATGCGCGTCGTGTGGCGGAAGCGCTGCGTGATGATCTGCTGGCGGCCAACCTTAATGTGACACTGGTGAACGCCGGCGACTACAAATTCAAACAGATTGCCAGTGAAAAACTACTGGTGATAGTGACATCCACCCAGGGAGAAGGCGAGCCGCCGGAAGAGGCCGTCGCTCTGCATAAGTTCCTGTTCTCGAAAAAAGCGCCGAAACTGGAAAACACCGCTTTTGCCGTGTTTAGCCTCGGCGACACCTCTTATGAATTTTTCTGCCAGTCCGGAAAAGATTTCGACAGCAAACTGGCGGAACTGGGCGGTGAACGTCTGCTCGACCGTGTCGATGCTGACGTTGAATATCAGGCAGCTGCCAGCGAATGGCGCGCCCGCGTGGTTGATGTTCTGAAGTCCCGCGCACCTGTCGCGGCACCTTCGCAATCCGTCGCTACTGGCGAGGTAAACGACATCCACACCAGCCCCTATACTAAAGACGCGCCGCTGACCGCGACCCTCTCCGTGAATCAGAAAATCACCGGTCGCAACTCGGAAAAAGACGTTCGTCATATTGAGATTGATTTAGGCGACTCCGGCCTGCGCTATCAGCCGGGCGATGCGCTGGGCGTCTGGTATCAGAACGATCCGGCTCTGGTGAAGGAGCTGGTTGAGTTGCTGTGGCTGAAAGGCGATGAGCCGGTGACGGTTGACGGTAAAACCCTGCCGCTCGCCGAAGCGCTGGAGTGGCACTTCGAGCTGACAGTGAATACCGCCAACATTGTTGAGAGCTACGCGACCCTGACGCGCAGTGAGTCGCTGTTGCCATTAGTGGGCGACAAAGCGCAGCTCCAGCACTACGCCGCGACCACGCCCATTGTTGATATGGTGCGTTTCTCTCCGGCGCAGCTCGACGCTGAAGCATTAATCGACCTGTTGCGCCCGCTGACGCCGCGTCTGTACTCCATCGCCTCCGCGCAGGCGGAAGTCGAAAGCGAAGTACACGTAACCGTCGGCGTCGTGCGCTACGATATTGAAGGCCGCGCCCGCACGGGTGGTGCTTCCAGCTTCCTCGCCGACCGCGTGGAAGAAGAGGGCGAAGTGCGCGTCTTTATTGAGCATAACGATAATTTCCGCCTGCCAGCGAATCCGCAGACTCCGGTGATTATGATTGGCCCAGGTACGGGTATCGCGCCGTTCCGCGCCTTTATGCAGCAACGCGCGGCGGAAGGGGCGGAAGGCAAGAACTGGCTGTTCTTCGGCAACCCGCACTTTACCGAAGATTTCCTCTATCAGGTGGAGTGGCAGCGCTACGTGAAAGAGGGGCTGTTAAGCCGTATCGATCTCGCCTGGTCACGCGATCAAAAAGAAAAAATTTACGTACAAGACAAGCTGCGTGAACAGGGCGCCGAGCTGTGGCGCTGGATCAATGATGGCGCGCATATTTATGTCTGCGGCGACGCCAGGCGTATGGCCGCAGATGTCGAAAAAGCATTGCTGGAAGTGATCGCTGAATTCGGCGGTATGGACCTCGAATCGGCAGATGAATATTTAAGTGAGCTGCGCGTAGAGCGCCGTTATCAGCGAGATGTCTACTAATGAGCGAAAAACATCCAGGCCCACTGGTGGTCGAAGGTAAACTGTCCGATGCCGAGCGCATGAAGCTGGAAAGCAACTATCTGCGCGGTACCATTGTGGAAGATCTGAACGACGGTCTCACCGGCGGTTTTAAAGGCGACAACTTCCTGCTAATACGCTTTCATGGCATGTATCAGCAGGATGACCGCGATATTCGCGCCGAGCGTGCGGCGCAGAAGCTGGAGCCGCGCCACGCCATGCTGCTGCGCTGCCGCCTGCCGGGCGGGGTGATTACTACGACGCAATGGCAAGCGATCGACAAATTCGCGGCGGATAACACGATTTATGGCAGTATCCGTCTGACCAACCGCCAGACCTTCCAGTTTCACGGTATTCTGAAGAAGAACGTCAAGCCGGTGCACCAGATGCTGCATTCGGTCGGGCTGGACGCGCTGGCGACCGCCAACGATATGAACCGTAACGTGCTGTGTACCTCTAACCCGTACGAGTCTCAGCTGCATGCTGAAGCCTACGAATGGGCGAAGAAGATCTCTGAACATCTGCTGCCGCGCACTCGCGCCTATGCGGAGATCTGGCTCGATCAGGAGAAGGTGGCGACCACCGATGAAGAGCCGATCCTCGGTCAGACCTATCTGCCGCGTAAATTTAAAACCACGGTGGTGATCCCGCCGCAAAACGATATCGATTTGCACGCCAACGACATGAACTTCGTGGCGATTGCCGAAAACGGCAAGCTGGTCGGCTTTAACCTGCTGGTGGGTGGCGGTCTGTCTATTGAGCATGGTAATAAGAAAACCTACGCTCGTACGGCCAGCGAGTTCGGCTATCTGCCGCTGGAGCACACCCTGGCGGTGGCGGAAGCGGTGGTGACCACGCAGCGTGACTGGGGTAACCGTACCGACAGGAAAAACGCCAAAACCAAATACACCCTTGAGCGCGTGGGACTGGAGACGTTTAAAGCGGAAGTCGAGCGTCGCGCGGGGATCACATTTGAACCCATTCGTCCGTATGAATTTACCGGTCGCGGCGATCGTATCGGTTGGGTGAAAGGGATCGACAACAACTGGCACCTGACGCTGTTTATTGAAAATGGTCGTATCCTGGATTATCCGGGGCGTCCGCTGAAAACCGGCCTGCTGGAGATCGCGAAGATTCATCAGGGCGAGTTCCGTATTACCGCTAACCAGAACCTGATTATTGCCAGCGTGCCGGAAAGCCAGAAAGCGAAGATCGAGACGCTGGCGCGCGATCATGGGCTGATGAATGCGGTGAGCGCGCAGCGTGAAAACTCAATGGCCTGCGTGTCGTTCCCGACCTGCCCGCTGGCAATGGCGGAAGCCGAGCGTTTCCTGCCGTCGTTCACGGACAAAGTGGAAGCGATTCTGGAAAAACACGGCATTCCTGATGAGCATATCGTGATGCGCGTGACCGGTTGCCCGAACGGCTGTGGCCGCGCGATGCTGGCGGAAATTGGTTTAGTAGGGAAAGCGCCGGGTCGCTACAACCTGCATCTTGGCGGCAACCGTATTGGGACACGTATCCCACGGATGTATAAAGAAAATATCACCGAGCCGGATATTCTGGCCTCGCTGGATGAACTGATTGGGCGCTGGGCGAAAGAGCGCGAAGCGGGTGAAGGCTTTGGCGACTTTACGGTGCGTGCGGGCATCATTCGCCCGGTGCTCGATCCCGCGCGTGATTTCTGGGAATAACCTGAATTGCTGGATGGCGTCTGCGTAGGCCTGATAAGCGCAGCGCCATCAGGCAAGGCAAACAGTGAGGAACTTATGTCCCAACTCGATCTCAACGCATTGAATGAACTGCCAAAAGTCGATCGCGTACTGGCGTTGGCGGAAACCAACGCCCAACTGGAAACGCTGACTGCCGAAGAACGCGTGGTCTGGGCGCTGGAAAATCTGCCCGGCGAATATGTGCTTTCTTCAAGCTTTGGCATCCAGGCGGCGGTGAGCCTGCACCTGGTGAACCAGATTCGCCCGGATATCCCGGTGATCCTCACCGATACCGGCTATTTGTTCCCGGAAACCTATCAGTTTATTGATGAGTTAACGGACAAACTCAAACTCAACCTGAAAGTTTACCGCGCGGGCGAAAGTCCGGCCTGGCAGGAGGCGCGCTACGGCAAACTGTGGGAGCAGGGCGTAGAAGGTATTGAGAAATACAATGACATCAACAAAGTCGAGCCGATGAACCGGGCGCTAAAAGAGCTGAAAGCGCAGACGTGGTTTGCCGGTCTGCGTCGTGAGCAGTCCGGTAGCCGCGCGTATTTACCCGTTCTCGCTATCCAGCGCGGCGTGTTTAAAGTGCTGCCGATTATCGACTGGGATAACCGCACGGTTTACCAGTATCTGCAAAAGCACGGTCTGAAATACCATCCGCTGTGGGATCAGGGCTATCTGTCGGTGGGCGATACGCACACCACCCGCAAATGGGAGCCGGGTATGGCGGAAGAAGAGACACGCTTCTTCGGGCTGAAGCGCGAGTGCGGGCTGCATGAAGGGTGATTGTCCTTACGCGGTATGATTATACTTGCTGTTATGAAAAATCCGGCAGGCAGCCGGATTTTAAATTGGTTATATACCCAAAATAATTCGAGTTGCTTAAAGGCGGCAAGGGAGTGAGTCCCCAGGAGCATAGATAACTATGTGACTGGGGTGAACGAGCGTAGCCAACACATAAGCAACTTGAAGTATGAAGGGTATATTACTGACTATCTTTATACCAGTAATATATTACGACTGCACCCATCTTTACCAATGTGCAAAGAACGTTCATGGGTTAGATATAGCTTTTCAAGAATTACATCAATAAACATTTTTTTTGCATGATAGTCGTTATAATCCTGATTAAGTTTTTTTAAAAAACCGGAATTTGTTGGTTTAAACTCTGCAAACGGTGAATAGCTATGTAGTAAATAGGAGATGCACGGATGCATCATGCTAAAAGCGACTTCACCTTGTACCTCCTGATAACCTATTTTGCAAAACTGAGTTGTAGGCTCAAAGTTACCGGCATTAATACAGGCCAGCATCGATTTTTCATCTGCAGTAAGTGAGTCCTGCCATTCGACAAGGGGGTGGTCTGGAGCCTCTGCGGGACGCATCATCTCATAAACCGTCGCTTTGATTTGTGCATTGCCCGTCACTTCTTTTCGTAGAGTAGAAATCGACTCCTGAAGTAATTCCGGGTGCCAGGTCATCTTCGAACCAATCACCTCGCATATTTGTAAAAATAACTGTCTCTCCTCTCTACTCATAGATTCTATCACTGTATCATCTGATATATTGAGGATGTCCTTAATATTGCTTTGGCTGATCATCGTGTCGCCGACCATAAGTAAAAATTGTGTCTGAGAGGCATCCATCTTGATAGTAAACAGATCCTGATGAGCCGGGCAGGCCAGATGTTGTAGCCGTTTAAAGGCGTAAATTTTATTTATATCCTCTACGTTAACTTCCATCTCTCCAGGTTCACCACGGCCCTGACCGTGAATGATGGAGTGTAACACTTCCAGCGCATGGTCCTTTTTTTCCGCTCTAAAATGATCCTGGACTTTATCCCAGCCCCCCATATGGATTGCTTTTTCTTTATCTGCGCTTAACAGATGAGCAAGCCGACTTTCATTAAGCGTATAATTTTGATGATTACCGAAGCTTAAAGTGACTGGCATAATATCTTCCTTCAAATTTATATTATTCAATATCCGGAGTAAAATATATCGTTCAATTCTCTCTTTTTTATTAAACAGACAAGGTTTACTACAGGAGAGAATTTGAACGGCATTATCAATACAGCACATTTATGGTTGGTAATCCTTTGTGGTGACGATAATTCAGACAAAAGGTAGATGATTCGCCGCAAATGGTCGTTTTTTTAAATTTTGCCTCATGCAGGGGCATTGGATGAAGCCTCTTTGATCGCTTCTTCCAGAAGAAAATGGCTGAAAAATTTATAATGATCATTCGTGAAATAAATATTTCTGAAGAATGTATAAAGTTGAGCGAGCATATTTAAATATAATCTCAGGAAGTGCAATTTTTTTGAGGTATATCAACAAAAAAGGCCATTAAAAAGGCGTAGAGTACTTTTATTATCCACATGCTGGAGTTTACGTGTCGATATATCACTATTGGGGAAAGTCTCGACGAGGAGAAACTGACGGCGGTGATGATTATCATTTGCTTTGCTGGCATTCTTTAGATGTTGCGGCTGTGGGTTACTGGATGGTGATAAATAATATTTATTTTATTGACCATTATCTAAAAAAATTAGGCATCCAGGATAAAGAGCAGGCGGCGCAATTTTTTGCCTGGATTTTATGCTGGCATGATATTGGAAAGTTTGCTCATTCCTTCCAGCAACTATACCGTCATGAGGCTTTAAATGTCTTTAATGAGCCGACACGGCATTATGAAAAAATCGCGCATACCACGCTGGGATACGAGTTGTGGAACTCCTGGCTAAGTGAATGCCCTGAATTGTTTCCTCCTTCTTCGCTTTCAGTTCGTAAAAGTAAGCGTGTTATGGCACTTTGGATGCCAGTCACTACAGGTCATCATGGACGCCCTCCAGAGGCAATCCAGGAGCTGGACCATTTTCGCCAGCAGGATAAAGACGCGGCAAGAGATTTTCTTCTGAGAATAAAAGCGCTCTTTCCTTTAATTACTTTGCCTGAAGCCTGGGATGAAGATGAGGGTATCGCCCAATTTCAGCAACTTTCCTGGTTTATTTCCGCTGCGGTTGTACTGGCTGACTGGACTGGTTCTGCCAGCCGTTATTTTCCGCGTACTGCGGAAGAAATGCCTGTTGATACCTACTGGCAGCAAGCTCTCACTAAAGCACAAACTGCCATTACGCTATTTCCCTCAGCGGCGAATGTGTCTGCCTTTACGGGCATAGAAACGCTTTTCCCTTTTATTCAGCATCCCACACCGTTACAACAAAAGGCGCTTGAGCTGGATATCAACGTGGATGGTGCCCAACTCTTTATTCTTGAAGATGTCACCGGGGCCGGAAAAACAGAGGCGGCGCTCATATTAGCTCATCGACTGATGGCGGCAGGTAAAGCGCAGGGACTCTATTTTGGACTGCCGACAATGGCGACAGCCAATGCGATGTTTGAACGTATGGCGAACACCTGGCTGGCGTTGTATCAGCCGGACTCCCGTCCCAGCCTGATTCTGGCGCATAGCGCGCGTCGCTTAATGGATCGTTTCAATCAGTCAATATGGTCGGTCACTCTTTCTGGTACGGAAGAACCCGATGAAGCGCAGCCTTATAGTCAGGGATGCGCCGCCTGGTTTGCCGACAGCAATAAAAAAGCGTTGTTGGCGGAGGTTGGTGTAGGCACGTTGGATCAGGCGATGATGGCGGTAATGCCATTTAAACATAACAACCTGCGGTTACTGGGTCTTAGCAACAAGATTTTACTGGCTGATGAGATCCATGCCTGTGATGCCTGGATGTCCCGAATACTCGAAGGTTTGATCGAACGGCAGGCCAGTAATGGCAACGCCACTATTCTGTTATCCGCGACGCTATCGCAGCAGCAGCGAGATAAGCTGGTGGCGGCATTTTCCCGTGGGGTGAGGCGTAGTGTGCAGGCGCCGTTGCTAGGCCATGACGACTATCCCTGGCTGACTCAGGTCACACAAACAGAGCTGATTTCTCAGCGGGTTGATACACGCAAAGAGGTTGAGCGTAGTGTAGATATTGGCTGGCTACATAGTGAAGAGTCGTGTCTTGAACGTATAGGTGAAGCAGTGGAAAAAGGAAACTGTATCGCCTGGATACGTAACTCCGTTGATGATGCGATTCGTATCTATCGCCAGCTTCAACTGAGTAAGGTCGTCGCCACGGAAAACCTTTTACTCTTCCATAGTCGCTTTGCTTTTCACGATCGTCAGCGGATTGAGTCACAGACGCTGAATCTCTTTGGCAAACAGAGCGGCGCGCAACGTGCCGGTAAGGTCATTATCGCCACGCAGGTCATCGAACAAAGTCTGGATATTGACTGCGATGAGATGATCTCTGATTTAGCGCCGGTGGATTTATTAATTCAGCGGGCCGGTCGACTACAGCGTCATATTCGTGATCGTAACGGTCTGGTGAAAAAGAGTGGGCAGGATGAGCGAGAGACGCCAGTGCTGCGCATTCTTGCTCCGGAGTGGGATGACGCGCCGCGAGAGAACTGGTTATCCAGCGCCATGCGTAACAGCGCCTATGTCTATCCCGATCATGGGCGCATGTGGCTGACGCAGCGCATATTACGTGAGCAGGGGACGATTCGGATGCCGCAATCTGCCCGCTTGTTAATTGAGTCGGTTTACGGCGAGGATGTCAACATGCCGGTTGGATTTGCAAAAACCGAGCAATTGCAGGAAGGCAAATTTTATTGCGACCGGGCATTTGCCAGCCAGATGCTGCTTAACTTTGCGCCGGGCTATTGTGCTGAAATTAGCGATTCTCTACCGGAGAAAATGTCAACGCGGTTGGCGGAAGAGTCTGTCTCGCTGTGGCTGGCGAAAATCGTGGATGGCGTCGTAACCCCTTATGCCAGCGGTGAACACGCCTGGGAGATGAGCGTGCTGCGGGTACGTCAGAGCTGGTGGGATAAACATAAAGACGAGTTTGAACGGTTAAAAGGTGAATCGTTTCAACAGTGGTGTGTTGAACAACACCAGAATAAGGATTTTGCCATCGTGATCGTGGTAACGGACTTTGCCGCTTGTGGTTATTCGGCGAATGAGGGATTGATTGGCATGATGGGGGAATAACGAATACAGATATGGACAATTTTTCACTTTTAACAACGCCCTGGCTCCCCGTCCGTTTCAAAGACGGCTCGACGGGTAAGTTGGCTCCCGTCGATCTGGCGGATGAAAACGTGGTGGACATCGCCGCAACGCGGGCCGATTTACAGGGTGCAGCCTGGCAGTTTCTACTGGGGGTGCTGCAATGCAGCATCGCGCCGAAGAATAGCGCCCGGTGGGAAGATGTTTGGTTGGATGGGCTAACAGAGCAAATGCTGCGTGAAGCATTAGCACCGTTAGAACACGCTTTTCAGTTTGGCGCAGAAACACCGTCTTTTATGCAGGATTTTGAACCGTTAACCGGCGAAAAAGTGTCAGTTGCCTCGCTGCTTCCGGAAACACCTGGCGCGCAAACGACCAAATTTAATAAAGATCATTTTGTCAAACGTGGCGTAACGGAACGATTTTGCCCGCAATGCGCTGCGCTGGCGCTGTTCTCGTTACAGCTTAATGCCCCTTCTGGCGGCAAAGGCTACCGTACCGGGCTACGCGGCGGCGGGCCGATGACAACGCTAATTGAATTGCAGGTGTATCAGGGTGAGCGGCAAACGCCGTTGTGGAGAAAACTGTGGCTGAACGTAATGCCGCAGGATGTTGCGGATATGCCTTTACCTGCGACTTATGACGCGTCGGTTTTCCCGTGGCTTGCCGCAACGCGAACCAGTGAACAGGCGAATGCTATTACCACGCCGGAGCAGGTCAATAAACTCCAGGCGTATTGGGGGATGCCGCGTCGTATCCGCCTGGATTTTGCCACCTTACAGTCAGGTTGCTGCGATATTTGCGGCGCTGAAAGCGATGAGCTTCTTGGCTTTATGACCGTTAAGAACTACGGCGTTAACTACGATGGCTGGCGGCACCCTCTGACGCCTTATCGCGCCCCGGTGAAAGATCAAAACGCCTTCTTTTCCGTTAAACCGCAGCCCGGCGGCCTTATCTGGCGCGACTGGCTGGGATTAAGTCAGGAAAACCATACAGAAGCGAATAAAGAATATCCGGCGCTGGTTGTTAACGTGTTTAACGCACGCCGTCTCAGGAATGTCAAAGCGGGGATCTGGGGCTTTGGCGCGGATTTCGACAATATGAAAATTCGCTGCTGGTATGAGCATCACTTTCCGTTGCTGATGACGGAAGGCCTGATCCCTGATTTACGTAAAGCAACACAAACTGCTACCCGCCTCCTCAGCCTGCTGCGCAGCGCGCTGAAAGAGGCCTGGTTTGCCGATGCGAAAGGTGCCCGCGGTGATTTCAGTTTTATCGACATTGATTTCTGGAACCTGACGCAGGGACGTTTTCTTACCCTGATTCACGATCTGGAAAACGGCCACAAGCCGGACGAAAGACTGAATAAATGGCAAAGAGAACTTTGGCTGTTTACCCGTCGTTACTTCGACGACCGCGTTTTTACCAACCCTTATGAGAGCAGCGATCTGAAGCGCATCATGACCGCACGCAAGAAATATTTTACGACATCGGCGGAAAAGCAAAGCGCGAAAGCCGCCAAAGCAAAGAAGCAGGAGGCTGCTGAATGAGAATTGTGCAAGAGGATCACAAGGTCACGCTGAGCAAATGGCATGAGGCGTTGCAGGAGAAGCGTGGCGCGCGGGCCAGCTTGCGGCGCAGCACGACGGTGAACGATGCCTGCCTGTCAGAAGGATTTCGCTCCCTGCTGATGCAGACGCATACGCTGTGGAAAATTGACGGGCAGGAGTGGCGCGTAACCGCGCTGGCGCTAACAGCGGCGCTGGCGGCGAATGTGAAAGCGATTGATGAGCGGCAAAAATTCGCCGCACAGCTCAACGGCGTGATGTCGGAACTGCGTTTTACCCGGCTTTGCGCAGTAAAGACGCCGGATGAACTGCTGCGCCAACTGCGCCGTGCGGTGAAACTGTCAAATGGCGCGGTCAATCTGTTTTCACTGGCAGAGGATATTTTTTGCTGGTGCCGGGAACAAGACGACTTGCTGAGCCACCATCGCCGCCAGCAGCGGTCAACCGAATTTCTCCGTATCCGCTGGGCGCTGGAATACTACCAGGCTGGCGATACCGATAACGATAACGAACAAGATTAACAGGGATATCTTTATGACAACGTTTATTCAGCTTCACTTACTGACCGCTTACCCCGCCGCTAACCTGAACCGTGATGATACCGGCGCGCCAAAAACCGTGGTGCTTGGCGGCGCAACGCGTCTGCGTATCTCCTCTCAGAGCCTGAAACGCGCCTGGCGCACCTCGGAACTGTTTGAGCAGGCGCTTGCCGGGAATATCGGTATTCGTACTGGTCGCATTGCGCGTGAGGCAGCGCAAATCCTGATTGAAAGCGGCATCGATGCCAAAAAAGCAGTTGAGTATGTGGAAAAAATTGCCAACTGTTTTGGCAAGGTAAAGGCGGAAAAGAAACCAAAAGATGAACTGACGAATGCTGAAACCGAGCAATTGGTGCATATCAGCCCTGCTGAATTTGAGGGCGTAAAAGCGCTAGCGCACCGTCTGGCGGAAGAAAAACGCGCGCCAAAAGAGGAAGAGCTTGCACTGCTACGTAAAGATCGCATGGCTGTCGATATTGCGATGTTTGGCCGTATGCTGGCGAATAAGCCCGATTTTAACGTGGAAGCCGCCTGTCAGGTCGCCCACGCCTTCGGCGTCAGCGAAACGATCGTCGAAGACGATTTCTTTACCGCTGTGGATGACCTCCGCCAGGCATCGGCAGAAGATGCAGGCGCAGGCCATCTCGGCGAAACCGGCTTTGGCTCCGCGCTGTTTTACACCTATATCTGCATCGACAAAGATCTGCTGGTGAAAAACCTGAACGGCAATGAAGAACTGGCAAACAAAACGCTGCGCGCCTTTACTGAAGCGGCGCTGAAAGTGTCGCCGACCGGCAAACAGAACAGCTTTGCCAGCCGTGCCTATGCTTCGTGGGCGCTGGCTGAAAAAGGCACCGACCAACCACGTTCACTGGCGGCCGCGTTTTATGAACCGATCAACGGTACAGACCAATTGAACGTTGCGGTTAAGCGTATTATATCGCTGCATAAGAATATGAATAAGGTTTATGACCAGCGGACTGATACCGCCAGTTTCGACGTGATGAATCAGCAGGGAAGCATGAAAGACGTGCTTGACTTCATCTGCGCGTAAGGGGCGGCTTATGAGCCAATATCTGGTTTTTCAGCTTCACGGGCCGATGGCCTCCTGGGGCGTGGATGCGCCAGGCGAAGTGCGCCACAGCCATGAACTTCCTTCGCGTTCTGCGCTGTTGGGGTTATTAGCTGCGGCGCTGGGTATTCGCCGCGATGAGGAGGAACGGCTAAACGCCTTCAATCGTCATTACCAATTTTTGCTGTGCGCCAGCGGCAACCCGCGCTGGGCGAGGGATTATCACACGGTGCAGATGCCGAAAGAGGTACGTAAGGCACGTTACTTTAGCCGCCGTGAAGAGTTGCAGGATCCTGAGTTACTGAGCGCGCTGATTTCCCGACGCGACTACTACACCGACGCCTGGTGGATGATCGCTGTCAGCGCGACGCCGGACGCGCCTTACACGTTGGCGCAGCTTCAGGCGTCGTTACAACATCCTGTGTTCCCGCTGTATCTGGGGCGCAAAAGTCACCCTCTGGCGTTGCCGCTTGCGCCGCAACTGCTGGACGGGCGTGCGCCGGATGTCCTGCGTGAAGCATATCGTTGGTATCAGGATCAATTCAATACGCTGAAACTGACTCTCCCCAGATTACAGAATGAATGCTGGTGGGAAGGTGAACACGATGGCTTAACGGCGAACAAAATTTTACGTCGTCGCGACATGCCATTGAGCCGCCAGCAATGGTTGTTCGGTGAACGTAGCGTGAATCAGGGGCCGTGGCTCCGCAAGGAGGACGCGTGTATCTCTCAAGAATAACGCTGCACACCAGCGAGCTTTCGCCGGCACAGCTCTTGCATCTGGTGGAGCGCGGCGAGTACGTGATGCACCAGTGGTTATGGGATCTCTTTCCCGGCGGCAAGGAACGGCAGTTTCTTTATCGCCGCGAAGAGTTACAGGGTGCGTTTCGCTTTTTTGTTCTCTCACAGGAACAGCCTGCTGCCAGCGCGATTTTTGACGTGCAGACTCGCCCGTTTGCGCCAATGCTGAGCGCGGGACAGACGCTGCGGTTTAACTTGCGCGCCAATCCGACAATTTGCAAAAACGGTAAGCGTCACGATTTGCTGATGGAGGCGAAACGCCAGCGTAAAACGCAGGGCGATAGCCAGGATATTTGGTCTTATCAGCAGCAGGCGGCGTTGGAATGGCTGGCGCGCCAGGGGGAACAAAATGGCTTCACCCTACGCGAGACGAGCGTTGATGCTTACCGGCAGCAGCAGATACGCCGCGAGAAATCCCGGCAGATGATTCAGTTTAGCAGCGTGGACTATACCGGCGTGCTGGTGGTTAACGATCCCGCGCTTTTCCTGCAACGTCTGGCGCAGGGGTACGGTAAAAGCCGGGCGTTTGGCTGCGGAATGATGATGATCAAACCCGGAGACGATGCGTGACGTTTGTACCGCTCAATCCGATCCCGTTAAAAGATCGAACCTCGATGATCTTCCTCCAGTACGGTCAGATTGACGTGCTGGATGGGGCATTTGTATTAATCAATAAAACCGGGGTTCGTACGCATATTCCGGTGGGATCGGTTGCCTGCATCATGCTGGAACCGGGAACGCGGGTTTCACATGCGGCAGTACATCTGGCATCAACGGTCGGCACCCTGTTGGTATGGGTGGGAGAAGCTGGCGTGCGGGTTTATTCTTCCGGGCAGCCGGGCGGAGCGAGAGCGGATAAATTACTCTACCAGGCAAAACTGGCGCTGGATGACGATTTGCGTCTGAAGGTAGTGCGTAAAATGTACGAGTTGCGCTTTCGCGAACCGCCGCCAGCCCGCCGCTCTATTGAGCAGTTGCGTGGTATTGAAGGATCCCGTGTGCGGGCGACCTATGCATTACTGGCGAAGCAGTATGGCGTGAAGTGGCATGGTCGTAACTATGATCCGAAAGACTGGGAGAAGGGGGATGTCGTCAACCGATGTATTAGCGCGGCGACATCGTGCCTGTACGGGATTTCAGAAGCGGCTATCCTGGCGGCGGGATATGCGCCAGCTATCGGTTTTATCCATAGCGGTAAGCCGCTTTCTTTTGTTTATGACATTGCCGATATCATCAAATTTGAATCGGTGGTGCCTAAAGCATTTGAGATCGCCGCTCGTCACCCGGCGGAACCTGATAAAGAAGTGCGCCTGGCCTGCCGGGATATTTTTCGCAGTTCGAAGCTGACCGGAAAATTGATCCCGCTGATCGAAGAGGTGCTCGCTGCCGGTGAAATTGAACCCCCTCAGCCTGCGTCGGATATGCTGCCGCCAGCAATACCGGAACCTGAATCACTGGGTGATAGCGGCCATCGGGGGCATGGTTGATGAGTATGGTGGTTGTGGTCACGGAAAACGTACCGCCGCGCCTGCGGGGACGTCTTGCCGTCTGGTTACTTGAGGTTCGTGCAGGTGTTTATGTTGGCGATACCTCGAAGCGTATTCGGGAAATGATTTGGCAACAGATCACACAGCTTGGCGGAGTCGGAAACGTAGTAATGGCCTGGGCGGCCAACACAGAATCGGGATTTGAGTTTCAGACATGGGGTGAAAACAGACGTATTCCGGTAGATTTGGATGGACTGCGTTTGGTTTCTTTTCTTCCTGTTGAAAATCAATAAGTTGAGCGCTCTTTAAAAAGATAAATTTGTTGCTTATAAGTTGGTAGATTGTTTTTTTGTGATAATTCATTGATGTGTAAGTATATTTTTTTAGAGTGTTCCCCGCGCCAGCGGGGATAAACCGTAGCTTATAATTTATACTACCGACCTGCTTATGTGTTCCCCGCGCCAGCGGGGATAAACCGCTGTTTATGTAAATAATGTTGTTTGTAGAATAGTGTTCCCCGCGCCAGCGGGGATAAACCGACAGAACACAATTACCTAACACGGATTTATTAGTGTTCCCCGCGCCAGCGGGGATAAACCGTACACATATATGGTGATTGAAACATTTAATTTGTGTTCCCCGCGCCAGCGGGGATAAACCGATTGTGTGGTTTATATTCCATCATTGCGTACAGTGTTCCCCGCGCCAGCGGGGATAAACCGGCTGATACAATCGTTATCCCAGACCCAATTACGTGTTCCCCGCGCCAGCGGGGATAAACCGAATTATATATGTCATTTAATTCCGATATTAATGTGTTCCCCGCGCCAGCGGGGATAAACCGGCAACCTATAGGCGAGCAGGGATATATACGTTGTGTTCCCCGCGCCAGCGGGGATAAACCGGAATAGTTTCGTAACTTTTAGTGTTAGAACCAGTGTTCCCCGCGCCAGCGGGGATAAACCGATTGATACATTTAAGGTGGAAGGATTATATTAGTGTTCCCCGCGCCAGCGGGGATAAACCGGCTGATTCAATCGTTATTCCAGACCCAATTACGTGTTCCCCGCGCCAGCGGGGATAAACCGATTATAGATATGTGAATATAGCATTAAATAGTGTGTTCCCCGCGCCAGCGGGGATAAACCGTTCGTATATCACTAAATAAGGATTAATATATGGTGTTCCCCGCGCCAGCGGGGATAAACCGCTGACCCAACGTACCAGATTAGTGCTGGTAATGTGTTCCCCGCGCCAGCGGGGATAAACCGCAGAATTATTATTGAAGCTACAGATTTATCATGTGTTCCCCGCGCCAGCGGGGATAAACCGAAAAATTGTTATCTCAATATATGGGCGGTGATGTGTTCCCCGCGCCAGCGGGGATAAACCGTGGCTGATTGTAATGCTTCATTAAGTGGTAAAGTGTTCCCCGCGCCAGCGGGGATAAACCGTTAAATAATAATAACCCTCTAATTTCATAGATGTGTTCCCCGCGCCAGCGGGGATAAACCGTATGTGTATAAGACTATGGGGTATACTGAGCAGTGTTCCCCGCGCCAGCGGGGATAAACCGTATCGTCAACCATTACTGGAGAGCGCACATTGGTGTTCCCCGCGCCAGCGGGGATAAACCGGCATTAGGTTTAGATTCTCCAGAAGTTAGAAAGTGTTCCCCGCGCCAGCGGGGATAAACCGGTAAATCAACTACTAATAGATTTTTATTAGTAGTGTTCCCCGCGCCAGCGGGGATAAACCGGCTGATACAATCGTTATTCCAGACCCAATTACGTGTTCCCCGCGCCAGCGGGGATAAACCGTCGCATTTAACTTTTAAATCAGATGAAAAACAGTGTTCCCCGCGCCAGCGGGGATAAACCGCCTGTATAATCCAACAATATCCCTAGCTGTTAGTGTTCCCCGCGCCAGCGGGGATAAACCGATTGATACATTTAAGGTGGAAGGATTATATTAGTGTTCCCCGCGCCAGCGGGGATAAACCGGCTCGTTATTAACTACTATAGGTAGATTGGCTGTGTTCCCCGCGCCAGCGGGGATAAACCGATAACTATATTGATAAAGTTATTAATGAAAATGTGTTCCCCGCGCCAGCGGGGATAAACCGACACATATGAGGTAAAACAGTCAACGTTATGGGTGTTCCCCGCGCCAGCGGGGATAAACCGATTTATCCGGAGGTATAGCATTTTTTAGAAAAGTGTTCCCCGCGCCAGCGGGGATAAACCGAATATTGAGTTCCATCACTGATATCTAAATTAGTGTTCCCCGCGCCAGCGGGGATAAACCGTGAAAACGGTATCAAAAATAATGAAAGAAATAGTGTTCCCCGCGCCAGCGGGGATAAACCGGCTAATTTATTGACTATATAACACTTTGGAGTATGTTCCCCGCGCCAGCGGGGATAAACCGGCTGTCGGTGGTGATTTAGGTGAGGAATTTATGTGTTCCCCGCGCCAGCGGGGATAAACCGCTGCTTGAGATTGGGAATCTGTTGGTAATTGTGTGTTCCCCGCGCCAGCGGGGATAAACCGAAAATATTAGCAATACTTTAAGACCCGAATCAGTGTTCCCCGCGCCAGCGGGGATAAACCGTTCACTTGTATTGCGAATAGTAGGGGTTGAAAGTGTTCCCCGCGCCAGCGGGGATAAACCGATTTATCAATAAATAAATTTAAATGATTATAAGTGTTCCCCGCGCCAGCGGGGATAAACCGAAACAGGGCTAGCATCATCTTACGCAACGATAGTGTTCCCCGCGCCAGCGGGGATAAACCGCCTTTGCAAATGCTGACTTGTTGCCGTTGTAGGTGTTCCCCGCGCCAGCGGGGATAAACCGTCAAAACATCTTTTGATGTTGCTGAATTTAAAGTGTTCCCCGCGCCAGCGGGGATAAACCGACTTTGGCATTGTAATCCCATCGAATAAATTAGTGTTCCCCGCGCCAGCGGGGATAAACCGATACTATTTCTCGCGCCGTTTATAATTCCAAAGTGTTCCCCGCGCCAGCGGGGATAAACCGACACTTATGAGGTAAAACAGTCAACGTTATGGGTGTTCCCCGCGCCAGCGGGGATAAACCGACATTTATGAGTATATTTCAGACCCTGTAAATGTGTTCCCCGCGCCAGCGGGGATAAACCGTTGGTACTGTAGGACTTTTAACCATTAAACAAGTGTTCCCCGCGCCAGCGGGGATAAACCGACACTTATGAGGTAAAACAGTCAACGTTATGGGTGTTCCCCGCGCCAGCGGGGATAAACCGCCCTGGACAATCTCAAAAATACGAGTGCTCATGTGTTCCCCGCGCCAGCGGGGATAAACCGGCCTCCATCATCAGGCGGTAATAACCGTCAATGTGTTCCCCGCGCCAGCGGGGATAAACCGGGCGCACCAATTAGCACATATTATTTAGATACGTGTTCCCCGCGCCAGCGGGGATAAACCGCCTCGCCATTTGAGTTGGCATCCGGCGTTAACGTGTTCCCCGCGCCAGCGGGGATAAACCGTATCCCGATTATCAGGAATATTTCTGGTGCGAGTGTTCCCCGCGCCAGCGGGGATAAACCGGGCGATCTCGATTTCACGGTTATTTACTGGCTGTGTTCCCCGCGCCAGCGGGGATAAACCGAATTGTTATTTCTGGCGGGTCACTGGGTCAACGTGTTCCCCGCGCCAGCGGGGATAAACCGCGGCTGTGCGTATTGTCGCGTATTGTCCTGACGTGTTCCCCGCGCCAGCGGGGATAAACCGCAAAATGACTTGATCAAGAAAGCCCAGCAAGAGTGTTCCCCGCGCCAGCGGGGATAAACCGGCTCGCTAGGGGTTCGCATGGTCGGTGATAGCGTGTTCCCCGCGCCAGCGGGGATAAACCGCTGGTGGCTGGACTAACGTCGAAATAGTTATGGTGTTCCCCGCGCCAGCGGGGATAAACCGGCATAATCGAGATCCTCTTTAACTCCGATAGCGTGTTCCCCGCGCCAGCGGGGATAAACCGGTGCAAGAGAAAAAATAATTTATTCACATGAAGTGTTCCCCGCGCTAGCGGGGATAAACCGAATAAACCGCCAATACAAATAATTGAGTTATCGTGTTCCCCGCGCCAGCGGGGATAAACCGCGATTTGTATTGATTAATTTTGTCAAGATTGTGTGTTCCCCGCGCCAGCGGGGATAAACCGGAGATTTTTCTTGTCCCGCCACACCAGCGGCTGTGTTCCCCGCGCCAGCGGGGATAAACCGCTCGCGCATTGTCTTTTGATCCCATAGCGTATGTGTTCCCCGCGCCAGCGGGGATAAACCGTCGGCCTGTGCGGTTGCGGCCTGCCATTGCTCGTGTTCCCCGCGCCAGCGGGGATAAACCGGAACAGATCACGCTCGGCGACGCGGCGGTTATGTGTTCCCCGCGCCAGCGGGGATAAACCGAGGGGCGTTCCGCAGTCGGCAAGGGCTGAAAAATGTTCCCCGCGCCAGCGGGGATAAACACGTTTCACCAGCATATCAGGACGTTTTTTCCGCCTTCGCCAGCTCTTTTACCAACGGCAGCATTATCCGTACTACATCGCGGCTACGGCGCTCAATCCGCCCTGGCAGCGCCTTGTCAATATGCTGTTGATTATCAAGCCGTACGTCGTGCCAGCTATTGCCGTTCGGGAAGGATGCATTTTTCACGCGTTGCTGGTATCCGTCTTTTTTACCCAGATTCCAGTTCGTCGCCTCAACAGAAAGCACCGATATTCCCGCTTTATCGAAAACCTCCGCGTCATTACAGCAACCCGTTCCTTTGGGGTAGGATGGATTGCGTCCCGGATTGGTGTTGGCGGCGATACCATAACGGCGCGCAATCGCTAATGCCCGATCGCGGGTCAGTGTACGCACCGCTTCCGGCGTATTTTTCCCGCTATTAAAATAGAGCTTGTCGCCAACAATCAGGTTATCGAGATTAATCACCAGCAGCGTATTTTTCTTCTCAGCGTCACTCATTCGTTTGAGTAAATTTTCCGCGCCTAGCTTTCCCTCTTCTTCCCCGCTGGTGGCGATAAAACGAATCCCATAATGGGTCGGTATATCTTTCAGACGCGCCGCCAGTTCCAGCATAACGCCTAATCCCGCGGCATTATCATCCATTCCCTGTAACGTTAAACCGCCCAGATTGGCATCGACATCAGCGTCGCTCTGCGGAGCGTAGGTATCCAGATGCGCCATAATGATGATCTGTTGCGGCACGCGCCCTTCATGGGCGGCGATGACCGTACTGCCCGTCACGTTATGCCAGTTTTTGCGATTATCCTTCGTGGTATAAATAAATCGGCTATTAAACGTTCGAATATCGCTTTGATATCCCATCTGGGTAAATTGTTGGCGTAAATAATCGGCAGACAACATCTCGGCGGGGGAGCCAGTCATTCTCCCGGGAAAAAAGGTGGCGATATGTCGTGCCTGAGTATTCGCTATTTCACCAGGCCCTGGTGATGCTGCTTGTGCAGGAAGGATAAAGCCTACGCCGAGCGCCAGAATGACGGCAAAGCGGCGCGTTGCGGAAAACATAATGAGTCCTTAAATACAGAACAAAATTTTACGTGGCTAGTATGAAACCGCGATCGTGTTAATACAATTTCATTTGCTCCTAAATGCTGGCAATCCGGTACGTTAAGCATTTTTTGATATTGGTTTTTGGGCCGCGTTATTCCTTTGAGGAACTACTCATTCCAATTCGTCATTTCATTCACTCTCCTGCGCTCCCTATAGTCGTGTAATCGAAATGTTTAGCAAAAAACGGTATTGCAAAGGAACGGTTATGGATCAAAAACGACTCACCCACCTGCGGCAACTGGAGGCGGAAAGTATCCACATTATCCGTGAAGTGGCAGCGGAATTCGCTAATCCGGTCATGCTGTACTCCATTGGTAAAGACTCCAGCGTCATGCTGCATCTGGCGCGTAAGGCGTTTTATCCGGGTACGTTGCCGTTCCCGCTATTGCACGTTGATACCGGTTGGAAATTCCGTGAGATGTACGCCTTTCGCGATCGTACCGCCAACGCATATGGCTGCGAGTTGCTGGTACATAAAAATCCGGAAGGCGTGGCGATGGGCATCAATCCGTTCGTTCACGGTAGCGCTAAACACACCGACATTATGAAAACCGAAGGGTTAAAGCAGGCGCTGAATAAGTACGGTTTTGATGCCGCGTTCGGCGGCGCACGGCGCGATGAGGAAAAATCCCGCGCGAAAGAACGTATTTACTCCTTTCGTGACCGTTTCCATCGCTGGGACCCGAAAAATCAGCGTCCAGAGTTGTGGCGTAACTATAACGGTCAGATTAATAAAGGCGAAAGTATACGCGTCTTCCCGCTCTCCAACTGGACAGAGCAGGATATCTGGCAATACATCTGGCTGGAAAACATCGACATCGTGCCGCTGTATTTGGCTGCTGAACGCCCGGTTCTGGAACGTGACGGCATGTTGATGATGGTGGATGACGATCGTATCGATCTCCAGCCTGGCGAAGTCATCAAAAAAAGGATGGTGCGCTTCCGTACACTTGGCTGTTGGCCGCTCACCGGGGCGGTGGAATCCCACGCGCAAACGCTGCCGGAAATTATCGAAGAGATGCTGGTTTCTACCACCAGCGAGCGCCAGGGGAGGATGATTGACCGCGATCAGGCGGGGTCGATGGAGCTTAAAAAACGTCAGGGGTATTTCTAAGGAGCCGCCATGAACACCATACTTGCACAACAAATCGCCAATGAAGGCGGCGTCGAAGCCTGGATGATGGCCCAACAGCACAAAAGCCTGCTGCGTTTTTTAACCTGTGGCAGCGTTGATGACGGTAAAAGTACGCTGATAGGTCGTTTGCTGCACGATACCCTGCAAATTTATGAAGATCAGCTCTCTTCTCTGCATAATGACAGTAAACGTCATGGCACGCAGGGAGAAAAACTCGATCTGGCGCTGCTGGTAGATGGGCTGCAGGCCGAGCGTGAGCAGGGCATTACTATTGACGTCGCGTACCGCTATTTCTCCACGGAAAAACGAAAATTTATTATCGCCGACACGCCGGGCCATGAACAATATACCCGGAATATGGCGACCGGAGCGTCCACCTGCGATCTGGCGATCCTACTGATCGACGCGCGTAAAGGCGTGCTGGATCAGACGCGTCGCCATAGCTTTATCTCCACTCTGTTGGGGATCAAACACCTGGTGGTGGCAATCAACAAAATGGATCTCGTTGACTACCGCGAAGAGACCTTCGCTCGTATTCGCGAAGATTACCTGACCTTTGCTGAACAGTTGCCGGCCGATCTGGATATTCGCTTTGTCCCGCTTTCGGCGCTGGAAGGGGATAATGTCGCCGCGCAGAGCGCCAATATGCGCTGGTACAGCGGTCCGACGCTGCTGGAAGTCCTGGAAACGGTAGACATACAGCGTGCGGTAGACCGTCAGCCGATGCGCTTTCCGGTACAGTACGTCAATCGCCCGAATCTTGATTTTCGGGGGTATGCCGGCACTCTGGCGTCTGGTAGCGTCAAAGTCGGAGAGCGCATTAAAGTGCTGCCGTCTGGCGTGGAATCCAGCGTGGCGCGTATCGTCACTTTTGATGGCGATAAAGAAGAAGCCTATGCGGGCGAAGCCATTACCCTGGTACTCAACGACGACATTGATATTAGCCGCGGCGATCTGCTGCTGGCGGCAAACGAGACGCTGGCACCTGCGCGGCACGCCGCGATCGATGTGGTATGGATGGCGGAACAGCCGCTGGCGCCGGGCCAAAGCTACGACGTTAAACTCGCGGGCAAGAAAACCCGCGCGCGTATCGAGGCTATTCGCTATCAGATTGATATCAACAATCTGACCCAACGAGACGTCGAGAGCCTGCCGTTAAACGGTATTGGTCTGGTAGAGATGACATTCGATGAGCCGCTCGCGCTGGATATTTATCAGCAAAATCCGGTGACGGGCGGGCTGATTTTTATCGACCGACTTTCTAACGTCACCGTGGGCGCTGGCATGGTGCGGGAACTGAACGAACGCGGAGCGACGCCGCCCGTGGAATACAGTGCGTTTGAGCTGGAGCTGAATGCGCTGGTACGCCGTCATTTTCCGCACTGGGACGCCCGCGATTTGCTGGGAGATAAACATGGCGCTGCATGATGAGAACGTGGTCTGGCACTCTCATCCCGTTACTGTCGCCGCCCGTGAACAGCTCCACGGCCACCGTGGCGTGGTGCTGTGGTTTACCGGACTCTCCGGTTCGGGAAAATCAACGGTGGCCGGCGCGCTGGAAGAGGCGTTACATCAGCGTGGCGTCAGTACCTACCTGTTGGATGGCGATAATGTGCGCCACGGTTTGTGCCGTGATTTAGGCTTTAGCGATGCCGACCGCCAGGAAAATATCCGGCGGGTAGGCGAAGTGGCCAGTCTGATGGCGGACGCTGGCCTGATTGTTTTGACGGCATTTATTTCTCCGCACCGCGCCGAGCGGCAACTGGTAAAAGAGCGCGTCGGCCACGATCGTTTTATCGAGATTTATGTCAATACGCCGCTGGCTATCTGTGAACAGCGCGATCCTAAAGGGTTGTATAAAAAAGCGCGTGCGGGCGAGTTGCGTAACTTTACCGGCATCGACGCCATTTACGAAGCGCCTGACTCGCCCCAGGTTCATCTTAATGGTGAACAATTAGTAACAAATTTGGTTTCCCAATTATTAGACCTGCTGAGACGGCGCGATATTATCAGATCCTGAGACACCACCGGGCTTGTATGCCCGGTATGGTCAAGGTTACAGGATTTAATATGCGTAATAGCCATAACATTACTTTCACAAGGTCAGACGCCTTCATGGTCGACGATGACGCCACCAGTGCATTTCCGGGGGCGGTGGTCGGCTTTGTGTCATGGCTGCTGGCGTTGGGGATCCCTTTTCTGCTTTATGGCCCTAACACGCTGTTTTTTTTCCTCTATACCTGGCCCTTTTTCCTCGCGTTAATGCCGGTATCGGTGATTATCGGCATTGCGTTGCATCTGTTGGTAAAGGGCAAAATACTTTTTAGCATCATGTTTACTCTACTGGCCGTAGGCGCGCTGTTCGGCGCGTTATTCATATGGCTATTAGGGTAGACGGGTTATCACTGCGCCTCCGGTCATAATTCAAACCGTAACCAACAATGAGATTATGTTCTCCTTACTCGGGTATACGTAACATCCGGCAAATGTGGTACATTTGCCGGCGTTGTCGCGGCAATCCCGTCCTGAATGTGGAGTCACAGAGGACGTTATGGGATGATGATGCCGTTTTTCAGGGGGCAGGATGGGTAAACTAACGCTGCTGTTGCTGGCTTTACTGGTCTGGCTACAGTACTCGCTGTGGTTCGGTAAGAACGGCATACATGACTATAGCCGCGTCAACGATGATGTGGTCGCGCAGCAGGCGACAAACGCCAAACTTAAAGCGCGTAACGATCAGCTTTTTGCCGAAATTGACGATCTCAATGGCGGCCAGGAAGCGATTGAGGAGCGCGCGCGCAACGAACTTAGCATGACCAAACCGGGCGAAACCTTCTATCGTCTGGTGCCTGACGCCTCAAAACGCGCGGCAACGGCGGGGCAAACTCATCGATAAACCATCCAGGGATTTAACATGGCAGCCACTTTATTGGACGTTTGCGCCGTGGTGCCGGCGGCCGGATTTGGCCGCCGAATGCAAACAGAATGTCCTAAGCAGTATCTCTCAATCGGTAATAAAACCATTCTGGAGCACTCAGTTCATGCGCTGCTGGCGCATCCTCGGGTGACACGCGTTGTTATTGCTATCAGCCCTGGCGATCATCGCTTTGCCCAACTTCCGCTGGCGAATCATCCGCAAATCACCGTTGTGGATGGCGGCAACGAACGCGCTGATTCTGTTTTGGCCGGGTTGCAGGCCGTTGCAAAGGCGCAGTGGGTGCTGGTGCACGACGCGGCAAGACCCTGTTTGCATCAGGATGACCTTGCGCGGTTGCTGACCATCAGCGAAAACAGCCGGGTCGGCGGTATCCTCGCCAGTCCGGTGCGCGACACCATGAAACGCGGCGAACCAGGGAAAAACGCTATTGCCCATACCGTAGAGCGCGCCGATTTATGGCACGCGCTCACCCCGCAGTTTTTCCCCCGCGAACTCTTGCACGATTGTCTGACGCGTGCGCTGAATGAAGGCGCGACCATCACCGACGAAGCGTCAGCGCTGGAGTATTGTGGTTTTCATCCGGCGCTGGTAGAAGGTCGCGCGGATAACATCAAGGTCACCCGTCCGGAAGATCTGGCGCTGGCGGAATTTTATCTGACCCGAACCATCCACCAGGAGAAAGCATAATGCGAATTGGACACGGTTTTGACGTACACGCGTTTGGCGGAGAAGGGCCGATTATCATTGGCGGCGTGCGTATCCCTTATGAAAAAGGGCTATTGGCGCATTCCGATGGCGATGTGGCGTTACATGCGCTGACCGATGCGCTGCTGGGCGCGGCGGCGCTTGGCGATATCGGCAAGCTCTTCCCGGATACCGATCCGGCATTTAAGGGGGCGGATAGCCGCGAACTACTGCGTGAAGCCTGGCGTCGTATTCAGGCGAAGGGGTACACCCTCGGCAACGTGGATGTCACCATTATTGCGCAGGTGCCGAAAATGCTGCCGCATATTCCGCAAATGCGCGTCTTTATCGCCGAAGATCTCGGCTGCCATATGGATGAGGTTAACGTGAAGGCGACGACGACGGAAAAGCTCGGATTTACCGGACGCGGAGAAGGCATTGCCTGCGAAGCGGTCGCGCTGCTGATGAAGGCGGCGAAATGACAGAGTTTGACAATCTCACCTGGCTGCACGGAAAACCACAAGGTAGCGGATTGCTGAAAGCGAATCCGGAAGATTTTGTGGTGGTTGAAGATTTAGGCTTTACGCCGGATGGTGAAGGCGAGCACATTCTGCTGCGTATTTTGAAAAACGGTTGCAATACCCGTTTTGTCGCTGACGCGCTGGCGAAATTCCTGAAAATTCACGCTCGCGAAGTGAGCTTTGCCGGGCAAAAAGATAAACACGCCGTTACCGAGCAGTGGCTGTGCGCGCGCGTGCCGGGGAAAGAGATGCCCGATTTCAGCGCCTTTCAGCTGGAAGGTTGTAAAGTGCTGGAATACGCGCGTCACAAGCGTAAGCTGCGTTTAGGCGCGCTGAAAGGCAATGCCTTTACGCTGGTGTTGCGTGAAATAAGCGATCGCCGCGATGTCGAAACACGATTGCAGGCGATTCGCGATGGCGGCGTGCCGAACTATTTCGGCGCACAGCGATTCGGCATTGGCGGCAGCAACTTGCAGGGCGCGCTGCGCTGGGCGCAAAGTAACGCGCCGGTGCGCGATCGCAATAAACGCAGTTTTTGGTTGTCGGCGGCACGTAGCGCGTTGTTTAATCAAATTGTTCACCAGCGGCTGAAGAAACCAGACTTTAATCAAGTTGTTGACGGCGATGCGCTACAATTAGCGGGGCGTGGAAGCTGGTTCGTCGCGACATCTGAAGAACTGCCTGAATTGCAGCGCCGGGTAGACGAAAAAGAGCTGCTGATTACAGCATCGTTGCCGGGCAGCGGAGAGTGGGGAACACAGCGTGCGGCGCTGGCGTTTGAGCAAGATGCCATTGCCCAGGAAACGGTGTTGCAATCGCTGTTGCTGCGCGAAAAAGTAGAGGCGTCGCGCAGAGCGATGCTGCTTTATCCGCAACAATTAAGCTGGAACTGGTGGGATGACGTTACCGTCGAGTTACGTTTCTGGCTGCCCGCAGGCAGTTTTGCCACCAGCGTAGTAAGGGAACTGATCAACACAATGGGTGATTATGCGCATATTGCTGAGTAACGATGACGGGGTTCACGCGCCCGGTATACAAACGCTGGCGAAAGCGCTGCGTGAGTTTGCTGATGTACAGGTCGTAGCCCCGGATCGTAACCGCAGCGGCGCGTCTAATTCCCTCACGCTGGAATCTTCGCTTCGTACTTTTACCTTTGATAATGGCGATATCGCCGTACAGATGGGGACGCCGACCGATTGCGTCTATCTGGGCGTTAATGCCTTAATGCGTCCGCGTCCGGATATTGTCGTTTCCGGTATTAACGCGGGTCCGAATCTGGGCGATGATGTGATCTATTCCGGTACTGTCGCCGCGGCGATGGAAGGCCGTCATCTCGGCTTTCCGGCATTAGCGGTCTCCCTTAACGGCTATCAGCATTATGATACGGCTGCGGCCGTGACTTGCGCGCTTTTGCGAGGGTTAAGCCGGGAGCCGTTGCGTACCGGGCGTATTCTCAACGTGAATGTCCCGGATCTACCGTTAGCGCAGATTAAAGGCATCCGCGTGACTCGCTGTGGTAGCCGCCATCCAGCGGATAAAGTAATCCCGCAGGAAGATCCGCGCGGTAATACATTGTACTGGATTGGCCCGCCGGGCGATAAATACGATGCTGGGCCGGATACCGATTTCGCGGCGGTGGATGAAGGCTACGTCTCCGTCACGCCGTTGCATGTGGATTTAACCGCGCACAGCGCGCATGATGTGGTTTCAGACTGGTTAGACAGCGTGGGAGTTGGCACGCAATGGTAAGTGGACGTGTACAGGCTCTTCTTGAACAATTGCGCGCGCAGGGCATCAGAGATGAGCAGGTGCTTAATGCGCTTGCCGCAGTGCCGCGCGAGAAATTTATTGATGAAGCGTTTGAACATAAGGCCTGGGAAAATATCGCTTTGCCGATAGGCCAGGGTCAGACGATTTCGCAGCCCTATATGGTGGCGCGAATGACGGAACTGCTCGAACTGACGCCGCAATCCAGGGTGTTGGAAATTGGCACCGGTTCCGGCTATCAGACGGCGATTCTGGCGCATCTGGTACATCACGTTTGCTCCGTTGAGCGGATTAAGGGGCTGCAATGGCAGGCGCGTCGCCGCCTGAAGCAGCTCGATTTACATAATGTTTCTACCCGTCATGGCGATGGCTGGCAAGGCTGGCAGGCGCGTGCGCCGTTTGACGCTATCATTGTGACGGCCGCGCCGCCGGAAATTCCTACCGCGCTCATGGCACAGTTGGATGAAGGCGGCATTCTTGTTCTGCCCGTGGGCGATGAGCAGCAGTTTTTGAAACGCGTGCGTCGCCGGGGCGGCGAATTTATTATCGATACCGTGGAGGCCGTTCGCTTCGTCCCGTTAGTCAAGGGAGAGCTGGCCTAGTTTGCCCTGCAAACACCCACTCTTACGCCTGATGAAGCCGAAACGAATACCTGGAGTTTTCCTGGTTATTCCCGGTGGGTTAAGCGTATCGTGAACACATTTTCCCGTGTTCACTTAATGCGTTGCACGGTTCTTACGTCACTGGTTGTTAACCAAATTTTTTCCTGGGGGATAAATGAGCGCGGGAAGCCCAAAATTCACCGTTAGTCGCATTGCGGCACTATCACTGGTTTCACTATGGCTGGCAGGTTGTACCAGTTCGTCAAACCCTCCGGCGCCGGTCACGTCTGTGGACAGTGGTTCGTCATCAAATACCAATTCCGGGATGTTGATCACACCGCCGCCAAAAATGGGCGCGACGACGCAACAAACGCCGCAACAAGCACCGCAAATTCAACCCGTTCAGCGTCCTGTAACGCAGCCCATGCAAACTCAACCGGTCGCGGAACAACCCGTGCAGATGGAAAATGGGCGAATTGTATACAATCGCCAGTATGGGAATATTCCGAAAGGTAGCTATACGGGGGGCAGTACTTACACCGTGAAAAAGGGTGATACGCTTTTTTACATCGCCTGGATTACCGGGAACGATTTCCGCGATCTGGCCCAGAGAAACAGTATTTCTGCCCCGTATAGCCTGAATGTAGGGCAAACTTTGCAAGTTGGTAACGCATCCGGTACGCCAATTACTGGCGGAAATGCGATCACCCAGGCGGATGCAGCACAGCAAGGAGTTGTGACCAGGTCTGCACAAAATTCCACCGTTGCAGTTGCGTCTCAACCAACAATTACGTATTCTGAGGGCTCAGGTGAACAAAGTGCTAACAAAATGTTGCCAAACAACAAGCCTGCTGGGACGGTTGTCACAGCGCCTGTAACGGCACCAACGGTAAGCACGACCGAACCAAATGCAAGCAGTACGTCAACCAGCGCGCCGATTTCCGCATGGCGCTGGCCGACGGATGGCAAAGTGATCGAAAACTTTGGCGCTTCCGAAGGGGGCAATAAAGGGATCGACATTGCAGGCAGTAAGGGACAGGCTATCGTCGCAACCGCTGATGGGCGCGTCGTATATGCCGGTAACGCACTGCGTGGTTACGGTAATCTTATTATCATCAAACATAACGATGATTACCTGAGTGCCTACGCCCATAATGATACGATGCTGGTCCGGGAACAACAGGAAGTTAAGGCGGGGCAAAAAATCGCTACTATGGGTAGCACCGGCACCAGCTCTACACGCTTGCATTTTGAAATTCGTTACAAGGGGAAATCCGTAAACCCGCTGCGTTATTTACCGCAGCGATAAAGCGGCGGAACCAGGCTTTGACTTGCTAGTTCCGTCAAGGGATCACGGGTAGGAGCCACCTTATGAGTCAGAATACGCTGAAAGTTCATGATTTAAATGAAGACGCGGAATTTGATGAGAACGGAGTAGAGGCTTTTGACGAAAAAGCCTTGAGTGAAGAGGAACCCAGTGATAACGACCTGGCTGAAGAAGAGCTGTTATCGCAAGGGGCCACACAGCGTGTGTTGGACGCGACTCAGCTTTACCTTGGTGAGATTGGGTATTCACCACTGTTAACAGCCGAAGAAGAAGTCTATTTTGCGCGTCGCGCACTGCGTGGAGATGTTGCTTCTCGCCGTCGCATGATTGAGAGTAACCTGCGTCTGGTGGTAAAAATTGCCCGCCGTTATGGCAATCGTGGACTGGCGTTGCTGGACCTGATTGAAGAGGGCAACCTGGGGCTTATCCGTGCAGTCGAGAAGTTTGACCCGGAACGCGGGTTCCGCTTCTCAACATACGCAACCTGGTGGATTCGCCAGACAATCGAACGGGCGATTATGAACCAAACCCGTACGATTCGCTTGCCGATTCACATTGTTAAAGAGCTGAACGTATACCTGCGCACCGCACGTGAGTTGTCGCATAAACTGGACCACGAACCGAGTGCGGAAGAAATTGCAGAGCAACTTGATAAACCGGTTGATGACGTCAGCCGTATGCTTCGTCTCAACGAGCGCATTACCTCGGTAGACACCCCGCTGGGCGGTGATTCCGAAAAAGCGTTGCTGGACATCCTGGCCGATGAAAAAGAGAACGGTCCGGAAGACACCACGCAAGATGACGATATGAAACAGAGCATCGTCAAATGGTTGTTCGAACTGAACGCCAAACAGCGTGAAGTGCTGGCGCGCCGTTTCGGTCTGCTGGGATATGAAGCTGCGACACTGGAAGATGTAGGCCGTGAAATCGGTCTTACGCGTGAACGTGTTCGTCAGATTCAGGTTGAAGGCCTGCGCCGTCTGCGCGAAATTCTGCAGACGCAGGGGCTGAATATCGAAGCGCTGTTCCGCGAGTAAGTACCCTTGTCAAAAAAAGGCCAGTCGACAGACTGGCCTTTTTTTTACCGTTTGTCTTCTGCCAGCAACGGCGGGATACTCGGCACCATTGGCGCGTCATCAATATCTTTTTGCGTCATGCGAAACGCTTGTGGATAGTGTTCGCGGCTGGTACGGCGTAACGGTTCGGTATCGCGCCAGGTATACAGACAATGCTGACACTGATATACCGTCCAGACTCCTTTTACCGGCGAAGTCGCCATGAGTTCAATATGTGCATCGGCACAGCGTGGACAAATCATCGGTTACTCCTTATTTACGGTTGGCCAGCATGGCGGTCAGCTTTTCAGCCCAGGCTTTAGTTTCCGGTAAATCAACAACCGGCTGGCTATAGTGACCACGGTTATCTGGCGCAACCGGCGTGGTGGCGTCAATGATCAGCTTGTCGGTAATCCCCGCCGGGCTTGAGCCCGGATCCAGTTCCAGGACGGACATATTCGGTAGCTGTACCAGATCGCCTGCCGGATTCACTTTCGACGACAACGCCCACATCACCTGTGGCAGATTGAATGGATCGACATCTTCATCGACCATGATCACCATCTTCACATATCCCAGACCGTGCGGCGTCGTCATCGCTCGCAGGCCCACCGCGCGGGCAAAGCCGCCGTAGCGTTTTTTGGTCGAGATGATGGCCAGCAGGCCGTGGGTGTACATGGCGTTTACCGCCTGCACTTCCGGAAATTCGGCTTTCAGCTGTTGATACAGTGGCACGCAGGTCGCCGGCCCCATCAGGTAGTCGATTTCTGTCCACGGCATACCCAAATAGAGCGATTCAAAAATGGGTTTGCTGCGGTAAGAGACCTTATCGATACGCACCACGGTCATGTTGCGACCGCCGGAATAGTGGCCGGTAAATTCGCCGAACGGTCCTTCAATTTCACGTTTACGGCTTTCGATGACCCCTTCAAGAATGACTTCAGATCCCCACGGCACATCAAAACCGGTCAGCGGCGCGGTGGCGATAGGATAGGGGCTTTCACGCAGCGCGCCTGCCATTTCATACTCTGACTGATCGTATTTCAGCGGCGTTGCGCCCATCAGGGTAATGATCGGATCGTTACCCAGCGTGATCGCAATCGGCAGATCTTCCCCGCGCTCTTCAGCTTTGTGCAGGTGCAATGCGATATCATGCATCGGCACTGGTTGCAGACCCAGCTTACGCTTGCCTTTAACTTCCATACGGTAGATGCCGACATTCTGTTTGCCGAAGTTATCGGGATCGAGCGGATCGCGTGATACCACACAGGCTTTATCCAGATAGAATCCGCCGTCGCCGTCGTTCAGACGAAACAGCGGCAGGATATCAAACAGGTTGATCGCGTCGCCGTCGACGGTATTTTCCGCCCAGCCCGGATTCGCCCGTCGTTCCGGCGCTACCGGAAAATTGTCCCAGCGGCGAATAAATTCATCGATCTGTTTTTTAACCGGCGTGTTAGGCGGCAAACCCAGTGAGATGGCATGGTTCTGCCAGGAACCGATGGTATTCATCGCCACGCGGGCGTCGGTAAAACCACGAATATTGTCAAACCACAGCGCGGGCGCGCCATCGCCGATGCGTCCCGTTGCGTTGGCAGCGGCGGCGAGATCCGGCTCCGCATTCACTTCCTCGCTGATTTTCAGCAGTTGTCCCTGCTGATCCAGCGCATGTAAAAAACTGCGCAAATCATCAAATGCCATTATCCATTCTCCTGTGAAAAATTTGCTGCCTGTCGCAGTCCTTGCCAGCGGCGCGCGCGCGTATGCTCCAGACCAAACTGGTCGAGAACGCGCGCTACGATATGCTGGATAATATCGTCAACGGTTTGCGGCAGGTTGTAGAACGCGGGCATGGGCGGCACTATCGCCACCCCCATACGAGAAAGCGCAAGCATGTTTTCCAGATGAATCGTGCTGAGCGGCATTTCCCGCGGCACAAGCACCAGCTTGCGACCCTCTTTCAACACGACATCGGCAGCGCGTCCCACCAGCCCCTCGGCATAGCCGGCGCGAACCCCCGCCAGTGTTTTCATACTGCAGGGGATAATAATCATGCCGTCGGTACGAAATGAGCCGGAGGAAATGGTCGCCGCCTGATCGGCCGGGCTATGACAATAATCTGCCAGGGCGGCTACCTCCGCGGGCGTGTAGGGCGTCTCCAGTTCAATAGTGGTTTTCGCCCACTTTGACATTACCAGATGCGTTTCAACATCAGGTATCGCCCGCAATGCCTGGAGTAACTCGACGCCAAGCGGCGCGCCGGTCGCACCGGTCATCCCCACAATCAATCTCATTTCTTACCTCAAATATCGTTCGTATACGAACATTTTGATCAAAATACGCCCACACGGCCTTTGCGACAAGATCGCTCCCGACGCCTGCGCACGTTTAGCTAAAGCATTCGTCATTAAAAAACCGTGCATAAGTCGTTATGATAGAAAAAGTTAATTTATCCGGAGCGCTCATGGAGTTACGAAACACCGCGTTTCATCTGTTACGCCAACTTTTTCAGCAACATACCGCACGCTGGCAGCATGAACTACCGGAGCTCACCAAACCTCAATATGCGGTGATGCGCGTTATTGCTGAACATCCGGGTATTGAACAGGTCGATCTGACCGAAGCGGCGGTCAGCACTAAAGCGACGCTGGCGGAGATGTTAAGCCGGATGGAAAATCGTGGGCTGGTAAAGCGAGAAAACGATCCGCTGGATAAACGTCGGCGTTTTGTCTATCTCACCGTTCAGGGCCAAACGTTGCTCGCCGCCGCGATACCACTGGGGGATCGCGTTGACGATGAATTTTTGGGGCGACTGAGCGCTGAAGAACGCGAACAGTTTACGCAACTGGTACGCAAGATGATGACGTAAGCGGCTTGCGCCGCTTCGCTATTGTTTGGCCATCAGCAGTGAGATATCCACTTTAGCCAGCGCCCGAATTGCGCTTTCCGGCAGGCCGTCATCGGTGACGATTTGGTTGAATTCCGCCAGCGGTAACGCCAGCCACGTCGCGACCTGGCCGTATTTGGTCGCGTCGCACACCAGAATTTTTTGGCGGCTGGCGCTGGCGACGGCCCGTTTCACCGTGACTTTATCTTCTGCCGGCGTTGAAATACCGCGCACGCTCCAGGAAGAGGCGGAAATAAAGGCCTGGTCAATCATCAGCCCGCGCAAAAGCGTCGCCGCGGCTTCACCGACGCACGACCGGTTTTCCCGGCATACCGCCCCGCCAGTGTGAATAATTGTGCAATCGCTATTGTCCATCAGGTAATCGGCGATAACGAAATCATTCGTCACCACCGTAAGTTTATTCATCGTAACCAGCTGCCTGGCGATTGCCAGCGTGGTAGTACCTGCATCAAGGTAGATACAGCTTTCTGGCTGTACCAGGCTGGCGGCCAGTTTGCCAATCGCCGCTTTCTGCGGCGTCGCCAGTTCGGTTTTGATCTGATGCGAGGGTTCGTGCGCCACGCGAGTCGATGATTGCACGCCGCCAGAGACCTGGATTACCGCGCCTTGCTGCTCCAGTTTTTGTAAATCACGGCGGATAGTCATGTGGGATACATGCATGCGCTCGGTCAGTTCAGCGATACTGACGATGCCTTTCTCCGCCACCATATCAAGAATGATTTGTCGACGCTCAGTAGGTATCAACGTCTGCTCCTTTCTTTAGTCCTGTCGCGATTTTACGCGATTTCTCGTCACAGCGTGTGAAGTTCTATGAGGATTGCCTTCACAAAAAATAACACATTTTGTTATTTTTTGTGAAACAACTCACCGCAATTGTTTACAAAAACGCCTATATTCACATAACAAAACATAATATCACGTAAATTAACATGGAGTGATAATGACAACAGGAACTGATTTTCATGTCGGCATTGTGGGGCTTGGCTCAATGGGAATGGGCGCTGCGCGTTCATGCCTGCGCGCCGGGCTTTCCACATGGGGGGCCGATCTTAACCCGCAAGCGTGCGCGAATCTTCTCGCTGAAGGGGCTTGTGGGGCTGCCGCCAGCGCCAGGGAGTTCGCCGGCGTCGTGGATGCGTTAGTCATTCTGGTCGTCAATGCCGCCCAGGTCAGACAGGTGTTATTCGGTGAGGATGGCGTCGCCCATCTGATGAAACCCGGAAGCGCGGTGATGGTTTCGTCCACGATCTCAAGCGCCGACGCGCAAGAGATCGCCGCGGCGTTGACGGCATTGAATCTTAACATGCTGGATGCGCCGGTTTCCGGCGGCGCGGTAAAAGCGGCGCAGGGCGAAATGACGGTGATGGCCTCCGGGAGCGAGGCGGCGTTTACCCGCCTGAAGCCTGTGCTGGACGCCGTTGCCAGCAACGTTTATCGCATCAGCGATACGCCGGGCGCAGGCTCAACCGTCAAAATCATTCATCAACTGCTGGCTGGAGTGCATATTGCGGCGGCGGCCGAAGCGATGGCGCTGGCCGCGCGGGCCGGTATTCCTCTGGACGTGATGTATGACGTCGTGACCCATGCCGCCGGCAACTCCTGGATGTTTGAAAACCGTATGCAGCATGTCGTTGACGGCGACTATACCCCGCGTTCGGCCGTCGACATTTTTGTCAAAGATTTGGGGCTGGTTGCCGACACGGCGAAAGCGCTGCGCTTCCCCTTACCGCTGGCCTCTACGGCGTTAAATATGTTCACCAGCGCCAGTAACGCCGGTTATGGCAAAGAGGATGACAGCGCTGTGATCAAAATTTTCTCGGGGATTACTCTGCCTGGCGTCATGCCTGAGGAGCCGTCATGTTAAAAATTGGCGTCATTGCCGATGATTTTACCGGCGCGACTGACATCGCCAGTTTTCTGGTCGAAAACGGAATGCCGACAGTGCAGATCAATGATGTCCCAACCGGGACGCAACCGGAAGGGTGCGACGCGGTGGTTATCAGCCTGAAAACCCGCTCATGCCCGGCGCAAGAGGCGATAAAACAATCGCTGGCGGCGCTGGTATGGCTGAAAAAACAGGGCTGCCAGCAAGTCTATTTCAAATATTGCTCGACTTTCGATAGTACCGCCGAAGGCAATATCGGCCCGGTCACCGATGCGCTGATGGTGGCGCTGGATACCTCATTTACCGTGATTTCTCCCGCGCTGCCGGTTAACGGACGCACGGTTTATCAGGGCTATCTGTTTGTCATGAACCACTTGCTGGCGGAGTCCGGTATGCGCCACCACCCTATCAATCCGATGACCGACAGCTACCTGCCGCGTCTGATGGAAGCGCAGGCGCAAGGGCGCTGCGGCGTTATTCCGGCTCAGACGCTTGATGAAGGCGTTGCCGCGACCCGTGCGGCGCTGTCGCGTTTACAGCAGGAAGGATATCGCTACGCGGTACTTGACGCGCTCAATGAGCGGCACCTGGAAATCCAGGGCGAGGTTTTGCGTGATGCCCCGCTGGTGACTGGCGGTTCCGGGTTGGCAGTGGGGCTGGCGCGTCAGTGGGCGAAGCACGGCGTTTCTCAGGCCCGTTCCGCAGGCTATCCGCTGAGCGGTCGCGCGGTGGTGCTTTCCGGTTCCTGTTCGCAAATGACGAATCAGCAGGTGGCCTTCTATCGACAACATGCTCCCACACGCGACGTTGACGTGGCGCGCTGCCTGTCATCCGAGACGCGCGAGGCCTACGCTGAAGCGCTGGCGCAGTGGGTGCTCAGTCAGGACAGCGAACTGGCGCCAATGATTAGCGCCACCGCCTCCACGCAGGCGCTGGCCGCCATCCAGCAGCAATATGGCGCTACCGAAGCCAGCCATGCGGTAGAGGCGCTCTTTTCCCTGCTGGCCGCTCGCTTAGCGGAAGGCGGTATCACCCGGTTTATCGTGGCGGGCGGCGAAACCTCGGGCGTGGTGACGCAAAGCCTCGGTATTACCGGTTTTCACATCGGACCGTGCATTTCACCCGGCGTGCCGTGGGTCAACGCGCTCCATGCGCCAGTCTCGCTGGCGCTAAAGTCAGGTAATTTTGGCGATGAATCCTTTTTCATCCGCGCTCAAAGGGAGTTTCAGGTATGACGATACTGGCAAAAGAAGAGCACGCTTTGCGAGAAGAGATGGTCAGGATAGCCGCCTCGTTTTTCCAGCGCGGCTATGCCACCGGCTCGGCAGGCAACCTCTCGCTGTTACTGCCGGACGGCAATATTCTGGCGACGCCCACCGGTTCGTGTCTGGGTAATCTCGACCCGCAGCGGCTATCCAAAGTGGACCCGCAAGGCGAATGGCTCAGCGGCGATAAACCGTCTAAAGAGGTGCGTTTTCATCTGGCGTTGTATCGCAATAACCCTTGCTGCAAGGCCGTGGTTCATCTGCACAGCACCTGGTCAACGGCGCTTTCCTGTCTCGAAGGACTGGACCCGCAAAATGTGATTCGCCCGTTTACCCCCTATGTGGTGATGCGGATGGGCGACATTCCGCTGGTTCCCTACTATCGCCCGGGGGATGACCGAATTGCCCGCGATTTGGCTGCGCTGGCGGCCCGGCATCAGGCCTTTTTACTGGCTAATCATGGGCCGGTCGTGTGCGGGGAGAATTTGCAGGAAGCCGCTAATAATACCGAGGAGCTGGAAGAGACGGCAAAGCTGATTTTTATCCTTGGCGAACGCCCGATTCGTTATTTAACCACCGAAGAAATTGCGCAGTTAAGGAGATAACCCGATGCCGCGTTTTGCCGCCAATTTGTCGATGATGTTTACCGAAGTGCCGTTTATCGAGCGTTTTGCCGCTGCTGCCGAAGCCGGTTTTCAGGCCGTTGAGTTTCTGTTCCCCTACGGCTTTGCCGCCAGCGAGATTAAAGCCCAGCTATCGCGTCATGATCTGACGCTGGCGCTGTTTAATACTTCGGCGGGTGATACCGCGGCGGGCGAGTGGGGACGTGCCGCGCTACCGGGGCGCGAACACGACGCGCGCGCCGATATTGATCTGGCTCTGGAATACGCTCTGGCGCTGGAATGTGAGCAGGTTCACATCATGGCGGGCGTAGTGCCGGATGGCGCTGATGGCGCACGTTATCGCGCCACGTTTATCGATAATTTGCGTTATGCCGCCGACCGGTTTGCCGCCCACGATAAACGTATTTTGATCGAAGCGCTGAGTCCTGGCGTTAAACCCGGCTACCTCTTTTCCAGCCAATATCAGGCGCTGGGCATCGCAGAAGAGGTTGACCGCCCGAATGTGTTCATCCAGCTCGACACTTTCCACGCACAAAAAGTGGATGGCAATTTGAGTCACCTGATTCGCGAGTACGCGGGCCGCTATGCCCATGTACAAATCGCCTCGCTACCGGACAGACATGAACCGGATGATGGCGAGATCAACTACCCGTGGCTGTTCCGGCTGTTCGATGACGTAGGTTATCGCGGCTGGATAGGCTGCGAATACCAACCACGGAATACCACTCAGGACGGGCTTGGCTGGTTTAACGCCTGGCGCTAACCCTGAACTACCCTACACAACAATAAAGAGGACATCCGGATGCAGATTATCATTACCGGCGGGGGCGGCTTTTTAGGCCAGAAACTCGCAAGCGCCTTATTAAACTCATCGCTGGCGTTTAACGAACTGCTTCTTGTTGATTTAAAAATGCCTGCACGGTTATCAGATTCCCCTCGTTTACGCTGCCTGGAAGCTGACTTAACCCAGCCGGGTGTGCTGGAGAATGTGATTACCGCTAATACCTCTGTTGTTTATCATCTCGCTGCGATTGTCAGCAGTCATGCGGAAGACGATTTCGATCTGGGATGGAAAGTTAACCTGGATCTTACCCGCCAGTTACTTGAGGCGTGTCGTCGGCAACCGCAGAAAATTCGTTTTGTCTTCTCCAGCTCGCTTGCCGTTTATGGCGGTACGCTGCCGGAATGCGTCACCGATACCACCGCACTCACGCCGCGCTCGTCTTATGGCGCGCAGAAGGCCGCCTGTGAACTGTTGGTCAACGACTATACCCGCAAAGGCTATGTGGATGGGCTGGCGCTGCGTTTGCCGACGATCTGTGTTCGCCCGGGTAAACCAAACCGCGCCGCCTCTTCTTTTGTCAGCGCGATTATTCGTGAACCGTTGCAGGGCGAGACGACTGTCTGCCCGGTGTCGGAAAGTTTGCGGCTGTGGATTTCCAGCCCGGCGACGGTGATCCATAACCTGTCGCTGGCCGCAACGTTACCCGCGCCTGGCGAGGCGAGCAGCATCAACTTACCGGGGATCAGCGTAACCGTGGGCGAGATGCTGGAAACGTTGCGTCAGGCGGGCGGTCAGGCGGCGCGCGATCGGGTTACGCATCAGCGCGACGAAGGCGTCGAGAAAATTGTCGCCTCCTGGCCGGGACGTATCGATAACCAGCGTGCGCTGGCGTTAGGTTTTGTCGCCGATAAACGCTTCGATGACATTATTGAACGCTTTCGACAAGATGATATGGAGGGGAGGTCATGACAAGTTTACCGACCCCAATTATCGGCCTGATCGTTGCCGTTTTCGTGCTGGTATGGCTGGTGTTACGCACCCGTGTTCATGCGCTGATCGCGATGCTGGCGGCGGCCTGTATCGCCGGTCTGTTGGGGGGAATGGGCATTGATAAAACGCTCTCTGTCATCACCAGCGGATTCGGTACGACGCTGGGCAGCATTGGCCTGGTGATTGGTCTCGGCGTAATGATGGGGCGCTTGCTGGAGGTTTCCGGCGCGGCGGAGCGTATCGCCTGGAGCTTTATCAAATGGCTGGGGAAACGTCGTGAAGAGTGGGCGCTGGCGATCACGGGTTATATTGTCAGCATCCCCATTTTCGTCGATTCCGCTTTTGTCATTCTTTATCCGGTGGCGAAAGCGCTGGCGAAAAGCGGTAAGCGTTCGCTACTGACGCTGGGCGTCGCGCTGGCGGGCGGGCTGGTGGTCACTCACCATACGGTACCTCCGACGCCAGGCCCGCTGGGGGTAGCCGGGATTTTTAACGTCGACATCGGCGCAATGTTATTGACCGGGATGGCGCTGGCGGTGCCCTGTGTGATCGGCATTGTGTTCTATGCGCAGTGGCTGGATAAACGCTACCCTGATTTCGTGCCGCGTACGCTGAACGCCGATGAAGTCAATGCCGCGCTGGAGCAGTACAATAAAGAGAAAGAGCAAAAGGATCTGCCGAGCCTGACGCTCTCTCTGCTGCCTATTGTGGTGCCGATCGTGCTGATCTTCCTGAAGGCTATCTGTTCCACCCTCGCCACTGTAGAAGGATGGTCCGGCCTGGCGACGCATCCGGTGGTACAGGCAATCAACTTTGTGGGAAGTCCAGTGATCGCGTTGGCCATCAGCGTTCTGCTGGCGGTGTATACGCTGGTGCCGCGCATGGATAAACATACCACCGCAGAGCGTCTGGAAGAGGGCTTGCAAAGCGCCGGGATTATCTTACTGGTCACGGGCGCTGGCGGCGCGTTGGGCGCGATCCTGCGCGACAGCGGCGCGGGGCAACAGCTGGCGGAGCAGGTTGCCAACCTGCCGATCTCGCCGATCCTGATCCCGTTTATCGTGGCGACGCTGGTACGCCTGATTCAGGGATCGGGGACGGTGGCGATGATCACTGCCGCCTCGATTTCCGCGCCGATCCTGGCGCAGATCCCCGGCATCAATATGTTGCTTGCCGCTCAGGCCGCAACGATGGGGTCGCTGTTCTTCGGCTACTTCAACGATAGCCTGTTCTGGGTGGTTAACCGCATGATGGGCGTCTCTGATGTCAAACAGCAGATGGTGGTTTGGTCTGTACCGACGACCATTGCCTGGGCGATTGGCGGCACCGGCGTGGCGCTGATTAACCTGCTGTTCGGTTCCGGCGGCAGTTGGCTCGATCCGTTACTGCCGATTGTCGTTCTGGCGGCAATTATGCTGTGGGTGCGTTGGCAGGCGCAGGGGATCAAAGACAAGCTGGTAGTTAAGGATTAAGACGGTATTATCCGTCCGGGAGCGCAATGCTCCCGGGCTGGCTACAATGATGGGGCGTGCTCCCCGCAATCCCATTGCGAACGTAAAAAATCAATAAATGCGCGTACTTTTGTCGATACATGGCGGGCGTCCGGATAAACGGCATAAATGCCCTGACGGGGAAAATGATAGTCGGGTAACAGGTGAATTAACGTTCCATCCTCCAGTGCGGTGTTGACTAACCATTGCGGCAGTAATGCGACGCCGCTTCCCGCGAGAGCGAAGGCCATCAGCGAGCGCGCGCTGTCGACAGAAATTTTGCCGGCTTTGCTTATCTCCAGGCGTGAGTGTTGGCCATGATTATTCGTTACTGTCCACCGTAGCGGCGTAGGTAATCGCTCATGAATAATCCATTCCGCCTGGGCCAACGACTCCAGTGACGACACGGGGTGGCGGGCGAGCCACTGCGGCGCGGCGACCGGCAGAATGGTAAAGCGGGATATCAGCGCGGCGCGATAGCGGGAGTCCGCCAGCGAGCCAAGCCGAATCGCCACATCAAAGCGCTCGGCAATTAAATCGGCATGATGTGATGAGGACATATGCCGAATACGGAGATCGGGATGGCGCTGACTAAACTGCGCCAGTACCGGAATGACCACCTGTTCGCCAAACTCGGGCGTAGTGGTAATACGTAACTCGCCGCCCAGCCCACTATGGCTGGCACGCACTTCATCCTGCAAATTTTTCGCTGCGTTGAGTAAATTCACGCCTTTTTGGTAAAAGAGGACGCCGGCGTCTGTGAGCGTCAATCGTCGGGTGGAACGTAGCAGTAACGTTACGCCAAGCTCTTTTTCAAGCTGCCGAATATTAAAACTCACTACCGCTTTTGTTTGGCCCGATGCGGCCGCGGCCGCCGTGAAGCTGCCGCTATCTACCACGGCGATAAACAGCGACATACGCTGCAAATTGAGCATGGCGAGCTCCTTTACTGTCAAAATTATTTTGACAGTATATCGTTGAAGCGCGGACTTATCTGGCTTTCTCCGGACGGCTACATTAGCGCCTCTGACGGAGGATGCATAATGACGTATCGCAGTAAAGTGGCAGTGGTTTACCTGCTCGGCTTCTTTCTTGATCTGATTAATCTGTTTATTGCCAGCGTGGCTTTTCCTGCGATGTCCGTGGATCTGCATACGTCCATATCGGCGCTGGCATGGGTGAGTAACGGTTATATCGCAGGATTAACGCTGATCGTTCCGTTTAGCGCGTTTCTTTCGCGTTATCTCGGCGCACGACGGCTGATCATATTTTCGCTCATTCTGTTTAGCGTTGCCGCCGCTGCCGCAGGTTTTGCCGATTCCTTACACAGCCTTGTTTTCTGGCGTATTGTGCAGGGGGCGGGCGGTGGCTTATTGATCCCGGTTGGTCAGGCGTTAACCTGGCAACAGTTTAAACCGCATGAACGCGCTGGCGTGTCATCGGTTGTCATGATGGTGGCGCTACTGGCGCCGGCATGTTCGCCTGCGATTGGCGGGTTGCTGGTGGAAACGTGCGGCTGGCGCTGGATATTCTTTGCCACGCTGCCGGTGGCCGTTCTCACCTTATTGCTCGCTTATCGTTGGCTGAACGCCGCGTCGACGACAATGGCGTCAGCAAGATTACTCCATTTGCCGTTGTTGACGGACAGGCTGCTGCGTTTTGCCATGATCGTCTATCTGTGCGTACCGGGTATGTTCATTGGTATCAGCGTGGTCGGGATGTTTTATCTACAGAACGTCGCGCAGCTATCGCCTGCGGCGGCGGGGTCGCTGATGATCCCCTGGTCGATCGCTTCATTTGTCGCCATTATGCTTACCGGACGTTACTTCAATCGGCTTGGGCCGCGTCCGCTGATTATCGTCGGCTGTCTTCTTCAGGCCGCAGGGATACTGCTTTTAACTAACGTTACGCCTGCGACATCGCACCGTGTACTGATGATGATATTCGCCTTAATGGGCGCTGGCGGCAGTTTGTGCAGCAGTACCGCGCAGAGTGGCGCTTTCCTGACTATTGCTCGCCGGGACATGCCTGACGCCAGCGCGCTATGGAATCTTAATCGTCAGCTTAGCTTTTTCCTTGGCGCGACGCTGTTGACGCTGCTGTTAAACGCGCTCCAGCGCGTTATGTCGCTTGAGGTTGCTTATCGCTGGACCTTTATTGCCGCCGCCGGTATCACCCTGCTGCCCCTTATTTACGCTGTCTGTCTAAACAATAGACAGGCGCTTCTGTGCCTGAAAAAGGAAAGATCATGAATCCATATAAAGAAGAAATTATTCATGCCCATGCGGCGATTGAGAACTGGCTTAGTAAGGGGGTGAGTAGCCTGGAGGCGTTGATAGCGCGTTTTGCTGTTGATTTTACGATGATAACGCCAGGAGGTATTTGTCTGGATTATCCGGCGCTGGGCGCTTTTTTCCAGGCGCAGTGCGCGTGTCGCCCGGGGCTGGTTATCGTGGTTGAGCACATTGACCTTGTGGCGGAGTGGCCGGAAGGCGCCGCGCTGCGTTATCGTGAGCGCCAGCAACTGCCGGGCCAGGCTGAGACGGTACGCTGGTCGACGGTCATTTTAAAAAGCGAAAGAGGACGGATAGTCTGGCGTCATTTACACGAAACAACAGTCACAGCCTGAAAAGCCTGTTCCTGCGCGCAGACCCGATAGCGCGGCGCTATCGGGTCTGACACGTTTACACCAGACTTTTCAGCCGATAGATCCACTCCAGCGCCTGGCGTGGCGTCAGGGAGTCCGGATCGAGATTCTCCAGCGCTTCAACGGCAGGCGATGTCTCCTCCGGGGCGGCAAGCAACGACATTTGCGTGCCGTCCACCTGCGTTGCCGCCGCATTGGGCGAGATGCTTTCCAGCTCGCGGAGTTTTTGGCGCGCGCGTTTGATGACTTCTTTAGGGACGCCCGCAAGCGCCGCGACCGCCAGGCCATAGCTCTTACTTGCCGCGCCGTCCTGCACGCTGTGCATAAACGCGATAGTATCGCCGTGTTCCAGCGCATCCAGGTGGACGTTCGCCACGCCTTCCATTTTCTCCGGTAATTGGGTCAGCTCGAAGTAGTGGGTAGCGAACAGCGTTAACGCTTTAATCTTATTCGCGAGATTCTCCGCGCAGGCCCAGGCCAACGACAGCCCGTCATACGTGGAGGTACCGCGCCCGATTTCATCCATCAATACCAGACTGTTTTCCGTGGCATTATGCAGAATGTTCGCGGTTTCGGTCATCTCCACCATAAAGGTCGAACGCCCGGAGGCCAGGTCATCCGCTGCGCCGACGCGGGTAAAAATACGGTCGATGGGGCCGATTTCCACGTTTTGCGCCGGAACGTAACTGCCGATATAGGCCAGCAGGGCGATCAATGCCGTTTGTCGCATATAGGTACTTTTACCGCCCATATTGGGGCCGGTAATGATCAACATCCGGCGCTGCGGCGACAGGTTGAGCGGGTTAGCGATAAACGGCTCATTCAGTACCTGTTCAACCACCGGGTGGCGACCTTCGGTAATACGGATACCGGGTTTATCGGTAAATGTCGGGCAGGTGTAATTCAGCGTCCAGGCGCGTTCGGCCAGGTTAACCAGCACATCCAGCTCCGCCAGCGCGTTGGCGCTCTGCTGTAAATCGGCCAGATGCGGCAACAGCAGATCAAACAATTCGTCATATAGCTGTTTTTCCAGCGCCAGCGCTTTGCCTTTCGAGGTCAGAACTTTATCTTCGTACTCTTTAAGCTCAGGAATAATGTAGCGTTCGGCATTTTTCAGCGTCTGGCGACGCACATAATTGATGGGCGCCAGATGGCTTTGACCACGGCTAATCTGAATGTAATAACCATGTACCGCGTTATAGCCGACTTTCAGCGTATCCAGCCCGGTACGCTCACGTTCGCGAATTTCCAGACGATCGAGATAATCGGTGGCGCCGTCCGCCAGCGCGCGCCATTCATCCAGCTCTTCATGGTAGCCGGGCGCAATAACGCCGCCGTCGCGGACCAGTACCGGCGGCGCGTCAATAATGGCGCGTTCCAGGAGGTCGCGCAGCTCGGCGAAATCGCCCATTTTTTTACGCAACGCCTGTACCGGCGCGCTGTCAACGGTTTCAAGCTGAGCGTGCAATTCCGGCAGCTGCTGGAAGGCGTGACGCATTCGGGCGAGATCGCGCGGACGCGCGGTGCGCAGCGCCAGACGCGCAAGGATACGCTCCAGATCGCCGACCTGACGCAGCACCGGTTGCAGTTCGCTGACGGTGTCCTGCAAGGCGCCGATGGTCTGCTGGCGTTCACGCAATATGCCGGTATTTCGTACCGGCATATGCAGCCAGCGTTTAAGCATTCGGCTACCCATTGGCGTCACGGTACAGTCAAGCACCGCGGCGAGGGTATTTTCGACACCACCGGCCAGGTTCTGGGTAATTTCCAGATTGCGGCGGGTCGCGGCATCCATAATGATGCTGTCCTGCTGGCGTTCCATCGTAATGGAACGAATATGCGGCAGGGAGGTGCGCTGGGTATCTTTTACGTACTGTAACAGGCAGCCTGCCGCACATAATCCACGCGAGGCATTTTCGACGCCGAAACCGACCAGATCCCGCGTACCGAATTGCAGATTTAACTGCTGGCGGGCGGTATCAATCTCAAACTCCCACAACGGGCGACGGCGCAGACCCCGGCGTCCCTCTATTAACGCCATTTCAGCAAAATCTTCGGCATACAACAGTTCGGCGGGATTGGTGCGCTGCAGCTCTGCGGCCATCGTTTCACGGTCGGCGGGTTCGCTCAGACGAAAGCGGCCGGAGCTGATATCCAGCGTGGCGTAACCGTAGCCTTTACCATCCTGCCAGATAGCCGCCAGCAGGTTATCCTGACGCTCCTGTAACAGGGCTTCATCGCTGATGGTGCCAGGCGTAACGATACGCACGACCTTACGTTCAACGGGACCTTTGCTGGTGGCCGGATCGCCAATCTGTTCGCAAATAGCGACGGATTCGCCCTGATTGACCAGTTTCGCGAGGTAGTTTTCTACGGCGTGGTGCGGGATTCCCGCCATAGGGATAGGTTCGCCAGCCGATGCGCCGCGTTTGGTCAGCGAAATATCGAGCAACTGCGACGCACGCTTTGCGTCGTCATAAAACAGCTCGTAAAAGTCTCCCATACGATAAAAGAGCAGGATCTCCGGATGCTGGGCTTTCAGCTTGAGATACTGCTGCATCATCGGGGTGTGGTTGGAGAGATCCTTGTCGATAGACTCTTGCATATTGATTTTACTCGTTTTTTATTCTTTCAAGTGCTCATGTGGCCCCGGGGAAAACCCTTATAAACTCACATAAACCCATAAATTTGTAGCTCACCTGTAGCCTAAAATGTGACAGGTTACATTCTCATCATTCCTGGACTACAACAGGGGTGATACTTTGAAAACAACTCTCAGCCAGCCTTTCATTATCAACAAGTTAAGTATCAATGTTAAGCCTGCACTCAGTCGCTCTGGAAAAATCGTTTTCGAAGCTAACCCAGCTCAAAAATTCTACATTGTTTTCGATGACCACAGAGAAGCTCCTGCTGGTTTCGGGGTAAAAGCCAGTTTGACGAAAAAAACCTACGTAATCCAGCGAAGAGTAGCCTCGTCAGATCGTAATGTCAGTGAGGGTAGGAAGCCAAGTTCTGTCTTGAAAGTAAAAGTTGGAAATGTGTTCGATTTTCCAAATATTGACGAAACAAGGCAAGTAACCAGGCAATTAGTTCAGACCATGCTCGCAACCAAGAGAAATCCCAACAAAATTAAGAGGGGAGCGGATGCTTCCAAACTCGAGACTGTAATCAAGATTGTGTTGCATGAAGGCAAGCCGATCCATTTCGCCACCACGGTTATTGCGCTTTCTTCCGATAGGTATCTTGAGATGTGCGATCTTTACTCTTCTCAGGCGATCGAGTAACTACCTGCGTCGGATTACGGCTTCGTTTTTTTGGCCTGCGATCTTAATGCTGAAATGGGCAGAAAAACGCGAAATTTAGACGCTATTACGAATGGGCAATGGTATTTATTGAAGGCTATATCATTGCCCATAATGCAGGGAGGGTTGATATTATATAATTCTATTTCCAGATTACTTTATTTTAAAAAAAGACAGATTGCCTGAACAGAAAGAACCGGTGTCAATGTAGATTTGATTGGCGAATGTTGTTGTGTAGTCAACAATCATATGGCCGAAGATGAAAGTATCCGCACCGCGTATTGGATGGATATTCCCCTGTAACGAACCAAGCAGACGATCGCGTGACCATAGAACGCTATCAATATCAACTTGCTTCCCATAATCGTAGCTGTCATCTGGATAATCGGCATGGGCAATCACGTACTTCTTTGAGGACGTTTCAACCTCTATGATGTGAGGACGCTACTTAAAAGTTAGTAATAGCTCAGTGGCTTCTTGCCTGTCTTTTTCGGTGACCGAGTCGTACCAGTAACCACCGTTTACATACCAGAAATTGCCATCCTGTGTTTCAAAAGCGTCAAGCGCCATAGCTTCATGATTACCCACTACAGAAATAAACCATGAGGTATTTAACAGTCTCAGTGTTTCAAGGTTTTCTTTTCCTCGATCAATGTTATCTCCAGTGGAGATCAAGAGATCGGTATCAGGAGAGAAATTTAATTGAGCCAGTCTGGTTAACAATAAGGAGTAACATCCATGAATATCACCAACGACCCAAATGTGGCGATAGAGATCGCTGTTGATGTCAGCATAACGGATTAATTCCATGATGTTCCTATAGCACAATTTTGGAGGCTGGTATTATAACAAAGAAATAGGGTAATATTAAATTTTATTGTTTAAAATACACAGTTATTAAAATAGCCTACAAGCTAGAAATGAACAGAGAATATATATTTTATGAATCGGTTAATTAAAGTAGACGATGTGCTTGAAAGATGCACGATTTCTCGCGCAACACTTTCCTGATTAATTGCAAAGGCATACTTTCCCACTCAGCGGCACGACGGATACGCAGGCACTGCCGGGGCTGATTAGCCAGACTCACCGTAAAATCAGGGAAGCCTCGGCTGACGGCGCTTATGACACGCGCTATTGCCATGATGTGTTATTGAGGAAAAAAATCAGGCCGCTAATCCCGCCACGAAGCGGTGCGCGATACTGGCCGGGCAAGTACCATGAGCGTAACCACGCGGTGGCGAATCAACATCGGAGCGGCAGCAATGAGGTCTGGAAAAGAAAGTGGGCTATCACCGTCGTTCAGTAGTGGAAACAGCGATGTTCCGTATTAAAACCTTGCTGGGCGGCTATCTGAGTCTGCGGAACTATGACGCGCAGGTGGGTGAAGCGATGGCGATGCTCAAGGCGCTGAACTGGATGACGTTGTTGGCAATGCCGACCAGCGTCAGGCTCGTATAACGAGTGCTCCGGTGGGAGTCCTGTATCCTTATCGTTGGCCGATTCTGAATTATTCAACAAAGCCTCATGTTGTCATAACCTACCAGATGCAGATAAAGTAGCATAAAGCGTTTTAAACGACAGCAACAAGGAAAGGGGTTGATCGTTTAATGATACTGCGCCAAATAACAAAATTCATAGTAATTAACTCCTGATTAATTCGACATATTTTTCATTAATCATAAATCCATTTCCCAGCTTTCGCTGATTCAGAAAACATTCTGATTGTTAAAGGTTTACGAGTTCGTTCTACATCTTCCCGTTTTAATTTAAACCATCGTGTAAGCAGTGGAGTATTCTCCCAAGGAAAATAACACGACCATTTAACTTGTGATAAATCTACATTAAATTTTTTTTCAAATTTATCCAAAGCTTCATGCAGGTCATCGCCTGGAGCTTCAAATAAATCAGAATCAAGTTCTAAAGGGATTTCTTTCAAATTGCTGTCTAAATATCCGGGAATCTCTTCACGGAAGAGTGTTAACACCTCTTGCTGAATTGTGTCCATCAAAAGGATGTCCATTGTATACGATCTTTAGGGCGTGCTATTAGGTTGTATTTTGCCTGAGTTCTCCTTGATACCTGGTAAATTGAATTCACAAGACCAACCCAACCTAACCATGGAACATATCGTGCTATGACTGCGGCAAGATTATTTGTTTTTCGCATTCTTATACCAACGGGTGTAGGAACTCTAATACCGAAAGGAGTTTGTGCATTTCGTAAAAGCATTCTCCCATACCTGGAGATAACACTTGTCCCTTTGATTGCCTCTCCCGGTTTCGTTCTGGTTTTTAACCACGGTTGCCCGGCGAGGATAGCAGCACCTGACTCAATGCCAATCCCTGGTTCATCACAAAATTGCTCAAGGAAAATTACATCAAATAGTTCACCTGCTGACAGGTTCGATTGTCCGTGGTAGAAGTAGGTTCCGTTTAGTTCTTCTGTCGTATCCATTCAATCACCTTATAGACTGTTTGCCATTCATTCCAGACATCGGGACGTTTCTGCCGCTATACTAGCCTGGTAGTCAATACGCTGTCACAGGTAAAAAGAACGTTATCCGCGAAAAGTGGATGGGGTATCGTAAGAATGCCAACATGTGGGGCAAGAGGGGGATGTCAGTTTACCGCGATATACGAGACGATAGTTTGTCAGTATAAGTTTCGGCTATTCTCCCAAGTCTGGGAGGCCGTTCTTTATCACAAATAAAAAAAGCAGCAGCGAGGTGCTGCTGTATCAAAAAGCAGATTGATAAATGCAACGTAAGAGACAAATGGCCAACCGTAAAAGTGACCATAGCTATAATAATTATATTGATATTAAGTGGCAATGCAAAATATGGTCTTAATTATATCATGATGAGTTCAGCCAACGGTGATATGGCCTTATAAGGCTTGCAGTCTTTCATGGGCAGCAAGTAACGTCTGATATATGCTTAAATTCTTACTTCCGGGTTCAAGAAGAACTTTTTTAAATTCGGTCATGAGTTGCTCTTCATCTTCTTTCGAACGCATGTATTGTGGATGTTCCTGGAAGAAGGTGAGCGCCTGCTCTTTGGTTTGTTTATATTTTTCGCAAAAAATGCTTGAGCTGATTGCGCTATTTTTTGATGCGGAATTATCAGCGTTCTGGTTTGATAATGATTTATTCTTCGCAAGGTCTGACGGCACATACGGAAGAGACTGACACTCATCAATACTATTTGCGTTGGCCAGTTGCTCTTTCTGAGCGCCAGGTTGCGGTACAGGTTTGCTCACGGAGGAAGGGAGGGGCACTTGGGCACAGCCGATCAGTAAAAAGACAGGAAGACAGCTATAAAATTTTTTCATATTAACTCCAACTACAGAAGAATGAGGCACAATGTTTTTACACAACCGTCAGAACGTTATCTGACAATAGTTATAAGGGGGCGAATGCGTTTCAGGAATGCTAGCAAAAAAAACTCCTGATATAAATAATTAATTCTTCATCCCGATGACAATATTTGAATTTTTGCTGCTGCAGAATAATAAGCCAGAATTTATACACTATGAGCTGATTTTCTATTTTAAATTATCAAGCGCTGTGCAAATGGGCCAATTTAATTAGCGGGTGGCATCAGTTTCATAATGATTGCATCAGGATTTTGCCACCCGCTCCCGGTATTGTTTACATATTAAAATGATTTTTAACTGGTGCTGACAACTATGCTAAATACGCAGGAAGTACTTAAAGAAGGAGAGAAGCGGAAAATCCGCAGCCCGGAAGCATGGTTTATACAGACGTGTTCCGCGCAAAAGCTGCATATGTCATTTTCTGAAGGCCGACACAATGAAAATTGCCTGATTCAGGAAGGCGCGCTGCTTTTTTGCGAGCAGGCTGTTGTCGCACCAGTATCAGGAGACGTGGTTTTTCGACCGTTAAAAATTGAAGTACTCAGCAAATTACTGGCCTTTATCGATGGCGCAGGATTAGTGGACACGACATATGCTGAATCCGATAAATGGGTTTTGCTGAGTCCTGAGTTTCGCGCTATTTGGCAAGATCGTAAACGCTGCGAGTACTGGTTTTTGCAGCAAATTATTACGCCTTCTCCGGCCTTCAATAAGGTACTGGCGCTGTTACGAAAAAGCGAGAGTTACTGGTTGGTTGGCTATTTACTCGCTCAGTCAACCAGCGGCAACACGATGAGGATGCTGGGAGAAGATTATGGCGTTTCTTATACCCATTTTCGTCGTTTGTGCAGCAGAGCGTTGGGCGGAAAAGCGAAGAGTGAATTACGAAACTGGCGTATGGCGCAATCGCTGCTGAATAGTGTAGAAGGCCACGAGAACATCACCCAATTAGCCGTTAATCATGGTTACTCATCGCCTTCACATTTTTCTAGTGAGATCAAAGAGCTGATCGGCGTTTCGCCGCGGAAATTATCAAATATTATTCAATTGGCAGACAAATGAAGACACATATTCTTTTGGCCAGAGTGCTGGCATGTGCCGCGCTTGTTCTGGTTGCACCTGGTTATTCTAGTGAAAAAATACCTGTAACGGGAAGTGGGTTTGTTGCGAAAGACGATAGCCTGCGGACATTTTTCGATGCCATGGCGCTACAGCTAAAGGAGCCTGTCATTGTTAGCAAAATGGCGGCACGAAAAAAAATTACGGGCAACTTTGAGTTTCACGATCCTAACGCATTACTGGAGAAGCTTTCCCTACAACTGGGGCTGATTTGGTATTTCGATGGGCAGGCTATCTATATTTATGACGCCAGTGAAATGCGCAATGCCGTGGTTTCTTTACGCAACGTCTCACTCAATGAGTTCAACAATTTTCTAAAACGCTCAGGTTTATATAACAAAAATTACCCGCTACGTGGCGATAACCGTAAAGGAACATTCTATGTTTCAGGGCCACCCGTCTATGTTGATATGGTGGTCAACGCCGCCACCATGATGGACAAGCAAAACGATGGTATTGAGCTGGGACGCCAGAAAATAGGGGTGATGCGTCTGAACAATACCTTCGTGGGCGATCGTACCTACAATCTGCGCGATCAGAAAATGGTTATCCCCGGTATTGCCACGGCCATTGAAAGGTTGTTGCAGGGAGAAGAGCAACCTTTAGGTAATATTGTCAGTAGCGAACCCCCGGCGATGCCAGCGTTTTCAGCGAATGGAGAAAAAGGTAAAGCAGCAAATTATGCCGGTGGCATGAGTCTGCAGGAAGCTTTAAAGCAAAATGCCGCGGCGGGCAATATTAAAATCGTGGCCTATCCGGATACCAACAGTTTGTTAGTAAAGGGAACGGCTGAGCAGGTGCATTTTATCGAAATGCTGGTTAAAGCGCTGGATGTCGCCAAACGTCACGTAGAATTATCCCTGTGGATTGTCGATCTTAATAAAAGCGATCTGGAGCGTTTGGGCACTTCATGGAGCGGCAGCATTACTATTGGGGACAAACTTGGCGTGTCATTAAACCAGTCTTCAATAAGTACCCTCGATGGCAGTCGATTCATCGCCGCGGTCAATGCGTTAGAAGAGAAGAAACAGGCGACGGTGGTTTCGCGTCCGGTATTACTGACTCAGGAAAATGTTCCCGCTATTTTTGATAACAACAGAACGTTTTACACCAAGCTGATTGGGGAACGTAATGTGGCGCTTGAGCATGTAACATACGGAACAATGATCCGAGTGCTGCCCCGTTTTTCCGCAGATGGTCAGATAGAAATGTCGCTGGACATTGAAGATGGCAACGATAAGACGCCGCAATCCGATACTACCACCTCCGTAGATGCGTTACCCGAAGTCGGGCGAACGTTAATTAGCACTATTGCAAGAGTTCCGCACGGAAAAAGTTTGCTGGTCGGTGGTTATACACGGGATGCAAATACCGATACTGTCCAAAGTATTCCGTTTTTAGGCAAATTACCGCTTATTGGTAGCCTGTTCCGTTATTCCAGTAAGAATAAAAGTAATGTTGTTCGTGTGTTCATGATTGAACCAAAAGAAATTGTCGACCCGTTAACGCCGGATGCCAGCGAATCGGTAAACAATATTCTGAAGCAAAGCGGTGCCTGGAGTGGGGACGATAAGTTACAGAAATGGGTTCGTGTTTATCTGGATAGAGGTCAGGAGGTAATTAAATGATTCCTGGCTCAACCTCTGGTATTTCATTTTCCAGAATATTGTCCCGGCAGGCATCTCATCAGGATGCGACCCAGCATACTGATGCGCAACAGGCGGAAATACAACAGGCCGCAGAGGATTCGTCTCCAGGGGCGGAAGTACAAAAATTTGTCCAGTCGACGGACGAAATGTCAGCGGCGCTGGCGCAATTTCGTAACCGTCGCGATTATGAAAAAAAATCCAGTAATTTATCTAACAGTTTTGAACGCGTGCTGGAGGATGAGGCTTTACCGAAGGCGAAGCAAATATTAAAGCTAATTAGCGTACATGGCGGCGCGTTAGAAGATTTTTTACGTCAGGCGCGTAGCTTATTTCCTGACCCCAGTGATTTAGTCCTTGTGTTACGCGAATTGCTTCGTCGTAAAGACCTGGAAGAGATCGTGCGGAAAAAGCTGGAGTCGTTACTTAAGCACGTTGAAGAGCAAACCGATCCGAAGACCCTCAAGGCAGGGATTAATTGTGCGTTGAAGGCCCGGCTTTTTGGGAAAACATTATCGTTAAAACCAGGCTTATTGCGCGCCAGCTATCGGCAATTTATCCAGAGTGAATCACATGAAGTGGAGATTTACTCTGACTGGATAGCCAGTTATGGCTATCAACGTCGACTAGTGGTACTGGATTTTATCGAGGGTTCGCTATTAACCGATATTGACGCGAATGACGCCAGCTGTTCGCGTCTGGAGTTTGGCCAGCTTTTACGACGCCTGACGCAACTCAAAATGTTGCGCTCCGCTGACCTACTGTTTGTGAGTACATTGTTGTCGTATTCGTTTACCAAAGCGTTTAATGCGGAGGAGTCGTCGTGGCTACTACTGATGCTTTCGCTATTGCAACAGCCACATGAAGTGGATTCGCTGTTAGCCGATATTATAGGTTTGAATGCGTTATTGCTTAGTCATAAAGAACATGCATCCTTTTTGCAGATATTTTATCAAGTATGTAAAGCCATACCCTCTTCACTCTTTTATGAAGAATATTGGCAGGAAGAATTGTTAATGGCGTTACGTAGTATGACCGATATTGCCTACAAGCATGAAATGGCAGAACAGCGTCGTACTATTGAAAAGCTGTCTTAATTTAATATTAACAGGATACCTATAGTGCTGCTTTCTCTACTTAACAGTGCTCGTTTACGACCTGAATTACTGATTCTGGTACTAATGGTGATGATCATTTCTATGTTCGTCATTCCATTACCTACCTATCTGGTTGATTTCCTGATCGCACTGAATATCGTACTGGCGATATTGGTGTTTATGGGGTCGTTCTATATTGACAGAATCCTCAGTTTTTCAACGTTTCCTGCGGTACTGTTAATTACAACGCTCTTTCGTCTGGCATTATCGATCAGTACCAGCCGTCTTATCTTGATTGAAGCCGATGCCGGTGAAATTATCGCCACGTTCGGGCAATTCGTTATTGGCGATAGCCTGGCGGTGGGTTTTGTTGTCTTCTCTATTGTCACCGTGGTTCAGTTTATCGTTATTACCAAAGGTTCAGAACGCGTCGCGGAAGTCGCGGCCCGATTTTCTCTGGATGGTATGCCCGGTAAACAGATGAGTATTGATGCCGATTTGAAGGCCGGTATTATTGATGCGGATGCTGCGCGCGAACGGCGAAGCGTACTGGAAAGGGAAAGCCAGCTTTACGGTTCTTTTGACGGTGCGATGAAGTTTATCAAAGGTGACGCTATTGCCGGCATCATTATTATCTTTGTGAACTTTATTGGCGGTATTTCGGTGGGGATGACCCGCCATGGTATGGATTTGTCCTCCGCTCTGTCTACTTATACCATGCTGACCATTGGTGATGGTCTTGTCGCCCAGATCCCCGCATTGTTGATTGCGATTAGTGCCGGTTTTATCGTGACTCGCGTAAATGGCGATAGCGATAACATGGGGCGGAATATCATGACGCAGCTGTTGAACAACCCATTTGTATTGGTTGTTACGGCTATTTTGACCATTTCAATGGGAACTCTGCCGGGATTCCCGCTGCCGGTATTTGTTATTTTATCGGTGGTTTTAAGCGTACTCTTCTATTTTAAATTCCGTGAAGCAAAACGTAGCGCCGCCAAACCTAAAACCAGCAAAGGCGAGCAGCCGCTCAGTATTGAGGAAAAAGAAGGGTCGTCGTTGGGACTGATTGGCGATCTCGATAAAGTCTCTACAGAGACCGTACCGTTGATATTACTTGTGCCGAAGAGCCGGCGTGAAGATCTGGAAAAAGCTCAACTTGCGGAGCGTCTACGTAGTCAGTTCTTTATTGATTATGGCGTGCGCCTGCCGGAAGTATTGTTACGCGATGGCGAGGGCCTGGACGATAACAGCATCGTATTGTTGATTAATGAGATCCGTGTTGAACAATTTACGGTCTATTTTGATTTGATGCGAGTGGTAAATTATTCCGATGAAGTTGTTTCCTTTGGCATTAATCCAACAATCCATCAGCAAGGTAGCAGTCAGTATTTCTGGGTAACGCATGAAGAGGGGGAGAAACTGCGGGAGCTTGGCTATGTGTTGCGGAACGCGCTTGATGAGCTTTACCACTGTCTGGCGGTGACGCTGGCGCGCAACGTCAATGAATATTTCGGTATTCAGGAAACAAAACATATGCTGGACCAACTGGAAGCGAAATTTCCTGATTTACTTAAAGAAGTGCTCAGACATGCCACGGTACAACGTATATCTGAAGTTTTGCAGCGTTTGTTAAGCGAACGTGTTTCCGTGCGTAATATGAAATTAATTATGGAAGCGCTCGCATTGTGGGCGCCAAGAGAAAAAGATGTCATTAACCTTGTGGAGCATATTCGTGGAGCAATGGCGCGTTATATTTGCCATAAATTCGCCAATGGCGGCGAATTACGAGCAGTAATGGTATCTGCTGAAGTTGAGGATGTTATTCGCAAAGGGATCCGTCAGACCTCTGGCAGTACCTTCCTCAGCCTTGACCCGGAAGCCTCCGCTAATTTGATGGATCTCATTACACTTAAGTTGGATGATTTATTGATTGCACATAAAGATCTTGTCCTCCTTACGTCTGTCGATGTCCGTCGATTTATTAAGAAAATGATTGAAGGTCGTTTTCCGGATCTGGAGGTTTTATCTTTCGGTGAGATAGCAGATAGCAAGTCAGTGAATGTTATAAAAACAATATAAGGGCTTAATTAAGGAAAAGATCTATGCAACATTTGGATATCGCTGAATTAGTTCGTTCCGCACTGGAAGTAAGTGGTTGCGATCCTTCACTCATCGGAGGAATAGATAGCCATTCAACAATTGTTCTGGATTTATTTGCATTGCCAAGTATCTGTATCAGCGTCAAGGACGATGATGTATGGATCTGGGCGCAATTGGGTGCTGACAGTATGGTGGTATTACAACAGCGGGCTTATGAAATCTTAATGACCATAATGGAAGGATGCCATTTTGCCCGCGGCGGGCAATTACTACTGGGGGAGCAGAATGGGGAGCTAACGCTTAAAGCCTTAGTGCATCCGGATTTTTTATCTGACGGTGAAAAGTTCTCTACTGCCTTGAATGGGTTTTACAACTATCTGGAAGTTTTTAGTCGGTCGCTAATGAGATGAAAACACCTCGTTTACTGCAATATCTGGCCTACCCACAAAAAATAACCGGCCCAATTATTGAGGCGGAATTGCGCGATGTGGCCATTGGCGAACTGTGTGAAATACGCCGTGGCTGGCACCAAAAACAGGTTGTTGCACGTGCGCAGGTGGTTGGCTTACAGCGGGAACGCACCGTGCTAAGCCTTATCGGCAATGCCCAGGGGCTGAGCCGCGATGTCGTGCTTTATCCCACTGGACGTGCGTTATCGGCGTGGGTGGGATACTCGGTATTAGGCGCGGTGTTGGATCCGACGGGGAAAATCGTTGAGCGTTTTACCCCTGAAGTGGCGCCAATTAGCGAAGAACGCGTTATTGATGTCGCACCGCCTTCTTACGCTTCGCGTGTTGGCGTCCGTGAACCGCTGATTACCGGTGTGCGCGCGATTGACGGGTTATTGACCTGTGGCGTAGGCCAGCGAATGGGCATTTTTGCCTCCGCAGGATGCGGTAAGACCATGCTGATGCATATGCTGATCGAGCAAACGGAGGCGGATGTCTTTGTTATCGGTCTTATCGGTGAACGAGGCCGCGAGGTCACTGAATTCGTGGATATGTTGCGCGCTTCGCATAAGAAAGAAAAATGCGTGCTGGTTTTTGCCACTTCCGATTTCCCCTCGGTCGATCGCTGCAATGCGGCGCAACTGGCGACAACCGTAGCGGAATATTTTCGCGACCAGGGAAAACGGGTCGTGCTTTTTATCGATTCCATGACCCGTTATGCGCGTGCTTTGCGAGACGTGGCACTGGCGTCGGGCGAGCGTCCGGCCCGTCGAGGTTATCCCGCCTCCGTATTCGATAATTTGCCCCGCTTGCTGGAACGCCCCGGGGCGACCAGCGAGGGAAGCATTACTGCCTTTTATACGGTACTGCTGGAAAGCGAGGAAGAGGCGGACCCGATGGCGGATGAAATTCGCTCTATCCTTGACGGTCACCTGTATCTGAGCAGAAAGCTGGCCGGGCAGGGACATTACCCGGCAATCGATGTACTGAAAAGCGTAAGCCGCGTTTTTGGACAAGTCACGACGCCGACACATGCTGAACAGGCATCTGCCGTGCGTAAATTAATGACGCGTCTGGAAGAGCTCCAGCTTTTCATTGACTTGGGAGAATATCGTCCTGGCGAAAATATCGATAACGATCGGGCGATGCAGATGCGGGATAGCCTGAAAGCCTGGTTATGCCAGCCGGTAGCGCAGTATTCATCCTTTGATGACACGTTGAGCGGTATGAATGCATTCGCTGACCAGAATTAAAGTATTGCAGCGGCGCTGTACGGTATTTCATTCACAGTGTGAGTCGATATTACTTCGCTATCAGGATGAGGACCGCGGGCTGCAGGCCGAGGAGGAGGCGATCCTTGAACAAATAGCGGGTCTGAAATTGTTATTAGATACGCTGCGTGCAGAAAACAGACAGCTCAGTCGTGAGGAAATTTATACGTTATTACGTAAGCAGTCTATTGTTCGCCGGCAGATAAAAGATTTAGAACTCCAGATTATACAAATTCAGGAAAAACGGAGCGAGCTGGAAAAGAAAAGGGAAGAGTTTCAGAAAAAAAGTAAATATTGGTTGCGCAAAGAAGGGAACTATCAACGCTGGATAATCCGTCAGAAAAGACACTATATCCAGCGAGAGATACAGCAGGAAGAGGCCGAGTCAGAGGAGATAATTTAATGGGCGATGTGTCAGCTGTCAGTTCATCCGGGAACATTTTACTGCCGCAGCAGGATGAGGTTGGCGGTTTATCAGAAGCATTAAAAAAAGCGGTGGAAAAACATAAGACAGAATATTCCGGTGATAAAAAAGATCGCGACTATGGTGATGCTTTCGTAATGCATAAAGAAACGGCTTTACCGGTATTACTGGCGGCATGGCGACATGGCGCGCCAGCGAAATCAGAACATCACAATGGCAACGTTTCTGGTCTGCATCATAACGGAAAAGGCGAACTCAGGATTGCTGAAAAACTGTTGAAAGTCACTGCTGAAAAATCTGTCGGTTTGATTTCTGCGGAGGCCAAAGTAGATAAATCCGCAGCGTTGCTATCGTCTAAAAATAGGCCGTTAGAAAGCGTAAGCGGTAAAAAATTATCTGCTGATTTAAAAGCTGTGGAATCCGTTAGTGAAGTAACCGATAACGCCACGGGAATCTCTGACGATAATATCAAGGCATTGCCTGGGGATAATAAAGCCATCGCGGGCGAAGGCGTTCGTAAAGAGGGCGCGCCGCTGGCGCGGGATGTCGCACCTGTCCGAATGGCCGCAGCCAATACCGGTAAGCCTGACGATAAAGATCATAAAAAGGTTAAAGATGTTTCTCAGCTTCCGCTGCAACCAACCACTATCGCCGATCTTAGCCAATTAACCGGCGGCGATGAAAAAATGCCTTTAGCGGCGCAATCAAAGCCGATGATGACTATTTTTCCCACTGCCGATGGCGTGAAAGGAGAGGATAGCTCGCTGACTTACCGTTTTCAGCGCTGGGGAAATGACTATTCCGTCAATATTCAGGCGCGGCAAGCAGGGGAGTTTTCGTTAATACCGTCAAATACGCAGGTTGAACATCGTTTGCATGATCAATGGCAAAACGGTAATCCCCAGCGCTGGCACCTGACGCGAGACGATCAACAAAATCCGCAGCAGCAACAGCACAGACAGCAATCTGGCGAGGAGGATGACGCCTGATGTCATTGCGTGTGAGACAGATTGATCGTCGCGAATGGCTATTGGCGCAAACCGCGACAGAATGCCAGCGCCATGGCCAGGAAGCTACGCTGGAATATCCGACGCGACAGGGAATGTGGGTTCGGTTGAGCGATGCAGAAAAACGGTGGTCGGCCTGGATTAAACCTGGGGACTGGCTTGAGCATGTCTCTCCCGCTCTGGCGGGGGCGGCGGTTTCTGCCGGTGCTGAGCACCTGGTCGTTCCCTGGCTTGCTGCAACAGAGCGACCGTTTGAGTTGCCCGTGCCGCATTTGTCCTGTCGGCGTTTATGCGTAGAGAACCCCGTGCCGGGAAGCGCGCTGCCGGAAGGGAAATTGTTGCACATTATGAGCGATCGGGGCGGCCTGTGGTTTGAGCATCTTCCTGAACTGCCTGCAGTCGGGGGCGGCAGGCCGAAAATGCTGCGTTGGCCGTTGCGCTTTGTAATCGGTAGCAGTGATACGCAGCGTTCGTTGCTGGGCCGAATCGGGATCGGAGATGTACTCCTGATTCGTACTTCCCGTGCGGAAGTTTATTGCTACGCGAAAAAGTTAGGTCATTTCAACCGTATTGAAGGGGGAATTATTGTGGAAACGTTAGATATTCAACATATCGAAGAAGAAAATAATACAACTGAAACTGCAGAAACTCTGCCTGGCTTGAATCAATTGCCCGTCAAACTGGAATTTGTTTTGTATCGTAAGAACGTTACCCTCGCCGAACTCGAAGCCATGGGGCAGCAACAGCTATTATCACTGCCGACCAATGCTGAACTTAACGTTGAAATTATGGCGAATGGTGTTTTGCTGGGTAATGGCGAACTGGTACAGATGAATGACACCTTAGGCGTTGAGATCCATGAATGGCTGAGCGAGTCTGGTAATGGGGAATGATATCTCATTAATTGCCTTACTGGCATTTTCCACCCTGTTGCCATTTATTATTGCATCAGGAACCTGTTTCGTTAAATTTTCTATTGTATTTGTCATGGTGCGTAACGCCCTGGGATTGCAGCAGATACCTTCAAATATGACGCTTAACGGCGTCGCATTGCTGCTTTCTATGTTTGTTATGTGGCCCATAATGCATGATGCCTACGTCTATTTTGAGGACGAAGATGTCACCTTTAATGATATTTCGTCATTAAGTAAACACGTTGATGAAGGTCTGGATGGTTATCGCGATTATCTGATCAAATATTCAGATCGCGAGTTAGTCCAGTTTTTTGAAAACGCGCAACTGAAGCGTCAGTATGGAGAAGAGACCGAGACGGTAAAGCGTGACAAAGATGAAATTGAAAAACCATCAATATTTGCGTTATTACCTGCTTATGCGCTGAGCGAAATAAAAAGCGCGTTTAAAATTGGTTTTTATCTCTATTTGCCCTTTGTCGTCGTCGACCTGGTGGTATCCAGCGTGCTACTGGCGCTGGGGATGATGATGATGAGTCCGGTGACGATATCTACACCTATTAAGCTGGTGCTTTTTGTCGCGCTTGATGGCTGGACCTTACTGTCTAAGGGATTGATATTACAGTATATGGACATTGCAACATGACATCATTACGAGACGGGATAGTTAAATGGATGATTTAGTGTTTGCAGGTAATAAGGCGCTCTATCTTGTTTTGATCCTGTCAGGGTGGCCGACGATTGTCGCAACGATTATCGGCCTCCTGGTAGGGTTATTCCAGACGGTAACGCAATTACAGGAACAGACGCTGCCTTTTGGCATTAAATTACTTGGCGTGTGTTTGTGCTTGTTTTTACTCTCTGGCTGGTATGGCGAAGTTTTACTCTCTTACGGGCGTCAGGTGATATTCCTGGCGTTGGCTAAGGGGTAAAAAATGTTTTACGCGTTGTACTTTGAAATTCATCACCTGGTTGCGTCTGCGGCGCTAGGGTTTGCTCGCGTGGCGCCGATTTTTTTCTTCCTGCCGTTTTTGAATAGCGGGGTATTAAGCGGCGCGCCGAGAAACGCCATTATCATCCTGGTGGCATTGGGAGTATGGCCGCATGCATTGAACGAGGCGCCGCCGTTTTTATCGGTGGCGATGATCCCGTTAGTTCTGCAAGAAGCGGCGGTAGGCGTCATGCTGGGCTGTCTGTTGTCATGGCCTTTTTGGGTTATGCATGCGCTGGGTTGTATTATCGATAACCAGCGAGGGGCAACGCTAAGTAGCAGTATCGATCCGGCAAACGGCATTGATACCTCGGAAATGGCTAATTTCCTGAATATGTTTGCCGCTGTCGTTTATTTACAAAACGGCGGTCTGGTCACGATGGTTGACGTGTTAAATAAAAGCTATCAGCTATGCGATCCGATGAACGAGTGCACGCCTTCATTACCGCCGCTATTAACGTTTATTAATCAGGTGGCTCAAAACGCGTTGGTTCTGGCCAGTCCGGTGGTATTAGTGCTGTTGCTGTCAGAAGTATTCCTGGGTTTATTGTCGCGCTTTGCTCCGCAAATGAACGCCTTTGCGATTTCACTGACGGTAAAAAGCGGTATTGCCGTTTTAATTATGCTGCTTTATTTCTCTCCGGTACTACCGGACAATGTACTGCGACTCTCTTTCCAGGCCACAGGATTAAGCAGTTGGTTTTACGAGCGAGGGGCGACGCATGTCCTCGAATAAAACAGAAAAACCGACTAAAAAACGGCTGGAAGACTCCGCTAAAAAAGGCCAGTCATTTAAAAGTAAAGATCTCATTATCGCCTGCCTGACGCTGGGAGGAATTGCCTATCTGGTGTCGTATGGCTCATTTAATGAGTTTATGGGGATAATTAAGATCATTATTGCGGATAATTTTGATCAGAGCATGGCTGACTACAGTTTGGCCGTTTTTGGGATAGGGTTAAAATATCTGATTCCATTTATGCTGCTCTGCTTAGTGTGTTCCGCATTACCGGCGTTATTACAGGCCGGTTTTGTGCTGGCGACAGAAGCATTAAAACCTAATTTATCGGCGTTAAACCCGGTAGAAGGGGCGAAAAAACTTTTTAGTATGCGAACGGTTAAAGATACGGTCAAAACCCTACTGTATCTCTCATCCTTTGTGGTGGCCGCCATCATTTGCTGGAAGAAATATAAGGTTGAAATCTTTTCTCAGCTAAATGGCAATATTGTAGGTATTGCCGTCATTTGGCGTGAGCTTCTTCTCGCGTTGGTATTAACTTGCCTTGCTTGCGCATTGATTGTCTTATTATTGGATGCTATTGCGGAATATTTCCTGACCATGAAAGATATGAAAATGGATAAGGAAGAAGTGAAGCGTGAAATGAAGGAGCAGGAAGGGAACCCAGAGGTTAAATCTAAAAGACGTGAAGTTCATATGGAAATTCTGTCTGAACAGGTGAAATCCGATATTGAAAACTCACGCCTGATTGTTGCCAACCCCACGCATATTACGATCGGGATTTATTTTAAACCCGAACTGATGCCGATTCCGATGATCTCGGTGTATGAAACGAATCAGCGCGCACTGGCCGTCCGCGCCTATGCGGAGAAGGTTGGCGTACCTGTGATCGTCGATATCAAACTGGCGCGCAGTCTTTTCAAAACCCATCGCCGTTATGATCTGGTGAGTCTGGAAGAAATTGATGAAGTTTTACGTCTTCTGGTTTGGCTGGAAGAAGTAGAAAACGCGGGCAAAGACGTTATTCAGCCACAAGAAAATGAAGTACGACATTGAGCCGCGTAAAGCAGTAGCGATGTATTCATTGGGCGTTTTTTGAATGTTCACTAACCACCGTCAGGGTTTAATAACTGCATCAGATAAACGCAGTCGTTAAGTTCTACAAAGTCGGTGACAGATAACAGGAGTAAGTAATGGATTATCAAAATAATGTCAGCGAAGAACGTGTTGCGGAAATGATTTGGGATGCCGTTAGTGAAGGCGCCACGCTAAAAGACGTTCATGGGATCCCTCAAGATATGATGGACGGTTTATATGCTCATGCTTATGAGTTTTATAACCAGGGACGACTGGATGAAGCTGAGACGTTCTTTCGTTTCTTATGCATTTATGATTTTTACAATCCCGATTACACCATGGGACTGGCGGCGGTATGCCAACTGAAAAAACAATTTCAGAAAGCATGTGACCTTTATGCAGTAGCGTTTACGTTACTTAAAAATGATTATCGCCCCGTCTTTTTTACCGGGCAATGTCAATTATTAATGCGTAAGGCAGCAAAAGCCAGACAGTGTTTTGAACTTGTCAATGAACGTACTGAAGATGAGTCTCTGCGGGCAAAAGCGTTGGTCTATCTGGAGGCGCTAAAAACGGCGGAGACAGAGCAGCACAGTGAACAAGAAAAGGAATAATTATGGTAAATGACGCAAGTAGCATTAGCCGTAGCGGATATACCCAAAATCCGCGCCTCGCTGAGGCGGCTTTTGAAGGCGTTCGTAAGAACACGGACTTTTTAAAAGCGGCGGATAAAGCTTTTAAAGATGTGGTGGCAACGAAAGCGGGCGACCTTAAAGCCGGAACAAAGTCCGGCGAGAGCGCTATTAATACGGTGGGTCTGAAGCCGCCTACGGACGCCGCCCGGGAAAAACTCTCCAGCGAAGGGCAATTGACATTACTGCTTGGCAAGTTAATGACCCTACTGGGCGATGTTTCGCTGTCTCAACTGGAGTCTCGTCTGGCGGTATGGCAGGCGATGATTGAGTCACAAAAAGAGATGGGGATTCAGGTATCGAAAGAATTCCAGACGGCTCTGGGAGAGGCTCAGGAGGCGACGGATCTCTATGAAGCCAGCATCAAAAAGACGGATACCGCCAAGAGTGTTTATGACGCTGCGGCCAAAAAACTGACGCAGGCGCAAAATAAATTGCAATCGCTGGACCCGGCTGACCCCGGCTATGCACAAGCTGAAGCCGCGGTAGAACAGGCCGGAAAAGAAGCGACAGAGGCGAAAGAGGCATTAGATAAGGCCACGGATGCGACGGTTAAAGCAGGCACAGACGCCAAAGCGAAAGCCGAGAAAGCGGATAACATTCTGACCAAATTCCAGGGAACGGCTAATGCCGCCTCTCAGAATCAGGTTTCCCAGGGGGAGCAGGATAATCTGTCAAATGTCGCCCGCCTCACAATGCTCATGGCCATGTTTATTGAGATTGTGGGCAAAAATACGGAAGAAAGCCTGCAAAACGATCTTGCGCTTTTCAACGCCTTGCAGGAAGGGCGTCAGGCGGAGATGGAAAAGAAATCGGCTGAATTCCAGGAAGAGACGCGCAAAGCCGAGGAAACGAACCGCATTATGGGATGTATCGGGAAAGTCCTCGGCGCGTTGCTAACCATTGTTAGCGTTGTGGCCGCTGTTTTTACCGGTGGGGCGAGTCTGGCGCTGGCTGCGGTGGGACTTGCGGTAATGGTTGCCGATGAAATTGTGAAGGCGGCGACGGGGGTGTCGTTTATTCAGCAGGCGCTGAACCCGATTATGGAGCATGTGCTGAAGCCGTTAATGGAGCTGATTGGCAAGGCGATTACCAAAGCGCTGGAAGGATTAGGCGTCGATAAGAAAACGGCAGAGATGGCCGGCAGCATTGTTGGTGCGATTGTCGCCGCTATTGCCATGGTAGCGGTCATTGTGGTGGTCGCAGTTGTCGGGAAAGGCGCGGCGGCGAAACTGGGTAACGCGCTGAGCAAAATGATGGGCGAAACGATTAAGAAGTTGGTGCCTAACGTGCTGAAACAGTTGGCACAAAACGGCAGCAAACTCTTTACCCAGGGGATGCAACGTATTACTAGCGGTCTGGGTAATGTGGGTAGCAAGATGGGCCTGCAAACGAATGCCTTAAGTAAAGAGCTGGTAGGTAATACCCTAAATAAAGTGGCGTTGGGCATGGAAGTCACGAATACCGCAGCCCAGTCAGCCGGTGGTGTTGCCGAGGGCGTATTTATTAAAAATGCCAGCGAGGCGCTTGCTGATTTTATGCTCGCCCGTTTTGCCATGGATCAGATTCAGCAGTGGCTTAAACAATCCGTAGAAATATTTGGTGAAAACCAGAAGGTAACGGCGGAACTGCAAAAAGCCATGTCTTCTGCGGTACAGCAAAATGCGGATGCTTCGCGTTTTATTCTGCGCCAGAGTCGCGCATAAAAACTGCCAAAATAAAGGGAGAAAAATATGTTAATTAGTAATGTGGGAATAAATCCCGCCGCTTATTTAAATAATCATTCTGTTGAGAATAGTTCACAGACAGCTTCGCAATCCGTTAGCGCTAAAGATATTCTGAATAGTATTGGTATTAGCAGCAGTAAAGTAAGTGACCTGGGGTTGAGTCCTACACTGAGCGCGCCTGCGCCAGGGGTATTAACGCAAACCCCCGGAACGATCACGTCCTTTTTAAAAGCCAGTATTCAAAATACCGACATGAATCAGGATTTGAATGCCCTGGCAAATAATGTCACGACTAAAGCGAATGAGGTTGTGCAAACCCAGTTACGCGAGCAGCAGGCAGAAGTCGGAAAGTTTTTTGATATTAGCGGAATGTCTTCCAGTGCCGTTGCGCTGTTGGCTGCCGCGAATACGTTAATGCTGACGTTGAACCAGGCTGATAGCAAACTGTCTGGTAAGTTGTCATTAGTCAGCTTTGATGCAGCTAAAACGACGGCAAGCTCCATGATGCGCGAAGGGATGAATGCGTTGTCCGGTAGTATTTCCCAGAGCGCGCTTCAGTTGGGGATCACTGGCGTGGGCGCCAAACTGGAATATAAGGGGCTGCAGAATGAAAGAGGCGCGCTTAAACATAATGCCGCGAAGATCGATAAACTGACCACTGAAAGCCACAGTATTAAAAACGTGCTGAACGGGCAGAATAGCGTCAAACTCGGTGCTGAAGGCGTCGATTCTCTGAAATCGTTAAATATGAAGAAAACCGGCACTGATGCGACGAAAAATCTTAATGATGCGACGCTTAAATCTAATGCCGGAACCAGCGCCACGGAAAGTCTGGGTATTAAAGACAGTAATAAACAAATCTCCCCTGAACATCAGGCTATTCTGTCGAAACGTCTTGAGTCTGTCGAATCCGATATTCGTCTTGAGCAGAATACTATGGATATGACCCGAATCGATGCGCGCAAGATGCAGATGACGGGCGATCTGATTATGAAGAACTCGGTCACGGTCGGTGGTATTGCAGGGGCGTCCGGGCAGTACGCCGCTACTCAGGAACGTTCCGAGCAGCAAATTAGCCAGGTGAATAACCGGGTTGCAAGCACCGCATCGGACGAAGCCCGTGAAAGTTCACGTAAATCGACCAGCCTGATTCAGGAAATGCTGAAAACAATGGAGAGCATTAACCAGTCGAAAGCATCCGCACTCGCTGCTATCGCAGGCAATATTCGCGCTTAATCTGAAAGGTCATCTATACGCCATCATGGGTGTGATTTAATCGCGCTCCTGATGGCGAACTGGGGATATTATGCTTAATATTCAAAATTATTCCGCTTCTCCTCATCCGGGGATCGTTGCCGAGCGGCCGCAGACTCCCTCGGCGAGCGAGCACGTCGAGACTGCCGTGGTACCGTCTACCACAGAACATCGCGGTACAGATATCATTTCATTATCGCAGGCGGCTACTAAAATCCAGCAGGCACAGCAGACGCTGCAGTCAACGCCACCGATCTCTGAAGAGAATAATGACGAGCGCACGCTGGCGCGCCAACAGTTGACCAGTAGCCTGAATGCGCTGGCGAAGTCTGGCGTGTCATTATCCGCAGAACAAAATGAGAACCTGCGGAGCGCGTTTTCTGCGCCGACGTCGGCCTTATTTAGCGCTTCGCCTATGGCGCAGCCGAGAACAACCATTTCTGATGCTGAGATTTGGGATATGGTTTCCCAAAATATATCGGCGATAGGTGACAGCTATCTGGGCGTTTATGAAAACGTTGTCGCAGTCTATACCGATTTTTATCAGGCCTTCAGTGATATTCTTTCCAAAATGGGAGGCTGGTTATTACCAGGTAAGGACGGTAATACCGTTAAGCTAGATGTTACCTCACTCAAAAATGATTTAAACAGTTTAGTCAATAAATATAATCAAATAAACAGTAATACCGTTTTATTTCCAGCGCAGTCAGGCAGCGGCGTTAAAGTAGCCACTGAAGCGGAAGCGAGACAGTGGCTCAGTGAATTGAATTTACCGAATAGCTGCCTGAAATCTTATGGATCCGGTTATGTCGTCACCGTTGATCTGACGCCATTACAAAAAATGGTTCAGGATATTGATGGTTTAGGCGCGCCGGGAAAAGACTCAAAACTCGAAATGGATAACGCCAAATATCAAGCCTGGCAGTCGGGTTTTAAAGCGCAGGAAGAAAATATGAAAACCACATTACAGACGCTGACGCAAAAATATAGCAATGCCAATTCATTGTACGACAACCTGGTAAAAGTGCTGAGCAGTACGATAAGTAGCAGCCTGGAAACCGCCAAAAGCTTCCTGCAAGGATAACAGAAGAGGATATTAATAATGGTTACAAGTGTAAGGACTCAGCCCCCCGTCATAATGCCAGGTATGCAGACCGAGATCAAAACGCAGGCCACGAATCTTGCGGCGAATCTTTCCGCAGTCAGAGAAAGTGCCACAACGACGCTGTCAGGGGAAATTAAAGGCCCGCAACTGGAAGATTTTCCCGCGCTGATCAAACAGGCGAGTCTGGATGCATTGTTTAAATGCGGGAAAGACGCTGAGGCGTTAAAAGAAGTTTTTACCAATTCAAATAATGTCGCCGGTAAGAAAGCGATAATGGAGTTTGCCGGGCTCTTTCGTTCAGCGCTCAACGCCACCAGTGATTCTCCTGAGGCGAAGACGCTACTGATGAAGGTGGGGGCAGAGTATACCGCGCAAATCATAAAAGATGGCCTGAAAGAAAAGTCAGCTTTTGGGCCATGGCTGCCAGAAACAAAGAAAGCGGAAGCGAAGCTGGAAAACCTGGAAAAGCAGCTGTTAGATATCATCAAAAATAACACTGGCGGTGAATTAAGTAAATTATCGACGAATCTTGTTATGCAGGAGGTGATGCCCTATATTGCCAGCTGCATTGAACATAACTTTGGCTGTACGTTAGATCCGTTAACCCGCAGCAATCTTACGCACCTTGTTGACAAAGCGGCGGCGAAGGCGGTTGAGGCGCTTGATATGTGCCACCAAAAATTAACGCAAGAGCAGGGTACCAGCGTAGGACGGGAAGCCCGGCACCTTGAAATGCAAACGTTGATACCCCTGCTGCTACGTAATGTTTTTGCACAAATTCCTGCAGATAAACTGCCTGACCCTAAAATTCCGGAACCTGCGGCTGGACCAGTACCTGATGGTGGGAAAAAAGCAGAACCTACGGGTATTAATATCAATATTAATATTGATAGCAGTAACCATAGCGTGGATAACAGTAAGCATATTAACAATAGCCGAAGCCATGTCGATAATAGCCAGCGCCATATCGATAATAGCAACCATGATAATAGCCGGAAGACGATTGATAATAGCCGAACATTTATTGATAACAGCCAACGCCATGGCGAGTCACACCATTCGACTAACAGCAGTAACGTAAGCCATAGTCATTCGCGTGTGGATTCGACTACGCATCAAACGGAGACGGCACACAGCGCCAGCACAGGGGCAATTGACCATGGCATCGCAGGTAAAATTGACATCACGGCTCATGCGACGGCAGAGGCTGTGACCAACGCTTCTTCCGAAAGTAAAAATGGAAAGGTGGTCACGTCAGAAAAGGGCACTACGGGTGAAACACCCTCTTTTGATGAAGTTGATGGCGTAACCAGCAAGAACATTATCGGCAAGCCGGTACAGGCCACGGTGCAAGGCGTTGATGATAATAAACAGCAAAGCCAGACGGCAGAGATTGTGAATGTGAAGCCGCTTGCCAGTCAACTGGCTGGCGTCGAGAATGTTAAAATCGATACCTTACAATCAGACTCGACGGTAATTACAGGTAATAAAGCCGGTACGACCGATAATGATAATAGCCAGACAGATAAGACTGGCCCATTTTCTGGTTTGAAGTTTAAGCAAAATAGTTTCCTCTCAACGGTACCGAGCGTTACGAATATGCATTCAATGCATTTCAACGCCCGTGAGGCGTTTTTGGGTGTGATACGTAAAGCGCTGGAGCCGGATACCTCCACACCGTTTCCTGTACGCAGAGCGTTTGACGGCTTGCGTGCGGAAATATTACCCAATGACACGATAAAGAGTGCAGCGTTGAAAGCGCAATGTAGCGATATTGACAAGCACCCAGAATTGAAAGCGAAAATGGATACGCTTAAAGAGGTCATTACTCATCATCCACAAAAAGAAAAACTGGCTGAGATTGCACTGCAGTTTGCCAGAGAGGCGGGGCTGACCAGGCTAAAAGGGGAAACTGACTATGTGTTAAGTAATGTGCTGGACGGACTTATCGGAGACGGTAGCTGGCGAGCTGGCCCGGCTTACGAGTCATACCTGAATAAACCTGGCGTGGATCGGGTTATTACTACCGTTGATGGCTTGCACATGCAGCGTTAATTAACCGGGAAAGATGCGATGAATATGGATATTGAAGCAAGAGTCAAAAAAGTGATCACCTCCTGTATTGCCGTTGATGTTGATAGTATCAATGGTCAGACCCATCTGGTTGAGGATCTTTACGCTGACTCATTGGATTTAATTGATATTGTATTTGGTCTTAGTGAGGAGTTTGACATTAGTTGCAATGAAAACGATCTTCCTGATATGACGACCTTTGCGGATATATGCCGTGTTGTTAAAAAAAGTCTTGAGTCCAGGGTGTAGTATTTTTCTCTCGCTTGACAACAATTGAATAAGATTAATTGTTATGAAAATCATCACACATGTAGTACCCGGTTCAGGTATGGCTGCAATATATGATGATATTGCTGACAGTCCGCGTTTTGTTATTAAAGGCAAGTTACGTCATGTTGAAAATGATCCGAAGGAACTGCTGATATGTGTTCCGATGCGTAGTGAATGGCTATTCTACTGGATTAAAGGAGAGAAATATTGCGCCCGGCGATGGGCGCGAAAAAGTATCAAGACATTGTGTAACCAGATTAAATTTGAAGAAGCAATCTTATAAAAGATATAATTCAAGAGGAAAGTAAATTGCAAGCACACCAGGATATTATCGCTAATATTGGTGAGAAATTGGGTTTACCGCTCACTTTTGACGACAACAATCAGTGCTTATTACTACTCGATAGCGATATTTTTACGTCTATTGAAGCTAAAGATGATATCTGGTTATTGAACGGTATGATTATACCGTTATCGCCTGTTTGTGGCGATTCTATCTGGCGGCAGATTATGGTGATTAATGGTGAACTGGCTGCGAATAATGAAGGTACGTTAGCGTACATTGATGCCGCAGAGACGTTGTTGCTTATACATGCAATTACCGATCTGACAAATACTTACCATATTATATCGCAGCTTGAGTCATTTGTGAATCAGCAGGAAGCGCTCAAAAACATACTGCAGGAATATGCTAAAGTATGAGGAGAGAAAATTGAATAATTTAACGTTGTCTTCGTTTTCAAAAGTTGGTGTGTCGAATGATGCCCGACTTTATATTGCTAAGGAAAATACTGATAAGGCATATGTTGCGCCTGAAAAATTTTCGTCAAAAGTATTAACCTGGCTTGGAAAAATGCCGTTATTTAAAAACACTGAAGTGGTGCAAAAACATACGGAAAATATCAGAGTACAGGATCAAAAGATTTTACAGACATTTCTCCAGGCACTAACGGAAAAATATGGGGAAACAGCGGTTAATGACGCACTGTTAATGTCCCGTATAAATATGAACAAACCCCTTACCCAACGTTTAGCAGTGCAGATCACGGAGTGTGTAAAAGCTGCTGACGAAGGGTTTATAAACCTTATTAAGAGCAAGGATAATGTTGGTGTCCGGAATGCCGCTTTAGTCATAAAAGGCGGCGATACAAAAGTGGCAGAAAAAAATAACGATATTGGAGCAGAAAGTAAGCAACCTTTACTCGATATCGCGCTAAAGGGACTTAAACGAACATTACCGCAACTGGAACAAATGGATGGAAATAGCCTGCGAGAAAACTTCCAGGAGATGGCTTCAGGTAACGGCCCGCTACGTTCATTAATGACGAATTTACAGAATTTAAATAAAATTCCAGAGGCTAAACAACTTAATGATTATGTTACAACGTTAACAAATATTCAGGTAGGTGTAGCCCGGTTCTCACAATGGGGAACCTGTGGGGGAGAGGTTGAGAGGTGGATTGATAAAGCCTCTACTCATGAATTAACCCAGGCTGTAAAAAAAATTCACGTTATTGCTAAAGAACTGAAAAATGTTACAGCTGAACTTGAGAAAATAGAAGCCGGCGCGCCAATGCCACAGACGATGAGCGGACCGACACTGGGCCTGGCACGGTTTGCGGTCAGCAGCATTCCAATTAATCAGCAAACCCAGGTGAAACTGAGCGATGGAATGCCTGTGCCAGTGAATACGTTAACTTTTGACGGTAAGCCTGTGGCATTAGCCGGTTCGTACCCAAAAAATACGCCGGATGCGCTGGAAGCGCATATGAAAATGCTTCTTGAAAAAGAATGCTCATGCCTGGTGGTGTTAACGTCGGAAGATCAGATGCAGGCAAAACAATTACCACCCTATTTCAGAGGGAGCTACACCTTTGGCGAGGTGCATACCAACAGCCAAAAAGTGAGCTCAGCCAGTCAGGGAGAAGCGATAGACCAATACAATATGCAACTGTCCTGCGGGGAAAAGCGGTATACAATCCCGGTATTGCATGTGAAAAATTGGCCAGATCACCAGCCGTTACCGTCTACGGATCAGTTAGAATACCTGGCGGATAGGGTGAAAAATAGTAACCAAAATGGCGCGCCGGGGCGTAGTTCATCAGATAAGCATTTACCGATGATTCATTGTCTGGGCGGAGTGGGGAGAACCGGAACGATGGCGGCGGCCCTTGTACTTAAGGATAATCCTCATAGTAATCTGGAGCAGGTACGTGCAGATTTCCGGAATTCACGGAACAATAGAATGCTGGAAGACGCCTCACAGTTTGTACAACTAAAAGCAATGCAAGCCCAGTTGCTTATGACGACGGCAAGCTGATAAAAACATAGCTTACTTTTAGAACTATCTGAAAGTAAGCTATTTCTGTATAATTATTTGTTTGCCGCGATAGAAAGTCTTTTGTTTTTCTCTTCTGCTGACATTCCTTTTAATTTTCTGTAATTCTCCCAAATTTTTTTAGCATAACGTTTCCTTATATCCGATCGTTTCGGCGACGTCCCGGCATTATAAGCGCCAACGGCCTCCCAGCTATAACCGTAGATTTTCATCATATCTGATAAAATGGAGGCGCCCACAATGACAGAAATGCAGGGGTCCTGTAACAACTGTTTTTCACTAATCCCCATTTTTTTCAGCCTTTTCATATGGAAGCTGTTAATTTGCATCAGGCCAAGATCGGTTGAACCATCTCGGTTATGACCAATGGCGCCAGGTTTCATCGCCGATTCCTGCTGGGCGATAGCGTAAAGTAGTTCGGATTCAATATTGAACATTTTTTCAGCCTGAAGCCAGCAATCAGCCCATGCCGTATTTATGCTAAGCAACCAGATTACGATGATAAAAAAATAATTCATATCTCCTCTCTCAGATTTTACCGTAATTTAATCAAGCGGGGATCCTGTTTCCATCTTTTGAACCAAATATTGTCTTCGTTTTTAAATTTATTCCACATTTTCTCGGCAATAGCTTCGCCGTGGGCAACCAGCACTAACGGTAATAATCCCGGATTATTATCTATCCGCTGTTCACTTTCCAGAAATTCTCTTATCGTCGGTAAGGCACGTTCGCTATTCTGACAGTATTCAGCATAAAGAAGATTAACAGCAATAAGTCCTGTTATTTCCTGCGTGGATATTTCTTTAGTTAATTTTCGTGCCAGTTCATGTTTACCTTTAAGCGAAAGAAACATAACCTGCATACTTAATAATATTGGATTATCCTGCAGGTGTTGTGAGCGTAATTCATCGCCTAAACGTATAGCATCATCAATACCGGTATGATAATAGGTAATCCACAGCTTAGTGATCCCTGCGGCTGCACGCGTTGGATCCAATTTTAAACACTCATTAATCGTTTGTAAGGCCTCCTCCAACTGACCAGCCATGAAAAGATTCCAGCCATAATAATATTTAATATCTGCAGAAATGGGCGAAAGTAAGTTAGCTTGTTTGAATAGCAAACTCCCGACGATGTATTCTGAATGAATCGTATTAATTAGTCCCAGTAATCCTAAAGCTTGTGGATTATTGTGGTCCAGCTCTGTCGCCTTAATCGCATGTTCTTTAGCTTTGATCATGGCGTTTTGTTTATCAAAAATCCCCATTTGCGCCATGCTGAGGTAGCATTCTGCCAGCGCACAGTAAGGCGCAATGCTGTTTGGCGACATGTTAACGCATTGAGTCAGCAATTTAAGCGCTTGCTGTAAGCTATAGGGGGTATATTGATTTAACTCATGCTTACCGCGTAAGTAAACCATAGTACTGTCAATTGAATTTAGCTCGCTAATCTGCTTTGTGTCCCAGCGAAGCCCGGGAATACATCTGAGCAAAAGATTCGCAATTTTGTTTTGCAAGAGAGAAGCGGGTTGGTGTTCTATCAACTTAATGCTTTCCTGGTGCAGCAGGTGATAACCTTTAACCCGAACTATCTCGATCTGTACAATATTATCATTACCATCGGGTATCATCTGCCCGGAGATATAATAATCGGGGCGTAATTGATCCATGAGCTCAAGAATATCCTTAACACTACGGCAGTTCTTCGTAATGGTCACCGGCAGCACGCTCAGGCCAAAGGGCGCATACTGCGATAATCCCTTCACGATAGAGTAATGCAGACTCTCGGATTGAACCTGATCCTGCATCTGAAAAGGAAGTATCGCCAATGTATGAGTCGTAGGTAGCGGCGCTGGCGGAGACACCACTACGACCGGACGATTAAACCGATAGCCCTGTCCGTACAGTGTTTCAATGTAACGATGCTCTTTATCTTCCGACAGAATACGTCGTAAGGCATAAATACAGCGGGTAAGAGATTCTTCGTTAACTTCCGCGTCGCCCCATACCTGGTCCAGTAAGGTGTTTTTACTCACAATCTCGCCGGCGGCTTCGAGCAGGATGACCAGAACGGCATATTCTTTTGGCGGAATATTGACTTTCTTTTCTGAGCGTAGCAGGGAGCCGTCCATGTTGAGTATGAAATCATCAAAGACGAATTTTTTATTCGATACAGGAACAGGATTAAAATGTGGCATGATAATAGTGTATTCTCTTACAGGGTGAAAAGTTATAATAGCTAATACAAGTCGTTAGGATAGAATCTACGGTTTCAGTAATTCTGCTGTTAGTACTAACGGTCAGGTTGAGCTTTTATTATGAGCTTAATTTCATATTGTACGGGCTCGGGTTTATATATTTTTAACATTTGATTATTTAGCTTATGCCTGTGCTTTAAATAACTGACATGTTGGTAATAATATTGTTATAACTAACCGTGATTATCGAATGGACGCCGTCGTATATCCTGGTGCAGAGAGTCAGCGCCGGGCATCTAAATATTTACATATTTAACTTGGCCTCATTGCAATAGAGATTAGTTTTGTAGCTATCTTACTGCATTTTTTTTGAGTGTAAATGCTGCTTATTATATCTTCATGGTTAATGGTCTGATAATTACACCATCAGAACCATTTTTCTCGAAGATTTCCACTAAATGACCATTCGTTGAAAGTTTAAGAGTGTAATTTGTCTTAGGTGTCAAAATATAAATGAAAGACTGTTTTTAATGGTGCGCTTATTTTTATATTTTTTTGCAAAATAATGATATCGTCTTTTCTTTACTCCCTTCAGCTATAGCGTCAAAAAGGCAGGGGGGTTATGAGCAGTATCATCCTCAGGCTGGCCCCCAGGCATTATATCGATATCAGGAGGAAGAGAAGAGGTATGCCTGGCAGAAAGCTAACAAGCGTGACTGTTTCGGTGTAGACCGTTCAGGCAAATAGTTCTCAGTGAGAACGGATGATGTATAAATATGAATAAAATGCCGGCCTTAATCCACAGGGTTAAAGCCGGAAGGAGTGGACGGATTCTTACGCTGTGAATAAGGCAATATCGGTTTACCAGTCATCATAGCGATGACAGGTTCACAAAAATCGTGTTATATAATCAGCCTTACTTTAAATTACCAGAGATATCAGTATAAGCTGTCTTCCGGACAGAACAATGATATTGAATAGCCTCCCATCCTGATAGAGCGTGTTAATGCGCAGTCTGAATTTTAAATTATTACAATTTTAATAAAAATCTTTACTTGAGTGACAGATACAAAAAATGTTAATGGTTCGCCATTTTTATGAATGTCGATGGCGTAGTTTTAAAATATTTTTTGAAACATTGAATGAAGTAGGACGTGCTGTCATAACCACATTTTAATGCTACAGCATTAACATTATGGTTGCCTATGCGTAAAAGTTTTGCTGCCTGATTCATTCTTGCCGATAAGTAGATGTCGCTAAAGCTGGTACCTTCTTCTGCAAGTTTCCGTTTGAGCGTTGACGTACTCATAAATATATGATCGGCAACATCCGTAAGCTTCCACTGTCTACTGGGTGACGAAGATATAATGTTGTAAACGCGCTCCTTTAACGTTATCTGAGCCGAGCTAAGGATGATCTCATAACTCTCCGGGAGTCGGAGAAAAGCAGTAAGCAGGAACAGCAGAAAATAAGGAATTAACTCTTCATTTTCAATACAACTTTTGTTGTTACAGTTACTGCAACCTTTGCTTGTATCCTTCGTACAGGAGAACGCCGTTCTCAGATGTTCAAATACCTCTCTTCTGGCAGGAAAGTCAGGCGTATAGAAGATCTTCTGCGCTTTCTCTGTGGGTACCGCCATTTTGGTTTGCTGCTCGTTTGGGATAAGTGCATAGAGAGCGCCAAGTCGTTGCGTCGGTATCTCGAGTATATCGAAATCCATGTGGCCATTGACCTCTTCAAGCGTCACGTTAACTACCTGCTCTTTTTTGAGCACCAACATCCCAGGTTCGTCACAGTAAATCGTATCGTGATTATTGCTAATCGTCAGTTTACCGCTCCGAAAGCAAACTAAAGTGAAACTGCTTACATAAAGATTTTTGATGGTAACCTGCTGAGTCTGACTTTTAATTTGCTGCCGGGTATTTGTCAAAAGTGATTTTAATTTCTGTAAGTTATCTGCGGCAGGACGCTGATGACTATTACTTACAAAGGTTACATTTTCCATATTATCCCTTTGTTGATGTTATTTTAATGTTCCTTACTGGTATCCTACTGAAAAAATCTGAGTTGTAAATGCTCTTTATTAGCGTGTGTTGGCAATGGTCTGATTGTTACACCAAAAGAACCCAAATTTGGGTAATTTATCTACAGTAGTTTAAGCCCCAATGGGGATGATGGTTCTTTTAATATGTGTTGAGACGCATTATACAGAATAAATTGATTTTATTTCTCACTTTTCATTCTATTTTCATCAGGAATCCCTGTGTCCTGTGCGGTAATCTGCTGCTATCGAGAACGACAGACATCGCTAACAGTATATATGGAAACATCAAAAGAGAAGACAATAACAAGCCCAGGGCCATACATAGTTCGATTACTTAACAGCTCACTGAACGGCTGTGAGTTTCCATTGCTGACAGGCCGAACACTCTTTGTGGTAGGTCAGAGTGATGCGCTCACTGCTTCAGGCCAACTCCCTGATATACCTGCCGATAGCTTTTTTATCCCGCTGGACCATGGCGGAGTAAATTTTGAAATCCAGGTGGATACGGATGCGACCGAAATTATACTCCATGAGCTGAAAGAAGGAAATTCTGAATCTCGTTCGGTGCAATTAAATACGCCAATACAGGTCGGTGAATTGCTTATCCTGATTCGCCCGGAAAGCGAGCCGTGGGTGCCCGAGCAGCCTGAGAAGTTAGAAACGTCTGCAAAAAAGAACGAGCCGCGTTTTAAAAACGGAATTGTAGCAGCACTGGCCGGGTTTTTTATATTGGGAATTGGGACGGTGGGGACGTTATGGATACTTAACTCGCCGCAGCGGCAGGCCGCAGAGCTCGATTCGTTATTGGGGCAGGAGAAGGAGCGCTTTCAGGTGTTGCCAGGACGGGACAAAATGCTCTATGTCGCTGCGCAAAATGAAAGAGATACGCTGTGGGCTCGTCAGGTTTTAGCGAGGGGCGATTATGATAAAAATGCGCGAGTGATTAACGAAAACGAAGAAAATAAGCGTATCTCTACCTGGCTGGATACCTATTATCCGCAGCTGGCTTATTATCGGCTTCATTTCGATGAGCCGCGTAAACCCGTTTTCTGGCTAAGCCGCCAGCGAAACACGATGAGCAAGAAAGAGCTCGAGGTGTTAAGTCAAAAGCTGAGAGCGCTAATGCCCTACGCGGATTCGGTCAACATCACGTTGATGGACGATGTTACCGCAGCAGGCCAGGCGGAAGCGGGGCTAAAACAGCAGGCGTTACCTTATTCCCGCAGGAATCATAAGGGGGGCGTAACGTTTGTTATTCAGGGGGCGCTCGATGATGTAGAAATACTCAGAGCCCGTCAATTTGTCGATAGCTATTACCGCACATGGGGAGGACGCTATGTGCAGTTTGCGATCGAATTAAAAGATGACTGGCTCAAGGGGCGCTCATTTCAGTACGGGGCGGAAGGTTATATCAAAATGAGCCCAGGCCATTGGTATTTCCCAAGCCCACTTTAATTTAACGCAAATAAGGAAGTCATTATGCCAACACCTTGGTCAGGCTATCTGGATGAAGTTTCAGCAAAATTTGATACAGGCGTTGATAATCTACAAACGCAGGTAACAGAGGCGCTGGATAAATTAGCAGCAAAACCCTCCGATCCGGCGCTACTGGCGGCGTATCAGAGTAAGCTCTCGGAATATAACTTGTACCGTAACGCGCAATCGAACACGGTAAAAGTCTTTAAGGATATTGATGCTGCCATTATTCAGAACTTCCGTTAATCAGTTATAAGGTGGATTATGTCGATTGCAACTATTGTCCCTGAGAATGCCGTGATAGGGCAGGCGGTCAATATCAGGTCTATGGAGACGGACATTGTCTCGCTGGATGACCGGCTACTCCAGGCTTTTTCTGGTTCGGCGATTGCCACGGCTGTGGATAAACAGACGATTACCAACAGGATTGAGGACCCTAATCTGGTGACGGATCCTAAAGAGCTGGCTATTTCGCAAGAGATGATTTCAGATTATAACCTGTATGTTTCTATGGTCAGTACCCTTACTCGTAAAGGAGTCGGGGCTGTTGAAACGCTATTACGCTCATGATTCGTCGATATCTATATACTTTTCTGCTGGTAATGACCCTTGCCGGCTGTAAGGATAAGGACCTTTTAAAAGGACTGGACCAGGAACAGGCTAATGAGGTCATTGCCGTTCTGCAAATGCACAATATAGAGGCGAATAAAATTGATAGCGGAAAATTGGGCTATAGCATTACCGTTGCTGAGCCTGATTTTACCGCTGCGGTGTACTGGATTAAAACTTATCAGCTTCCTCCCCGGCCACGGGTGGAAATAGCGCAGATGTTCCCGGCGGATTCGCTGGTATCGTCTCCGCGAGCTGAAAAGGCCAGGTTATATTCGGCTATTGAACAGCGACTGGAACAGTCATTACAGACGATGGAGGGCGTGCTCTCCGCCAGGGTCCATATTAGTTATGATATTGATGCTGGTGAAAATGGCCGTCCGCCAAAACCTGTTCATCTGTCGGCATTAGCCGTATATGAACGAGGTTCGCCGCTTGCGCATCAGATCAGCGATATCAAGCGTTTCTTAAAGAATAGTTTTGCCGATGTGGATTATGACAACATTTCTGTTGTGTTGTCAGAACGTTCTGATGCCCAATTACAGGCTCCCGGCACACCAGTAAAACGTAATTCTTTTGCAACCAGTTGGATTGTGTTGATTATTTTGTTATCCGTGATGTCAGCAGGCTTTGGCGTCTGGTATTACAAAAACCATTATGCCCGCAATAAGAAAGGCATAACGGCTGATGATAAGGCGAAATCGTCAAATGAATAGGCAGCCATTACCCATTATCTGGCAAAGAATCATTTTTGATCCGTTATCGTATATCCATCCTCAGCGGTTGCAGATAGCGCCGGAAATGATTGTCAGACCCGCCGCCAGGGCGGCGGCAAATGAGTTAATACTGGCGGCATGGCGGCTTAAGAACGGAGAAAAGGAGTGTATTCAAAACTCACTGACGCAGCTGTGGCTGCGTCAGTGGCGCCGACTGCCGCAAGTAGCGTATTTACTCGGTTGCCATAAACTGAGAGCCGATCTGGCAAGGCAGGGAGCCTTGCTTGGCCTGCCGGATTGGGCGCAAGCATTTTTGGCAATGCATCAGGGAACAAGTTTATCTGTCTGCAATAAGGCGCCGAATCACCGGTTTTTACTTAGCGTCGGGTATGCACAGTTAAATGCCCTGAATGAATTTTTACCTGAATCTTTAGCACAGCGTTTTCCTTTGCTTTTTCCTCCATTTATTGAGGAGGCATCGAAGCAGGATGCTGTAGAAATGTCAATTTTGCTACTGGCCTTACAATATGCTCAAAAATATCCCAATTCCGTCCCCGCTTTCGCCTGTTGAGGGGATACTGATAAAGCGTAAAACGCTGGAACGTTATTTCTCTATTGAAAGATTAGAACAGCAGGCGCATCAACGGGCTAAGCGTATTTTGCGAGAGGCGGAAGAAGAGGCAAAGACCTTGCGGATGTACGCCTATCAGGAAGGTTACGAGCAGGGAATGATAGACGCGTTACAGCAGGTCGCCGCTTATCTTACTGATAATCAGACAATGGCCTGGAAGTGGATGGAAAAAATACAGATTTATGCCCGCGAGTTATTTTCAGCTGCGGTCGACCATCCCGAAACGCTTTTAACCGTCCTGGATGAGTGGCTGAGGGATTTCGATAAGCCGGAGGGGCAACTTTTTTTAACACTGCCAGTTAATGCGAAAAAAGATCACCAAAAACTGATGGTGTTGCTTATGGAGAACTGGCCTGGCACTTTTAATCTTAAATATCATCAGGAACAGCGCTTTATCATGAGTTGCGGCGATCAGATCGCAGAATTTTCACCTGAACAATTTGTTGAAACGGCAGTAGGCGTCATTAAGCATCATCTTGATGAACTTCCACAAGACTGCCGGACGATTTCTGATAACGCCATTAACGCACTTATTGATGAATGGAAGACAAAAACGCAAGCATTGTAAAATGGAGGTTATAAGGTGATACCGGGTACGATTCCGACTTCTTATTTGGTCCCGACAGCGGACACTGAAGCGACGGGTGTGGTTTCGTTGAGTGCCAGGGCCGCTATGCTGAATAATGTGGATAGCGCGCCTTTAAGCAATGGCGGCGACGTTGATCTTTATGATGCATTCTACCAACGACTTTTGGCGCTCCCTGAGTCAGCCTCTTCTGAAACGCTTAAAGATAGCATTTATCAAGAGATGAATGCCTTCAAAGATCCTAAAAGTGGTGATTCGGCTTTTGTTTCTTTTGAGCAGCAAACGGCTATGCTACAAAACATGTTAGCAAAAGTTGAACCGGGCACCCATTTATATGAGGCTTTAAACGGGGTATTAGTTGGTACAATGAATGCACAGTCACAAATGACCTCCTGGATGCAGGAGATTATTTTATCTGGCGGGGAAAACAAAGAGGCAATTGACTGGTGAACCCCCATTGCTGGCGATTTGTGATAAGGTATGGTGTATATATCAGCAAATAATGCAGAAAATGCACCATGCCAGTGTATCTATCTTATTGATACATATGGGTTATTAAGATATCTACCAGGCGTTTTATCCTGAAAGGATTATATTAATATTGTAAGATTTCATTACAAAATTGTGCATAAAGTTTGTAAGAGTATCTTTTTGTGACGAAATGAACGCGCTTTGGAATGTAATTATTGGCTATAATAATAAGAAAATCGGATTTAAATCATCTCTGTGAGTTTTAATTATTTGTTTATAAGAATATAACGATTTTAAGTTCCTTATAGCACACAGGATAAAATATGGTATTGCCTTCAATGAATAAATCAGTTGAGGCCATTAGCAATAATCACCTTCAACCGCCGAAAAAATTTCCATTAATAAATGGATTAGCTGACGTAAGAGACTATTATGTCGCAAACTGCTTATTGATTAAACTTAATAAAGGCAGTTTGCGAATTGAAAACGAATTTGGAGCGTTCATCGAACAATCTGCACCGTGTTTATTTTTATTGGAAAAAGATCAAACAATCACGCTTAGTATGAGCGAAATAGAAGGGCATATTGATTTTTCTTCACTGGAAGTTTCCTATGATTTAATGCAAAAATTCTACAAAGTTTTTTACAGTACAAGAAACTATAATGATCGAGAGCTATCATTAAAAACGAAACCAAAGCATTTTTTCCATGCGGACTTGTTGCCAGGGATGAGTGATACTTTTGACTCTATTTTGCATGGTGTGGCATGTCCACGGGTTTGTAGTAATGTGAGTATTGATGATCATGATTATTCATATTTCTCATTGATGTATCTTATATCGGCATTTGTACGTAAGCCCGGTGGGTTTGATTTCCTTGAGCGAGCAATAAAAATTACGACAAAAGAGAAAGTTTATAACATTATTATCAGCGATCTCACCCGCAAATGGTCACAGGCTGAGGTGGCAGGAAAGCTGTTTATGAGCGTATCAAGTCTGAAGCGAAAACTGGCCGCTGAAGAGGTGAGTTTTAGCAAAATATACCTGGATGCTCGTATGAATCAGGCTATAAAATTATTACGTATGGGGGCTGGAAATATTTCACAAGTCGCGACGATGTGTGGCTATGATACGCCTTCTTATTTTATCGCTATTTTTAAACGGCATTTTAAGATTACACCGCTTAGCTTTATGCGTACGATGAACCATTGATTTGTGAAATTATTTTAAACGTTACTATCTGTTTGCGTTACAGATACCAAATATTTCTTTAATCGTAGTGTATATTTCAGTATCGCTACACCAGTGATATATAGTTAATGAAAGGGAATCGAAAGCGTTCATTGTCAGACATACATGGCCACCAGGCGTCGGGCAATCGTTGTACTCTAAGAGATTACAGTAAAGTAAAACAGCAAATTTAATCATTATCAGATTTGTAAAAGGAATTCATTTCGGTAACGACATTGCGCATGTAATAACGTATCTGGTCTTATTACCTTTGTAGTAAGAAGGCGTTATCTACTTGCGCAGTAGTCGCCCAGGAAGAAAAATTATTACCGAAGCTGTGGTCAGTTTTCAAAAAAGGATAAATAAATGAGAAATGTAATTATATACGGTATTAACTGGACTAATTGTTATGCCCTTCAGTCTATTTTTAAGCAAAAATATCCGGAAAAGTGCGTTAAAACGTGTAACTCATTAACCGCACTTTTGCATTCTCTATCCGATATGCCGGACGCCGGGCTGATTTTAGCTTTGAACCCGCATGAGCATGTTTATCTTTTTCATGCGTTGCAGACGCGGTTGCAGAACCGTAAAGTTTTGGTAGTGGCAGATCGCTTGTATTATATCGATCGCTGTGTGCTGCAATATTTTGGCGTTATGGATTATGTTTTAAAAGACGAACTATCCTGCGCTATCCGCTCGGATCGAGAGAAGCTCCGTCTTCCGGAAGCCTGGCTGCGTTTCTGCCACAGGCCACAAAAGAAAACCGTGGCTACTACGTATGCTTTTAATGCCGGCGAGACGCCGGAAGAGGTATTGTTTAATATCAATCAATACGCCTGGTGGAATCTACCTCCCGGCGTCACTCAGGCGAAATATGCGCTGCTGATATTATTATCCTCCGGACATCCGGCAATTGAACTGGCGAAAAAATTTGGTCTGGGAACAAAAACCGTCAGTATTTATCGTAAGAAGGTTATGTATCGTTTGGGGATGGACTCTTCACCGCTATCGCTGTTCCGGGGACTGAAACTAGACGCGCATTTACAGCGCACTGCTTTTGCACATAACCCTGGTGTACTTGACGATAATTGCGCGTTACCGATTGCGGTAGGAATGAATTAAAATATTTTTTATCATTTATGACCATGTGTTGAGCTTTTATTATAAAAAAGATTTTTTGAGTAGTAATTCTTATATATAATCATCTGGAGGTGATTGGTTGCCTGGCTCAATCATTGAGGCATATTTTTGCGGGCAATATATTGAATCTGAAAAGTTAAAGATGATATTTTCGGTGCAGGAGCTATCATGTGGAGGGAAAAGTATGCTAAGTCCTACGGCTCGTAATATGGGGGCGAGTTTATCGCCTCAGCCTGACGTCAGCGGGGAGCTAAACACCGAAGCATTGACCTGTATTGTTGAGCGTCTGGAAAGTGAAATTATAGATGGCAGCTGGATTCATATCAGTTACGAGGAAACCGATCTCGAAATGATGCCTTTTCTTGTTGCACAGGCCAATAAGAAGTATCCAGAGTTAAATCTTAAATTTGTTATGTCAGTCCATGAGCTTGTTTCCTCTATAAAGGAGACCAGAATGGAAGGCGTTGAATCTGCCCGATTTCTCGTAAATATGGGAAGTTCAGGTATCCATATTTCAGTCGTCGATTTTAGAGTTATGGACGGAAAGACATCGGTGATTTTGTTCGAACCAGCAGCGTGTAGCGCTTTTGGACCTGCTTTACTGGCGTTGAGGACCAAAGCAGCTCTTGAACGTGAACAACTGCCTGATTGTTATTTTGCTATGGTCGAGCTGGACATTCAACGAAGCTCTTCTGAATGTGGTATTTTTAGCCTGGCGCTCGCCAAAAAACTTCAGCTTGAATTTATGAACTTAGTAAAAATTCATGAAGATAATATTTGTGAACGTCTGTGTGGTGAAGAACCTTTTCTCCCGTCCGATAAAGCAGACCGCTATCTGCCGGTGAGTTTTTACAAACATACTCAAGGCGTACAACGATTAAATGAATATGTGCAGGCCAATCCGGCGGAGGGAAGCAGTATAGTAAACAAAAAGAATGAAACGCTTTATGAGCGATTCGATAACAATGCCGTTATGCTAAACGATAAAAAACTCTCTATATCCGCTCATAAAAAAAGGATAGCTGAATATAAGTCTTTACTTAAACCGTAATGAAATTATGAGGTTGCCTGCCAGAGGAAATCCTTCCAGCGCCATAAAAGTACTCTATATTATGACCGTATGTTTCCTGAATAGCAGGCAAAAAGTGTTAACCTTGCGCCTCTGGTACGATTTCATTACGCCTGTCGCGCCATGTTGCGTAAATAAATGCCGCAATAAACACGATGGCAAATAATACCACGATGGTCGGCGCTGGCGCACTATCAAGATAAAAAGACAGATAGACGCCCGTAAAAGCGGTAATAACTGACAGACTCACCGCTAATCCCAGCGCGCGCGCAAAGCGTCGCGTCAGCAAAATGGCAATTGCGCCGGGGGCGATAAGCAATGAAATCGACAGAATAATACCCACCGATTTCAGCGTGGCGACGATAGTCAGCGCAATCATACATAGCAGGCCATAATGCAGTAGCGTGGTATTCAGCCCGCTGGCTTTCGCCTGGTGCGGGTCAAAAGCGTGTAGCAGGAGATCTTTCCATTTCAGCCCAATGATTAACGCAATACCCAGTGCAATAACTGACGTTTGTACGATATCCCCCAGCGATACGCCCAGCATATCCCCAAACAGGATGTGATCCAGATGCACTTCCGATTGAATAGAAACATAGAGCACCAGACCTGCGCCAAACATCCCGGAAAAGACGATGCCCATCACCGTATCACGTTTGATGCGGCTGTTATCGTCCAGATAGCCGGTCGCGATAGCGCAAAATAATCCGGCAATGAAAGCGCCAATCGCCAGGGGGAGCCCCACAATATATGCCAGCACGACCCCGGGGAATACCGCATGACTCATTGCGTCTCCCATTAACGCCCAGCCTTTTAACACTAAAAACACGGACAGCAAGGCGCAGGGAATCGCCACAATGACTGAAACCATAAGGGCGTTCACCATAAAATCAAACTGAAAGGGTTCCAGTAACGTTGTTAAGAACATGTCGGCTCCTTCTGCAGGCGGGCGCGTCGACGGTTGGCTAACAGACCGTGTTTCGGGGCGAAAATAAAGGCCGTGATGAACAGTAAGGTTTGCATGACGACAATAATTCCGCCAGTGGCGCCATCCAGCCAGTAGCTAAGCCATGCGCCCAGAAAACTGGTCAGGCTGCCAATCACGACGGCAATCATGAGCAGACGTGGAAAACGGTCGGTGAGTAACCAGGCCGTCGCGCCCGGCGTGACGACGAGACAGATCACCAGGAACGCCCCAACGGTTTGCAGGGCCGCCACGGTAGAGACGGACAATAGAGTGAAAAACAACAGCTTTAGTCGACCCGGATTAAGCCCGATAGAGCGCGCATGGGTTTCATCGAAAAAGACGACCATCAGATCTTTCCACTTTAACAGCAGAATCGTCAGCGAGACTGCGCCGATAATCGCCAGTTGCGCAATATCCGCTGGCGCGATCGCCAGCACGTTGCCGAGAATAATCGTCTGGATATTCACCGACATCGGATTGAGCGACACCATAAAAAGGCCGACGCCAAAAAAAGAGGAGAAAATAAGCCCGATAATCGCGTCTTCTTTCAGGCGTGAGCGTTGGTTAAGAAAGAGCATACTGCCTGCCGCCAGTCCGCCGGAAAGAAACGCGCCGAGCGAGAAGGGCAGCCCTAACATCCAGGCGCCAGCGACGCCAGGCACAATAGAGTGAGATAGCGCATCGCCAATGAGCGACCAGCCTTTGAGCATCAAATAGCAGGAGAGAAACGCGCACAGACCGCCCACCATCGCGGAGACCCACATCGCGTTGAGCATATACTGGTAGCCAAACGGCTCAACAAGCCAGTTCATGACGATTTTCCTCCGCTGGCCACGCGCCGGGAAATAAAGGGGCGCTCGTCATCGGTGATGATGTGCTCTTCGCCTCCGCTTAGCGCGATATGACGTAGAACGCCGCTAAACGCCTGTTCCAGATTCGCGGCGGTAAACGTGGTTTCGGTAGGGCCGCTGGCCAGTACGGTTCCTTTAATCATTACCGTATAGTCGCAAAACTCGGTGACGGAGCCGAGATTATGCGTTGAGACCAGCATCGTGCGGCCTTCATCGCGCAGTTCCCGTAGTAGATCGATGATTCGCGCTTCGGTTTTTACATCCACGCCGGTAAAAGGTTCATCCAGCAGGATTACCTGTCCATCCTGAGCGATGGCCCTGGCAAGAAACACACGTTTTTTCTGCCCGCCGGACAGCTCGCCAATCTGCCTGTGACGATACTCCTGCATATCTACCCGCGCCAGCGCGGCGTCAACACAGGCGTGATCATGCGCAGTGGGACGGCGTAGCCAGCCCATATGGCCGTAGCGTCCCATCATCACCACATCTTCTACCAGCACCGGAAATGACCAGTCCACTTCTTCTGATTGCGGAACATAAGCAATGAGGTTTTTTTTCAGTGCCTTGTTGACTGACTGTTGCAGGATAGTGATATCGCCCTGCGCAAGATGCACAAAGCCCATTAACGCTTTAAATAACGTAGACTTACCGGAACCATTTACGCCTACCAGCGCGGCGATTGAACCGCCAGGCACCTGAAAAGTGGCGTCCCGTAGGGCGGTATGACCGTTGCGATACGTCACCGTGACTTGATCAACGGTAATCGCAGATTGACTCATTGTTGACTCCTCAGTCCGTCGTTAATGCCGTTGACGATGGTTTCGGTCGTGACGCGCAGCAGATCCAGATAGGTTGGCACAGGGCCGTCAGCGGCGCTCAGAGAATCGACATACAGCACGCCGCCATAATGCGCGCCGGATTCACGCGCGACCTGGCGGGCGGGTTTATCGGAAACCGTACTCTCGCTAAAGATGGCGGGAATATGGTGCTTTTTAATGGTATCAATCACTTTACGCACCTGTTTTGGCGTCCCCTGTTGATCGGCGTTAATTGGCCAGAGATAAAGCTCTTTCATGTCATTATCGCGCGCCAGGTAAGAGAACGCGCCTTCACTGGTGACCAGCCAGCGCTGATCGGCGGGAATTTTTTCCAGCTCGGCACGCAACGGATCGGCCATCTGGCGAATTTTCGCTTTATAGCGTTCGGCATTTTGCTTATAGATCTGCGCATTATCCGGATCGTACTTCACCAGGGCGTCGCGAATGTTATCGACATAAATCAGCGCGTTTTCTGCCGACATCCAGGCGTGCGGGTTCGGTTTACCGTTATACGGGCCTTCGGTAATGCCCATCGGTTTGACACCGGTGGAGACGACGACTTCCGGCACGCCGGAAAGGTGCTGATAAAAGCGGGCGAACCATCGCTCCAGGTTCAGACCATTCGCGAGGATAAGCTGCGCCCCCTGCGCTCGTTTAATATCGCCGGGCGTTGGCTGATACTCATGGATTTCAGCGCCGGGTTTGGTAATCGAGCTGACTTCCGCTGCGTCGCCCGCCACGTTTTTCGCCATGTCGGCAATAACGGTAAACGTGGTGATGACTTTAAATTTCTCTTTTGCATAGGCTGGCGATAGCGCGAGTATCGCGACAATACCGGCAATCAGGAGTGTTTTCAGACGATGTAGATTCGTCATAGTATCCCTCGCAACAATGTGGTTAATTAATCATCGAATATAGCCTTTGCTATGTTATATAGCACAAGGCATGAATAAATGAAAATAATTCTTATTTGCGAAATGGCGACGATATGCAGTGATAGTGCTAAAGAGGGATAAGGTGTAAAATAAATACACCTTAATGTTCGGAGAGAGCACGATGCCTGGTAAACGTATCGCTCGTGAAAAACTGACGATCAAAAAAATGATCGCGCTGTATGAAAGCCAGTGCCCACAGGCGTCAGCGGTGCAGGGGCATTACGAGGCGCTATTCGCCTACGCGCAAAAACGTCTTGATAAATGCGTATTTGGCGAGGAAAAACCCGCCTGTAAGCAGTGCCCGGTGCACTGCTATCAGCCGGCTAAACGCGAGGAGATGAAGCAGATTATGCGTTGGGCAGGTCCGCGAATGCTTTGGCGACACCCTGTCCTGACCGTGCGGCACCTTATCGACGATAAGCGCCCCGTTCCGGAATTGCCGGAAAAATATCAGCGCAAGAAGTGAAGGGGAAGCGCCAGGCCTACGGCGCGCATCATCTCCAGGCCGGATCAGATCCGGCAACCCGTTACGCTAACGCGTCTTTATCAATACCCAATCGCTTCATACGCGACAGCAGGGTGGTTCGTTTAAGCCCCAGACGCTGCGCCGCGCCTTTTGGTCCAGCCACTACGCCATTGGTCTCTTTCAGCACGCGTATAATAAGCTGATATTCATCTTCGCCTTCTTTGGCGCTTTCAGTCGCAACAGGCGAGGTATCGGGCGTTACGGCGGTAATATCCGGCAGCGACAGTTGTAGCACATTGCCGCGCGTCAGCAGCACGGCGCGCTCGACGACATTCTCCAGCTCGCGAACGTTCCCCGGCCATTCCATGCTGCTGAGCGTGCGCAGCGTTTCGGCGGGAATGCTGTCGATATTACGCCCCATTCGGCGGGCGATTTTGAAAGTGAACGCTTTGACCAGTAGTGGAATATCTTCCGGACGTTCGCGTAACGGAGGAAGTTGGATCGGAAAAACATTCAGCCGATAGTAGAGATCGTTACGGAATTCGCGATCGGCGACCATTTTTTTCAGATCGCGGTTAGTCGCGGCGATCAGCCGCACGTCGGTCTGGATCAGTTTATTGCTGCCGAGACGTTCAAACTCTTGCTCCTGAAGGACGCGCAGTAGCTTAGGCTGTAGCTCCAGCGGCATGTCGCCCACTTCATCCAGAAACAGCGAGCTTTTATCCGCCAGCTCGAAACGGCCAATCCGCTGCGCGCTGGCGCCGGTAAACGCGCCGCGCTCATGACCAAACAAATCGCTTTCCAGCAGCCCCGCCGGCATCGCGGCGCAGTTCATCTTTACCATCCTGCGCCCGCTACGTCCGCTCAGGTTGTGAATGGCGCGGGCAATCAACTCTTTACCGGTTCCCGTTTCGCCCAGAATCAGCACGGTACTGTCGCTCTGCGCCACCATCTCAACCTGCTTTAGCACGTTGTACATCGCTTCGCTGCGCCCGATGATCTCGCCAAACTCGCTGTCGACGTTATTAAGCTGCTCCGTGAGCGCCAGGTTTTCGTCGACCAGGCGTTCCTTCAGTCGGTGGATTTCCTGATAGGCCAGCGCATTATCCACGGCAATGGCTACTCGTTCGGCAATCTGACGCAGCAGCTTGAGGTTGGCGGTGGTAAACACTTTTTCTTCGCACTGGGCCAGTTTGAGCACGCCAAGCATCGTCTTGCCGGACATCAACGGCAGCAGGCAAAGCGTCTGGATCTGATTGCCCCAGGTATCGAACAGCATGCGTTCGTAGGGGGCAAGCGGATCGCGTTCGTTGAGGTTGATAAGCAGCATCTCTTTACTTTTAAAGACGCGCTCCGTGAGCGTGCCGGCTTCGTCGACTTCGCTCTGTTCATGCGCCGGATGATGCTCATCAAGGTAGTGGGTGGAGTAGATATTCAGCTTATTTTTGCGATGGCTGCGCAACACGATGCTGATCGCGTCGATATTGAAATAGTGGTGGATCTCTTTTGCGACTTCGCTTACCAGCTCATCAATATCCAGACGCGACAGGACGGCGTTGGTGATCGCAACCAGAATACGGAAGTTATCGCGTTCGCGGCACAACAGATCATAATCGACATTATTGTTTACCCGGTTTTGAATTTGCTCGGCGACCACGCCGACAATTTGGGTAAACGTATGCAGACGGTCATATTCCTTTTCACTCCAGGGGCGATCTTCCTGACGGATGAATTCGCAGCCGCCGAAAATACGGCCCTCCGCGGCTAAAGGAAGCAGACAGTAATGACCAAATTCCGGGTAGAGGCCGCTCGCGGCAAGCTGCGGCCAGGTTTCGGTAAACTCATGGAAATTACAGTGCAATGCATCGGGGCGAGAAAGGATGCGACGTACCGGGCCGTGCGCCAGTACGGTTTCATCTTCATATTCAACAGGACGGCCATTTTCTCGCGTCGCATAATATTGTGCGCGTTGCGACAGCGCCTGCCATAGCACAATGCCGGCGCTGTCGGCGAGCGCTGAACGCTTTACCAGTTGCGAAAGCGCTTCACTGAGCGACGCCAAATCGGGCTGCTGCAATAAGGTACGAGTGATATCGAACAAGCCTTGCTGTCCAAGATCGCTCATGGGTGTATACGACATGTTGCTTATCCAGGAAAATACCGCAAAACGGTGCGAAAACGGTAAATGAATTATAGGTATAAGTCGTAAGTTATTGCCGGATGGCTGACCGCAAACTCGCTGGTCACACACTCCGTAGGCCTGATAAGCAAAGCGCCATCAGGCGTTAATGCAGCGTTAATGCCGGATGTCGACGCAAATGCGTCTTATCCGGCCTACAGTATGCTGCCAACAGGCTGCTAGCATATACGAGGTAATGGTTCGGCGTGTGGCAAATCAAGGGTTCGCTTCACGCCATAGAGTCCGGCTAAGCGAACGCCTTTGCGTTCCACGACTTCGCCAATCAGCGCTGCATCACGTCCCAGCGGATGCGCGCGTAATGCCGCCAACGCCCGATCTGCGGCCTGCCGTTCAACGGCAATCACCAGTTTTCCTTCGTTGGCAAAGTTCAGGGCATCCAGCCCCAACAGCTCGCAGACGCCGCGCACGGCAGGTTTGAGCGGCAGTGCGGATTCGGACAATTCAATACCGTAACCGCAGGACGCCGCAAACTCATGGGCGACCGCATTCACGCCGCCGCGCGTGGCGTCACGCAATGCCTTCACTCCGTCAATATGACGCAGCGTCTGAATAAGCGGCGTTAATACTGCGCAGTCGCTCGCCAGCTCGCCATCCAGTCCCAGTTGCTCACGCAGGTTGAGGATAGTGGCGCCGTGATCGCCAAGCGTACCGCTGACTAACAGCACATCGCCAACGCTCAGCGTTTGCGCGCCCCAGCGAATATCGGCGGGAATCGCCCCCATGCCGGCAGTGTTGATAAATAATTTGTCCGCCGCGCCGCGCTGCACAACTTTGGTGTCGCCGGTTACAATGGCGATACCCGCTTCCCGCGCGGTCGCCGCCATGCTATTGACCACGCTTTTTAACGTCTCCATCGGCAGCCCTTCTTCAAGGATAAAGCCGCAGGAGAGATAGCGGGGGATCGCGCCGCTCACCGCAACGTCGTTCGCCGTACCGCAAATCGCCAGTTTGCCGATATTGCCGCCGGGGAAAAAGAGCGGATCGATCACATAGCTATCGGTAGAAAACGCCAGACGGTCGCCCTCCGCCGTCAGTTGCGCCAGCTCCAGACGCGCCTGATCTTCTTGTTCCGCCAGCCACGGGTTGGCAAAGGCCTCCATAAACAGGCTATTAATCAACTGTTGCATAGCCTGGCCGCCGCTGCCGTGGGCGAGTTGTATATTGTTCAAACTTCACACTCCTGCTGACGATACTGATACCAGGCGGCGCATGCGCCTTCGGAAGAGACCATCAGCGCGCCGAACGCGGTCTCTGGATTACATGTTTTACCAAATAGCGGGCACTGATGCGGCTTGCATCTGCCGGTCAGCACTTCGCCGCAGCGGGCGCGCGGATCGTCATAGACCTGCTGTGGCGCTGGGCGGAAATGCGCTTCGGCGTCAAAGCGCTGATACTCTGGCGTCAGGTGGACGCCGGAGGATTCAATCACGCCCAGACCGCGCCACTCGCTATCGCCATTAACGCAGAACACATCGGCGATGGCCTGCTGCGCCAGCATGTTTCCGGCATCCGGCACCACGCGACGGTATTGGTTTTCAACCTGGCTTAGGGCCGCTATTTTCTGCTCAACCAGCATGACCACGCCTTGCAGTAGATCAAGCGGTTCGAATCCAGCCACCACCAGCGGGCGATTAAAATCGGCGGCGATAAACTGGTACGCCTCGGTGCCGATGACCATGCTGACGTGGCCTGGCGCAAGAAAGGCGTCAATGCCGTTGTCCGGCTGCTCCAGTAGGCTACGCAGCGTCGGGATCAGCGTAATGTGCTGGCAGAAAAAGTAGAAGTTTCGCACGTCACGCTGTTTTGCCTGCTGTAGCGTGATGGCTGTGGTCGGCATGGTGGTTTCAAAGCCCAGCCCGAAAAATACCACTTTGCGGGTCGGGTTATCCTGCGCCAGCTTCAGCGCGTCCATCGGAGAGTAAACAATACGGACATCCGCGCCGCGCGCTTTAGCCTGCAACAGAGAACCCTGTTTCCCCGGCACGCGCATGGCATCGCCAAAGGTGCAGAAAATCACCTCCGGATGGCTGGCGATTTCCACGCAACTGTCGATGCGTCCCATCGGCAGCACGCAGACCGGACAACCGGGGCCGTGAATAAATTCCACGTTTTCGGGCAGTAACTGATCGAGACCAAATTTAAAAATTGCGTGGGTATGACCCCCGCAGACTTCCATAATGCGCAACGGACGTTCGGCAGTGTAAGGAAGAAGGGCGGCGCGTTCACGCAGGTGTTCAATGAGCTGCATTACCTGTTCCGGCGCACGGTACTCGTCAACAAAACGCATTATCTCTCCTCACCATACAGCAGTGCGCCGACGTCCGGCTCAACATCAAACATATTTTGTAGCGCGTCGAGCGTGTCGCGCGCTTCCGCTTCGTTAATGACGCTCATGGCGAATCCGACATGAACCAGCACCCACTGACCCAGACGCGGCTGACCGTTTTCATCACAACTGCCGACTAATGTGAGATCGACGTCGCGCTGAATGCCGCAGACGTCAACTTTTGCCTGATTGCCGTCAATGGCGCGGATTTGACCCGGCACGCCTATGCACATCGCTGCGCCTCCAGCCAGGCCAGCCACTGATCCATGCCTTCGCCGCTGGTGGCGGAAATCAGGATAATTTCAATCTCCGGGTTCACTTCACGCGCGCTGGCGATGCACTTCTCAACGTCAAAATTGAGGTAGGGCAGCAGATCGACTTTATTGAGCAGCATGAGCGACGCAGCGGCAAACATATGGGGATATTTCAGCGGCTTATCTTCACCTTCGGTCACGGAAAGCACTGCGACTTTATGCTTTTCGCCCAGATCGAAGCTGGCCGGGCAGACAAGATTACCGACGTTTTCGATAAACAGAATACCATGGTCATCCAGCGGCAGGCGCGGCGCGGCGTCGGCGATCATTTGCGCGTCAAGATGGCAGCCTTTACCGGTGTTGACCTGAATGGCGGGCGTGCCGGTAGCTCGGATGCGGGCGGCGTCGTTCACTGTCTGCTGGTCGCCTTCAATCACCGCGCACGGTACACGGTCTTTCAATTTCATCAGCGTTTCGGTCAGCAGGGTGGTTTTACCGGACCCGGGGCTGGACACCAGGTTGAGCACCAGTTGCTGGCGGGCGGCGAAACGGGCGCGGTTGCGCTCAGCCAGACGATTATTTTTGTCCAGCACGTCGATTTCAACCTCCAGCATCCGCCGCTGACTCATACCAGGCGCGTGGGTTCCGGCTTCGCCGTGGCCGTAATGCAGATCGCCTTCTGCGGTCTGACTTGGGGCAAAGTCAGGCTTTTTAATGCCGGTAATATTCAGCGCCGGGCGAGCCGCTGGGGCAAAGGGCGCGCTACGAAACGCTGAGTGCGGATTATGTTCATCGCCTTCTATATAAAGGTTGCCTTCAGCGCAACCGCAAGTCGTACACATCGCTTACTCCTGATCTTTTTCTTGTTACAGGCTTTCTGCCGAATGGCGACGCGAGCGTCTATCCGGCATTAATCTTCAGTTTCATCAATCTCTATGCGCCGAATTTGTAAGCCGTCATCGGCCACAATTCGCAGCGTATCGCTATGACATTGCGGACAACGACGTACACGGTGGGTTAACAACGTGACATATTGTTGACAATGCTCACACCAGCATTCGGCTTCCTGTTCTTCGAGGTGCAGTTTACAACCTTCTGCTATCGTGCCGCGGCATACCAGATCAAAACAAAAGGAAAGAGCGCTGGTTTCCACGCAAGAAAATGCGCCAATTTTGATCCAGACGGCTGTCACACGTTTTGCACCGTATGCTGAAGCCTGTTGTTCAATCAATTCCAGTGCCCGTTGGCAGAGGGTGATTTCGTGCATATCGCCTCCCGTAGTGGTTGCCCCTGTAAGGCAATATTTATGCCAATATTTTTATCCCCTGGCAGGTTAATGTCGACGATGACGAAATGACATGTCGTCACCGCGTCGAAACGGCAGTAACTGCGCTCGTCTGCCATTAAAAACAATAAGTTAAAAATTGGCATGGAAAATGCTTAACGCAGGCATCTCTGTTAAACGGGTAACCTGACATGACTATTTGGGAAATAAGCGAAAAGGCCGATTACATCGCGCAACGGCATCGTCGCCTACAGGACCAGTGGCATATTTACTGCAACTCGCTGGTTCAGGGGATCACCCTCTCGAAAGCGCGCCTGCATCACGCAATGAGCTGCGCGCCGGAAAGGGATCTTTGCTTTGTCCTGTTTGAGCACTTTCGTATTTACGTCGCGTTGGCGGATGGTTTTAACAGCCACACCATTGAGTACTACGTTGAAACCAAAGATGGCGAAGATAAACAATTGATTGCACAGGCGCAGCTCGATATCGACGGCAAGGTTGACGAACGGGTTAACAACCGCGATCGCGAGCAGGTGCTGGAGCACTATCTGGAAAAAATCGCCAGCGTTTACGACAGCCTCTATACCGCTGTAGAAACCAACTCGCCGGTTAATTTGCGTCAATTGGTAAAGGGAAACAGCCCGGCGGTATAAGCCTGAGGTGTTGCCCGCTTTGATTCTCGATATGGCGTTGCGCCATGTCATGAATGTTTTGGGGATGGGCGTGTCGATAAGTGTCGAAAATGACATTTCAACGGCATGTTTTCGTCAAAAATGACAATCACCTGAGGAATGCCTGGTGAATCGTTTTGTAATTGCTGACTCCACTCTCTGTATCGGCTGCCACACCTGTGAGGCCGCCTGTTCAGAGACGCATCGCCAGCATGGCCTGCAGTCAATGCCGCGCCTGAAAGTGATGCTGAATGAAAAAGAATCTGCGCCGCAGCTTTGTCACCACTGTGAAGATGCGCCATGCGCCACGGTATGCCCGGTTAACGCGATTAATCGCGTTGACGGCGCTGTCCAGCTTAATGAAAGCCTGTGCGTGAGCTGCAAACTGTGCGGTATTGCCTGTCCGTTTGGCGCTATTGAGTTTTCCGGCAGCCGTCCGCTGCATATTCCAGCGAACGCCAATACGCCGAAAGCGCCGCCCGCGCCGCCAGCGCCTGCGCGCGTCAGTACGTTGCTCGACTGGGTGCCGGGCGTACGCGCTATCGCGGTGAAATGCGACCTGTGCAGCTTTGACGAGCAAGGCCCGGCCTGTGTGCGGATGTGCCCGACTAAAGCGCTACACCTGGTGGAGAACACGGATATCGCCCGCGCCAGCAAACGTAAACGTGAGCTGACGTTTAATACCGATTTTGGCGATCTCACCTTGTTTCAGCAGGCTCAGAGTGGGGATGCATAATGAGTTCACTTTCACTGATTACTAGCGGCGTCGCGTGGTTTGCCGCCGCCGCCGTTCTGGCGTTTCTGTTTTCGTTTCATAAAGCGCTGAGCGGCTGGATTGCCGGTATCGGCGGCGCGGTCGGCAGCCTGTGTACGGCAGGCGCGGGGTTCACCGCGCTGACCAGCGCCGTTACGGTGAGCGGCGTGATGCCGTTTACCGGTCACATGCTGCAAATTACGCCGCTGAATGCTATCTGGCTGATTACGCTGGGGCTGTGCGGCCTGTTCGTCAGCCTGTTCAATATCGACTGGCATCGCCATCCACAGGTAAAAGCCAACGGACTGTTGATCAACCTGCTGATGGCGGCAGCCGTCTGCGCCGTGGTCGCCAGTAACCTGGGGACGATGGTGGTGATGGCGGAAATCATGGCGCTCTGCGCCGTGTTCCTCACCGGCGGTAGCAAAGAGGGCAAACTGTGGTTTGCGCTGGGCCGTCTCGGTACGCTGCTGCTGGCAATCGCCTGCTGGCTGGTGTGGCAGCGCTACGGCACGCTGGATCTGGGGCTGCTGGATCAACGTGCTCAGCAACTGCCGCTGGGCTCCGATATCTGGCTGCTCGGCGTTATCGGCTTCGGTCTGCTGGCCGGGATTATCCCGCTACACGGTTGGGTGCCGCAGGCGCACGCCAACGCCAGCGCTCCCGCCGCCGCGCTGTTCTCGACCGTGGTGATGAAAATCGGGCTGCTGGGCATTCTCACGCTATCTCTGCTTGGCGGCAATGCGCCGCTGTGGTGGGGCGTGGCGCTGTTGGTGCTTGGGATGATCACCGCCTTTGTCGGTGGTTTGTACGCGCTGATGGAGCATAACATTCAGCGCCTGCTGGCCTATCACACGCTGGAAAATATCGGCATCATTTTGCTCGGTCTGGGCGCAGGCGTTACCGGGATTGCTCTCAATCAGCCGGTACTGATCGCGCTGGGTCTGACCGGCGGGCTCTATCACCTGCTGAACCATAGCCTGTTCAAAAGCGTGCTGTTTCTGGGCGCGGGCAGCATCTGGTTCCGTACCGGTCATCGCGATATCGAAAAACTGGGCGGTATTGGTAAACGGATGCCGGTTATTTCTATCGCCATGCTGGTCGGTCTGATGGCGATGGCTGCGTTGCCGCCGCTGAACGGCTTTGCCGGCGAGTGGGTGATTTACCAGTCCTTCTTCAAACTGGGCAACAGCGGCGCATTTGTTGGTCGTCTGTTAGGACCGCTGCTGGCGGTTGGCCTGGCGATTACCGGCGCGCTGGCGGTGATGTGTATGGCGAAAGTTTACGGCGTGACGTTCCTTGGCGCGCCGCGCACGAAGGAAGCTGAAAACGCCAGCTGCGCGCCGATCCTGATGGGCGTCAGCGTGGTGGCATTGGCGATTTGCTGCGTACTGGGCGGGGTTGCCGCGCCGTGGCTGCTGCCGATGATTTCCACTGCGGTACCGTTGCCGCTGGAAACCGCGCACACCACCGTATCGCAGCCGATGATCACGCTGCTGTTGGTCGCCTGTCCGCTACTGCCGTTCATCATTATGGCGATGTTCAAAGGCAACCGTCTGCCGTCGCGTTCTCGCGGCGCGGCCTGGGTGTGCGGCTACGACCATGAGCAGTCAATGGTGATTACCGCGCACGGTTTTGCCATGCCGGTGAAAGAGGCCTTTGCCCCGGTACTTAAACTGCGTAAGTGGCTCAACCCGGTATCGTTGATTCCGGGCTGGCAGAACGCGGCGGCCGCGGTGCTGTTCCGTCGTCTGGCGCTGATTGAGCTGGCGGTGCTAGTGGTGATTGTGGTTTCACGAGGAGCCTGAAAATGAGTGTGTTTTATCCGTTAATTCAGGCGCTGGTGCTATTTGCCGTTGCGCCATTGCTGTCCGGTATTACTCGCGTGGCGCGCGCCCGTCTACACAATCGCCGAGGGCCGGGCGTGTTGCAGGAGTACCGCGACATTATCAAACTGCTCGGTCGTCAGAGTATTGCGCCCGCTGATTCTGGCTGGGTTTTTCGCCTGACGCCGTTTGTGATGGTCGGCGTGATGCTGACTATCGCCACCGCGCTGCCGGTCGTCACCGTTGGATCTCCGTTGCCGCAACTGGGTGATTTAATCACCCTGATTTACCTGTTCGCCATCGCCCGTTTCTTCTTCTCTATTGCAGGCCTGGATACCGGCAGTCCGTTCACCGCGATCGGCGCCAGCCGTGAAGCGATGCTCGGCGTGCTGGTGGAGCCGATTCTGCTGCTGGGTCTGTGGGTCGCCGCGCAGGTGGCGGGTTCAACTCATATCAGCAATATCGCTGATACCATTTATCACTGGCCTGTCGCGCGCAGTATTCCGCTGATTCTGGCGCTGTGCGCCTGCGCCTTCGCCACCTTTATCGAAATGGGCAAGCTGCCGTTCGACCTGGCGGAAGCGGAGCAGGAGTTGCAGGAAGGGCCGTTGACCGAATACAGCGGTAGCGGCTTTGCGGTGCTGAAATGGGGCATCAGCCTTAAGCAACTGGTGGTGCTGCAAATGTTCGTCGGCGTGTTTCTGCCGTGGGGACAGATGGAAACCTTCAGCGCAGGCGGACTGTTGCTGGCGCTGGTGATTGCCATCGTCAAGCTGATTGTCGGCGTACTGGTGATCGCCCTGTTTGAAAACAGCATGGCGCGACTGCGTTTTTGCGCCACTTCACGCGTGACCTGGGCCGGTTTTGGGTTTGCGTTTTTAGCCTTCGTCTCCTTGCTGGCGGCGTGATTTAAGAGAGTTTGAGCATGTCTGAAGAAAAATTAGGTCAACAATACCTTGCGGCGCTGCACCAGGCGTTTCCGGGCGTCGTGCTGGACGAAGCCTGGCAGACCAAAGATCAGCTGACTATTACGGTGAAAGTAAACTATCTGCCGGAAGTGGTGGAGTTTCTTTACTACCAGCAGGGTGGGTGGCTGTCGGTGCTGTTCGGTAATGACGAACGCCAGTTGTGCGGCCACTATGCCGTTTATTACGTACTGTCGATGGAGCAGGGCACGAAGTGCTGGATTACCGTTCGCGTTGAAGTGGATGCCAATAAGCTGGAATTCCCATCCGTTACGCCGCGCGTGCCGGCTGCCGTGTGGGGTGAGCGCGAAGTACGCGACATGTACGGTTTAATCCCGGTCGGTCTGCCGGACGAGCGCCGTCTGGTGCTGCCGGACGACTGGCCGGATGAACTCTATCCGCTGCGTAAAGACAGCATGGATTATCGTCAGCGCCCGGCGCCGACCACCGATGCGGAAACCTACGAGTTCATTAACGAGCTGGGTGACAAGAAAAATAACGTGGTGCCGATTGGCCCGCTGCATGTTACTTCCGATGAACCGGGCCACTTCCGTCTGTTCGTCGATGGCGAAAACATTATCGACGCCGACTACCGCCTGTTCTACGTCCACCGTGGTATGGAAAAACTGGCGGAAACCCGCATGGGTTATAACGAAGTCACCTTCCTGTCGGATCGCGTGTGTGGTATCTGCGGCTTCGCCCACAGCACCGCCTACACCACTTCCGTGGAAAACGCGATGGGCATTCAGGTGCCGGAACGTGCGCAGATGATCCGCGCTATTCTGCTGGAAGTGGAACGCCTGCACTCGCATCTGCTCAACCTTGGCCTGGCCTGTCACTTCACCGGCTTTGACTCCGGCTTTATGCAGTTCTTCCGCGTGCGTGAAACCTCCATGAAAATGGCAGAGATACTGACCGGGGCGCGCAAAACTTACGGACTGAACCTGATCGGCGGGATTCGCCGCGATCTGCTCAAAGAGGACATGATCCAGACCCGTCAACTGGCGCAGCAGATGCGTCGTGACGTGCAGGAGCTGGTGGACATGCTGCTGAGCACGCCGAATATGGAACAGCGTACCGTGGGTATCGGTCGTCTGGACCCGGAAATTGCCCGCGACTTCAGTAATGTCGGCCCGATGGTGCGCGCCAGCGGTCACGCCCGCGACACCCGCGCCGACCACCCGTTTGTCGGTTACGGTCTGCTGCCGATGGAAGTACATAGCGAGCAGGGCTGCGATGTGATTTCTCGTCTGAAAGTCCGTATCAACGAAGTTTACACCTCGCTGAATATGATCGATTTCGGTCTGGATAATCTACCGGGCGGCCCGCTGATGGTGGAAGGCTTTACCTATATTCCGCACCGTTTTGCGCTCGGCTTTGCCGAAGCGCCGCGTGGCGATGATATCCACTGGAGCATGACCGGCGACAACCAAAAGCTGTACCGCTGGCGCTGTCGTGCGGCGACCTACGCCAACTGGCCGACGCTGCGCTATATGCTGCGCGGCAACACCGTCTCCGATGCGCCGCTGATTATCGGCAGCCTCGACCCTTGCTACTCCTGTACCGACCGGATGACCGTGGTCGATGTGCGTAAGAAGAAGAGCAAAGTCGTGCCGTACAAAGAACTTGAGCGCTACAGCATTGAGCGTAAAAACTCGCCGCTGAAATAAGGAATCGCCATGTTTACCTTTATCAAAAAAGTTATCAAAACCGGCACGGCGACCTCGTCTTATCCGCTGGAGCCGATTGCGGTTGATAAAAACTTCCGCGGCAAGCCGGAACATAATCCGCAGCAGTGCATCGGCTGCGCCGCCTGCGTTAATGCCTGCCCGTCGAACGCGCTGACGGTGGAAACCTTACTGGCAACCAATGAGCTGGCGTGGCAGTTCAATCTTGGCCGCTGCATCTTCTGCGGTCGCTGCGAAGAAGTTTGCCCGACGGCGGCGATCAAACTGTCGCAAGAGTACGAACTGGCAGTGTGGAAGAAAGAAGATTTCCTGCAACAGTCCCGCTTTGCGCTGTGCAACTGCCGCGTGTGTAATCGTCCTTTCGCCGTACAGAAAGAGATTGACTACGCCATTGCGCTGCTTGCGCACAACGGCGACAGCCGCGCGGAAAACCACCGCGAAAGCTTTGAGACCTGCCCGGACTGTAAGCGTCAGAAATGCCTGGTGCCGTCCGACCGTATTGAACTGACTCGCCATATGAAAGAGGTCAGCTAATGAGCAATTTATTAGGCCCGCGTGACGCCAACGGCATTCCGGTACCGATGACGGTGGATGAATCCATCGCCAGCATGAAAGCGTCTCTACTGAAAAATATTAAGCGTTCGGCATACGTTTACCGCGTGGACTGCGGCGGCTGTAACGGCTGTGAAATCGAAATCTTTGCGACGCTGTCGCCGCTGTTTGATGCCGAGCGTTTCGGTATCAAAGTGGTACCGTCGCCGCGTCATGCCGATATTCTGCTGTTTACCGGCGCGGTGACCCGCGCCATGCGCTCTCCGGCGCTGCGCGCCTGGCAGTCGGCGCCGGACCCGAAAATTTGTATCTCTTACGGTGCCTGCGGCAACAGCGGCGGTATCTTCCACGATCTCTACTGCGTCTGGGGCGGTACCGACAAAATCGTCCCGGTGGATGTGTATATTCCAGGCTGCCCGCCAACGCCTGCGGCGACGCTGTACGGATTTGCAATGGCGCTTGGCCTGCTGGAGCAGAAAATCCACGCCCGTGCGCCGGGTGAGCTGGACGATCAGCCCGCAGAGATCCTGCATCCGGATATGGTGCAGCCGCTGCGCGTGAAGGTGGATCGCGCGGCGCGCCGGCTGGCGGGCTATCGCTATGGTCGTCAGATCGCCGATGATTACCTGACACAGTTGGGGCAGGGCGAGCAGCAAGTGGCGCGTTGGCTGGAAGCGGAAAACGATCCGCGTTTAACCGAAATTGTCACCCATCTCAATCATGTTGTTGAAGAGGCGCGTATCCGATGAGCGAACAGGTGGTGTTCAGTCAACTGAGCCGTAAGTTTATTGATGAGAACGATGCGACGCCCGCCGAGGCGCAGCAGGTTGTCTATTACAGCCTGGCGATTGGTCACCACCTGGGGGTTATCGATTGTCTGGAGGCCGCGCTCACCTGCCCATGGGATGAGTATCTGGCGTGGATCGCCACCCTGGAAGCCGGTAGCGATGCCCGGCGTAAAATGGAAGGCGTGCCGAAGTATGGCGAGATCGTCATCGATTTCAACCATGTGCAAATGCTGGCGCGCGCGTTTGATGAGGCGCGCGCCGCGCAGACCCCGCAACAGCAAGAATGGAGCAAACTGATGCTCAGTATGTTGCATGACATTCATCAGGAAAGCGCCATCTACCTGATGGTGAGGAGGCTTCGTGACTGACGTTTTACTCTGTGTCGGCAACAGCATGATGGGCGACGACGGCGCAGGCCCGTTACTGGCGGAAATGTGTGCGGCGCAGCCGAAGGGCAACTGGGTTGTCATCGACGGCGGCAGCGCGCCGGAAAACGACATTGTGGCGATTCGCGAACTGCGCCCGCAGCGTCTGTTGATTGTCGACGCCACCGATATGGGACTTAATCCGGGCGAGATCCGCATCATCGATCCGGATGATATCGCCGAAATGTTTATGATGACCACCCACAATATGCCGCTCAACTACCTTATCGATCAGCTGAAAGAGGATGTCGGCGAGGTGATTTTTGTTGGTATCCAGCCGGATATCGTCGGGTTTTATTATCCGATGACTCAACCGATTAAGGACGCGGTAAATATCGTCTATCAGCGTCTGGAAGGCTGGCAGGGAAACGGCGGATTTGCCGCGCTGGAAGCGCCGGAGGCGTAAAATGCGCACATATTTAGGGAGAATTTGTGTTACCCGGCATAGGCGGTAAGAAGGACGTGAAGATTATCGTATGGAGCGGACTGCTATTTTTCTGCATCGCCGCGCGCGCACTGGCCACCGGTTTTGTCGGTTACCTGCCGATGAGCGACAGTGAATATGCGCAAAAGCGTGCGCTGAAGCCGCTGTTGACCCTGCCTTATTCTGTATCGCCCGACCAGACCTGGTATTTTCGCCAGGTCGGAGTCAGTGGCGTGACGCTACTGCCGGAGCCGAAAAAAGATAACGAATGGCGGATTAGCGGAAAAGACAGAGCCGGTAATTCATGGGTTGTCCCGGTGGGAATGCTGATTAATTTGGCGGGTAATGCGCAATTTTATCGTGCTGACCTCGATCGTAACGGCATTCAGGATCTGGTTATCTGGTTGGGCAATCCTGGGTTGGGCCTGGCGCCGAGCGCGCAATACATCATTTTCACCTTTCTCAAGAATGGCCGCCCCTGCGTCTTTGAACCGTGGGGGTTTTATACCGCCACCGATACTGGCGTCGATGATTTGCTTGATTTACAGGGCAATGGGCGCACGCAACTGTTGGATATGCAGTTTGACTCAGGCTACTGGATAACCAATTTATATCAGGTGAAGGACGCCCGCTGGCAGCGCGTACACGGCTGGTTTGGCCGGTTGAGTTATCCGGCGCTGACCCGTTTTAATCACTATCCTGGCCGTAAATTAATTATCAAACCTATTGCCGGAAGGAATCCGCAAACGGACGATCTTTCCCTTACGCAGCGCTGTTTAATACGCGGTAACGTATTGCCAGGCGTTAATCAGTATTGATGCCAGTTGCGGTGCAGAATCGGATGGCTATCACTGCAAATCTTGACCACCACTGGCGACATTACGTGTCATCGACACTTGTGACGATGACACGTAAATGCTCACGAAAATAGAAATAATATTCTTAAATAACAATGAAATAAAAATTGGCACGATTCGTGTATATATCGGCACATCATCTGTTATTGCTGGAGAATTTGATGAACCGTTTCATCATTGCAGACGCGAGTAAGTGCATTGGTTGCCGTACCTGTGAAGTGGCTTGCGTCGTATCCCATCAGGAAAATCAGGATTGCGCATCGCTGACCCCTGAAACCTTTTTACCTCGTATCCATGTCATCAAAGGCGTGAATGTTTCCACGGCAACGCTGTGTCGCCAGTGTGAAGACGCGCCGTGCGCCAACGTTTGCCCGAATGGCGCCATCAGCCGTGACAAAGGTTTTGTTCATGTGATGCAGGAACGCTGCATTGGCTGTAAAACTTGCGTAGTGGCATGTCCTTACGGCGCCATGGAAGTGGTGGTACGTCCGGTGGTTCGCAATAGCGGCGCGGGGCTGAACGTGCGTGCCGAAAAAGCCGAAGCCAACAAGTGCGATCTGTGTCACCACCGTGAAGCCGGTCCGGCCTGTATGGCCGCTTGCCCAACGCACGCCCTCATCTGCGTGGACCGCAATAAGCTTGAACAGCTAAGCGCGGAAAAACGCCGTCGTGCGGCGCTGGATTCAACGGCATCGCTGCTTTTCTGATTTCTGCGATTGCGCGTAGAATACGCCACAAAGCATTGCCGGATGGCGGCATCAATGCCTTATCCGGTCTACGGTCCGTGCGGTTGTAGGCCTGATAAGCGTCGCGCCATCAGGCATCCGGGTTCGATGATGGCGGGAAAATAAGATGGCGATAGACACACCTTCCGGCGTACAGCTACGCATTCGGGGCAAAGTACAGGGCGTCGGTTTTCGTCCTTTTGTCTGGCAGCTGGCGCAGCAGTTGCAATTACACGGCGACGTGTGTAATGACGGCGACGGCGTCGTCGTTCGGCTGCTGGAAGATCCGTCGCAATTTATTGCCGCGCTCTATCAGGATTGCCCGCCGCTGGCGCGCATTGACAGCGTTGAACACGCGTCGTTGGTATGGGAGCGCGCACCGACGGATTTCACCATTCGTCAGAGCGCAGGCGGTTCGATGAACACGCAAATCGTGCCGGATGCGGCGACCTGCCCGGCATGTCTTGCCGAGATGAATACCCCAGGCGAGCGGCGCTACCGTTATCCTTTCATCAATTGCACCCACTGCGGACCACGCTTCACCATTATTCGCGCTATGCCCTATGACCGGCCATTTACGGTGATGGCGGCGTTTCCCTTGTGTCCGGAATGCGACAGCGAATACCGGGATCCGTACGATCGCCGTTTTCATGCCCAGCCCGTTGCCTGTCCGTCATGCGGGCCGCATCTTGAGTGGCGGAGCCAACATGAACGAGCGGAAAAAGAGGCGGCTTTGCAGGCGGCGGTCGCCCAACTGAACGCCGGAGGCATTATTGCCGTTAAAGGGCTGGGTGGTTTTCATCTGGCCTGCGATGCGCGCAACGCTAACGCAGTGGCGATGCTGCGGGCGCGTAAACATCGTCCGGCGAAACCATTGGCGGTGATGTTGCCCACGGCGCAAACGCTGCCGACCGCGGCGCGTTCGCTGCTGACCACGCCAGCGGCCCCGATTGTACTGGTGGATAAGCAGTATGTACCTTCGCTGAGTGAGGGCATCGCGCCAGGACTTACGGAAGTGGGTGTGATGCTGCCAGCCAATCCATTGCAACATCTCTTGTTGCAGGCGCTCAATTACCCGCTGGTGATGACATCCGGCAACCTGAGCGGCAAACCGCCCGCCATCACCAACGAACAGGCGCTGGACGATTTACACGATATTGCCGATGGTTTTCTGTTGCACAATCGCGACATTGTACAGCGCATGGACGACTCTGTCGTGCGCGACAGCGGCGAAATGCTGCGTCGTTCGCGGGGATACGTGCCGGACGCGATTGCGTTGCCGCCCGGATTTCGCGATGTGCCGCCGATACTTTGTCTGGGCGCGGATCTGAAAAACACGTTCTGTCTGGTACGCGGCGAACAGGCGGTTGTCAGCCAACATTTAGGCGATCTCAGCGATGACGGTATCCAGGCGCAGTGGCGCGAGGCATTGCGTTTGATCCAGTCAATCTACGATTTTACGCCAGAGCGTATCGTCTGTGATGCGCATCCGGGCTATGTTTCCAGTCAGTGGGCCAGTGAGATGCGTCTGCCGACAGAGACGGTGTTACACCATCATGCCCATGCGGCGGCTTGCCTGGCCGAGCATGGTTGGCCGCTGGACGGCGGAGAGGTGATTGCCCTGACGGTAGACGGTATCGGCATGGGTAAGAATGGCGCGCTATGGGGCGGAGAATGTTTGCGGGTCAATTATCGCGAATGCGAACATTTAGGTGGTTTACCCGCCGTGGCGCTGCCGGGAGGCGATCTGGCTGCCAAACAGCCGTGGCGTAATCTGTTAGCGCAGTGCCTGCGCTTTGTGCCGGACTGGCAGGATTACCCGGAGACAGCGGGGCTGCAACAGCAAAACTGGAGTGTCCTGGCGCGTGCCATTGAGCGCGGCGTCAATGCCCCGTTGGCCTCTTCCTGCGGGAGGTTGTTTGACGCGGTGGCTGCCGCGCTTCGCTGCGCGCCAGCATCGCTTAGCTATGAGGGCGAGGCCGCCTGCGCGCTGGAGGCGCTGGCCTCTCAATGCGCTAACGTTGAGCATCCGGTAACGATGCCGCTTAACGGCGCTCAACTGGACGTCGCTGTTTTCTGGCGGCAATGGTTGAACTGGCAGGCCACGCCCGCGCAACGCGCCTGGGCTTTTCATGATGCGCTGGCGTGCGGGTTTGCCACGCTAATGCGCCAGCAGGCTACGGCGCGGGGGATAACCACTCTGGTCTTCAGCGGCGGGGTGATACACAACCGCTTACTGCGCGCGCGTCTTGCCTTTTATCTTTCTGATTTTAAATTGTTATTTCCGCAGCGGTTACCAGCGGGCGACGGCGGGCTGTCGTTTGGACAGGGCGTGATTGCCGCAGCGCGAGCATTAAGGGAAGTGTAGGGTGCCAGATGGCGGCTGCGCCTTATTCGGCCTGTAAACAGATGCTCACTCGTAGGCCGGATATAAGACGCGAAGCGGCGCCATCCGGCATCACAGGCTTATACGGACAACGTTTTCAGCAGTGCAAAGGCCTCTTTCATGCGGTCTTCACTCACCACAAAGGCGCGTAGCTGGCCTTCTCCACTCATGCCTTTGGCAATCATACCGTCAGATTCTGCGGTAATCTGCCAGCTTAAATCACGGCGCTGAGTTTCTCCCGCCAGATGCAGCGGCAGTTCCGGCGTTTTGACTTTGACCAGCATCGCCGGTAGCTTCAGCGGCGCGTTGCCGCCGAGCAGATTTTTCGCCAGGTACATCGCGCTTAACTGGATCGGTTGCAGGAAGGGCAGCACCTGACCGTTGATCTCCGCGCAGTCGCCGATCGCATAAATATCCGGGTGACTGGTCTGTAGATAGCTATCCACGCAGACGCCGCGGTTGACGGCTACCTCGGCGCGGCGCGCCAGAGCGGTTTCCGGGCGTAAGCCGGTGGCGGCAATCACCGCATCGACCTCAATACTATGCTGGCTTACCAGCGTAGCGCGGATACCGGCTTCGGTTTTCTCCAGTTTTTGCAACTGCGATTTCAGCAGCAGATGCACCCCCATATCGGTCAGGTGATGCTGTAAGCGACTGCTCACTTCTGGTGGCATCAGTGAGGCGAGAAGGCTGGCGGCGTTATCCATCAGCGTTACCGTTTTCCCGGCGTGGCAGAAATCCATCGCTAATTCACTGCCAATGAGACCGCCGCCGACAATCAGCACTCGCTGCGCGTCGCGCAGTTGTGTCTCACAGGCGCGGTACTCCTGCTGGCTATTCAAAGTAAGCATTAACTCACGTCCTGCAATCGGCGGCACAAAGGCTGTTGCCCCGGTCGCCAGTACCAGCTTGTCGTACTGCCACTGCTTATCCTGACTTTTCACCACATGGGCATCGGCATCAATGTCAGCAACCCAGGTATGCGGGAACAGTCGCAGATTAAACTGTTCAGCAAATTCCCCCGCTAACTGGCGGGTGAGATCATCGGCGCGCTGCGACTGGCTGATAACGTGGCTGAGATCGGGCTTGTTGTACTCATCCATGCTGTCCGCCGCAATCAGAGTTAACGGCACATGCGCATCTTGTTTACGAATATTTTTGACGAGCTGGCGGGCGGCGAAGCCCGACCCAATAATGATGATTCCCCGACTCATTTTGCCTCCGTCGCCAGTACGTCGAACACGTCTTTACCTAATGAACATTCCGGGCACAGGAAGTTATCTGGCACGTCGCTCCACGGCGTACCCGGCGCGACATCCTGCAACGGCTCGCCCAGCGCAGGGTCGTAAATCCACTGGCATACGCTGCATTGCATTTTGGGGCCGAGGTCTGCGGCGGCGCAGGTTGTGGTTTCTTCGACTGGCGCGGTTTTCTGTGTGGTTTCCGGCAGCGGAGCAAGCGCCCACTGACGCGCGATGTCGCGACCGTGCTGACGGCACAACTCCAGCGCATCCAGATCCGGACGCCATTTCGCTTTCAGACTCAGGGACATTTCAAAACCGGCATCCTGTAAGCGCGTGGACAGTCGATCCACAGCGCCGCCGCTCCAGCCATGAGAACCGAAGGCGCTGGCGCGTTTGTTGCGAAAGCGCAGGCCGGTCATCTCTTCCACCAGACCAGCGATTTTCGGCATCATCACGTTGTTCATGGTAGAAGTGCCGACCAGCACGCCTTTCGAACGGAAGACATTGGTCAGTATTTCATTTTTATCGCTGCGGGCGACGTTAAAGATTTTGACCGCCACGTTGGGGTCCACTTCGTTGATACCCTGTGCGATGGCATCCGCCATCATGCGAGTATTGTTCGACATGGTATCGTAGAAAATAGTGATACGATCTTCCTGATAATCTGCCGCCCATTTCAGATACAGCTCCACGATTTGCGTTGGGTTGTCGCGCCATACCACGCCGTGTGAGGTCGCAATCATATCCACCGGCAGGTTGAAGCCGAGGATTTCGGTAATTTTTGGCGTTACCAGACGGCTGAACGGCGTCAGGATATTGGCGTAGTAGCGCTGGCATTGTTCAAACAGTTCGGTTTGGTCCACTTCATCATTGAACAGGCGCTCGTCGCAGTAGTGCTGACCAAAGGCGTCGTTGCTGAATAACACCGCGTCGCCGGTCATATAGGTCATCATGCTGTCCGGCCAGTGCAGCATCGGCGTTTCCACGAAGATCAACTGCTTGCCGTTGCCGATATCCAGCGTATCGCCGGTTTTCACCACCTTAAAATTCCATTCCGGATGATGATGATGGCCGTTGATAGAATCAATGGCGTTGGCGGTACAGTAGATAGGCGTGTCCGGGATCTGCGCCATCAGTTCGGTCAGCGCGCCTGCATGGTCTTCTTCGGCATGGTTAATGATGATGTAGTCGATATCCGCGAGGTCGATTTCACTGCGCAGGTTTTGCACAAACTCACGGCTAAACTTATGATCGACGGTATCGATCAGCACATTCTTTTCTTCACGAATGAGATAGCTGTTATAGCTGCTGCCGCGCAGCGTTTTGTATTCAGTGCCGTGAAAATCACGTACTTCCCAGTCGCGTTGGCCAACCCAATGAATATTATTTTTAACCAGAATAGACATAACCACCTCAATTCATTCAACGTTTGCAAAAAGTTGTTTTGCTTATTGCAGGTAGTGTGCCAACTTTACATCTTATTGATTTATGTGAAATTATAATAATTTTGTATTTTTGGTATAGTCAAAAAGACTATAAATGATGCTGTCAATATGACACTATAGATTGTCAAAATGACAATGAGGTAACCATGAGTTTTTCCGTGGAGGTATTGGCGGGCATCGCCATTGAGTTACAACGCGGCATTGGGCATCAGGATCGTTTTCAGCGGCTGATTACTACGCTGCGTCAGGTGCTGGCGTGCGACGCCTCGGCGCTGCTGCGCTATGAATCACGACAATTTATTCCACTGGCGATTGATGGCCTGGCGCAGGACGTCCTCGGCAGACGTTTTACCCTGGAAGGGCATCCGCGCCTGGAAGCCATCGCCCGCGCGGGGGACGTGGTGCGTTTTCCGGCTGATAGCGATTTGCCCGATCCGTATGACGGGTTAATTCCCGGACAGGAAAGCCTGAAAGTCCACGCCTGTGTTGGTCTGCCGCTGTTTGCCGGACAGAACCTCATCGGTGCGCTGACCCTTGATGCTATGACGCCGGAGCAGTTCGAGGTATTTAGCGATGAAGAACTACGGCTTGTCGCCGCGCTGGCCGCCGGGGCATTGAGTAATGCGCTGTTAATTGAACAACTGGAAAGCCAGAACATGTTGCCGGGGTCGTCAGGCGTGTTTGAACCGATAAAAGAGACGCACATGATCGGCCTGTCGCCGGCGATGACGCAGTTGAAAAAAGAGATCGAGATTGTGGCGGGCTCCGATCTTAACGTGCTGATCGGCGGTGAAACGGGGACCGGTAAAGAGCTGGTGGCGAAAGCTATTCACCAGGGCTCCCCCAGAGCGGTCAATCCGCTGGTCTATCTCAACTGCGCCGCGCTGCCGGAAAGCGTGGCGGAGAGCGAGTTGTTTGGTCATGTAAAAGGGGCTTTTACCGGGGCTATCAGTAATCGTAGCGGTAAGTTCGAAATGGCGGATAACGGTACGCTGTTTCTGGATGAGATTGGCGAACTGTCGCTGGCGCTACAGGCCAAGCTACTTCGCGTGTTGCAGTATGGCGATATTCAGCGCGTCGGCGACGATCGTAGCCTGCGCGTGGATGTGCGGGTGTTGGCGGCAACCAACCGTGACCTGCGTGAAGAGGTGCTGGCAGGGCGTTTTCGCGCCGATCTGTTCCATCGCCTGAGCGTTTTCCCGCTCTTTGTGCCGCCGCTGCGCGAGCGCGGCGATGATGTGGTGCTGCTGGCGGGCTATTTTTGCGAGCAGTGCCGACTGCGGCTGGGGCTGTCCCGCGTGGTGCTGAGTCCCGACGCGCGCCGCCATTTGCTCAACTATGGCTGGCCGGGCAACGTCCGGGAGCTGGAACATGCCATTCACCGTGCGGTTGTACTGGCGAGAGCGACCCGGGCAGGGGATGAGGTGATACTGGAGGCACAGCATTTTGCCTTGTCAGAGGACGTTTTACCCGCGCCGCCTGCGGAAAGCTTTCTGGCGCTGCCGACTTGCCGCAATTTGCGCGAATCGACGGAGAACTTCCAGCGAGAGATGATTCGCCAGGCGCTGGCGCAAAATAATCATAACTGGGCGGCCAGCGCGCGGGCGCTGGAAACCGACGTCGCCAACCTGCATCGGCTGGCGAAGCGTCTGGGACTGAAGGATTAGATAATCCCCGCCTGGTAGAAATCCTGTAGGTTAATGGCGCCGGTGAGTTTGCCGTTTTCATCGACCACTGGCGCGGCGGTAATTTTGCGTTTCATCAGGAGCTCTTTGGCGTCAATGGCGCGGCTTTGCGCCTGGAGCGTAATACCGTTGGGCGTCATGGCTTCGCTTACCGGCGTGGTGAGCGCGCCGCCGCCCACCAGCCAACGACGCAGGTCGCCGTCGGTAAAGACGCCTTTCACAACATGTTGCTCATCGCAAACCGCCACCAGCCCCAGCCCGGTACGGCTAAGTTCCAGCATGGCATCCATCACGCTGGTGGCGAGCATCACCTGCGGTATTGCATCGCCCTGGCGCATCAGGTGATGCACATTATTGAGCAAACGCGCGCCCAGTGCGCCAGCCGGATGCGAACGGGCGAAATCTTCTTCGTTAAAACCGCGCGCCTGCATGACCGCCATCGCCAGCGCATCGCCCATCATCAGCGTATTGACGGTACTGGATGTCGGCGCCAGATGCATCGGGCAGGCTTCTCGCTCGACGGAAATATCCAGAACGGCTTTTGCCGCTCGCCCCAGCGGAGAGTGAAGTTTACCGGTCATCGCCAGCAGCGCGACGGATTTATCTTCCAGACGCGGGATGATGAGGTCGAGTTCTTTTGCGCCGCCGGAATAGGAGATAAATAACATCACGTCGCGGCTTTCAATCATCCCCAGATCGCCATGCAGTGCTTCCGCCGGATGAACAAAAAAAGCGGGAGTACCGGTACTGGCAAGCGTCGCGGCGATTTTTTTACCAATATGACCTGACTTGCCAATGCCGGAAACGATCACTTTGCCTTCACAGTGAATAATGATATTGGCGGCGCGGACAAAATCATCGCCCAGACGCTCCGGCAGACGGCTGGCTTCCTGTAGCTCCAGCATTAAGGTCTGACGGCCTGCGTTTAGTAGTGCATCACTCATTGCTTTCTCCGGTTATGATTACTTCAATCCCTTTTGCTTCCAGCGCCTGACGAAATGCCGGATCGATCCCCGCGTCCGTGATCAGTTTGTCGACGGTTTCCAGACTGCACACCACATTGGGGCTTTTACGACCAAATTTTGAGGAGTCCGCCATCAGAATCACCTCGCGTGCTGCATTGCACATTGCGTTACTGACGGTGTAAACCTCATTGAACGTGGTCACACCGACGTTCAGGTCAATACCGTCAGTTCCCATGAAAAGTTTATCAAAGCTGAATTGCTCAAAGGCGTTTTCCGCCAGTTGACCGTGAAACGACGCCGATTTTTTACGGAAGGTGCCGCCGGGCATCAGGATAGTTTGTTCGTTGTCCAGTTCCGATAGCGCGTTAACAATATGGAGGCTGTTGGTCATCACCGTGATGTTGCTAAAACGCGAAAGCAACGGCACCATCTGTAACACGGTACTTCCGGCGTCCAGAATAATGGAATCGCCATCATGGATATATTTCACAGCGGCTGCGGCTATCAGCGCTTTTTTGTGGGTGTTGATAAGCGTTTTGTGATCAATAGGCGGATCGGACTCTTCTTTATTCAACACCACGCCGCCATAGGTGCGGATGACGGTTCCGGCATTTTCCAGAATGACCAGATCTTTACGGATAGTGGTGCCTGTCGTGTCAAAGTACTGGGCCAGTTCTTCAACCGAGCATTTTCCCTGTTTTTGCAGGTGCTCCAGAATCGCGGCCTGACGCTGACGAGGTTTCATAGGCGTGATTACCCTGACTTATGTATTTACCCGTCATACTTCACGCTGCATGTGCGTTGGCTTTCCTCGCTCACCCCGGTCACGTACTGATGTACGCTCCTGGGATTCACTGCGTCGCCGCCTTCCTGCAACTCGAATTATTTAGGGTATTGGTTGCAAAATGATAATTTCGCAAGCTATACGCATTCACAACGAAATTACCCATGTTTCAGTTTAAGCGCCAATGATAGTGCATTCTGCGCGAGCGAATCATGGGGAAAGATCACATCAGGCTGTAATTCATGCAAATGTTTTCCTTGCATTGCGGCAATTTTAACCGGTCTGGCGAATACCGTAAGGCCTTTCATCAATAAAGTGTCCGTCACCCGCTGCTGTTCGTCCAGCGCCACGGCAACCACCACCCGGGGCTTAAAACGCCCGCCGGAGCGCCCGACGCCGACCCGCCCCTGTTGGCTAAGTTTATCGAAAGCTCGATTAAAGCGGGAAATCTGCCAGCCGCCCAGCGCCAGTTGCGCACACCAGGCGATAACGGCGACGGTAATCAGAGTGGAAACCATAATGTGCTCCTGTTGGTTTGCCTGATGGCGGCGTAACCGTCTTATCCGGCCTACGGCGCCATCCGGCAATTCACGGTCAGAACATCACTTGACCGCCGGTTACGTTGATCGACTGCCCGGTGCAATAAGACGCTTTCGGGCTGGCATAAAATAGCAGCATGTTCAGCACATCCTGATAATCACACCCGCGTTTGAGCGGTACCTTATCAATGTAATACTGTTCCACCTCGTCGGGCTTAATGCCCAGTTTAGTGGCGTATTGCGGCAGCAGTGACTGGAACATTGGCGATTTCAACAGGTTGCCGAGCATCAACGAGTGTACGGTAATGCCGTATTCCGCCAGATCCAGCGCCAGAGACTGGGTTAACCCCACGCCGCCGAATTTCGCCGCGCTGTAGCCGGAGTTGTGTTTACTGCCCACTTTGCCGGATTTAGAGTTAATCTGAATAATGCGCCCCTGAATGCCGTCGCGGATCATCAGGCGGGAAAACTCCCGGGCGCAGAGGAAATAGCCCACCAGATTCACCTGTAGCGAGCGGTCAAAATCGCCCAGCTGGAAATCGCTGATAAACGCCGCTTTGGCGATACCCGCGCTGTAAACCAGCAGATCGACGCGCCCGAAAATCTCGTCTACGCCGCGGGACAGCGCCAGCACGCTCTGCTCGCTGGTAGCGTCAGCGCCAAAACCGTACGCCATACCTTCGCCAAAATCGGCGTTAATTTCCTGGGCGACATTCGCGGCTTTATCGCTTTGAATATCAACGACCGCCACGCGGTATCCTTCTTCTGCAAGCCCACGGCAAAGGAATGCCCCCAGGGTCTGGCCTCCGCCAATGACAACGGCAACTTGATTCATGTTTTTTCTCCTTAAGCGACAAACGTCAAAATACAGCCCGGCGCGATATCGTCCGGTACAGGCCCCGCAACGTGCACGGTGCCGGGAAATTCCGCTTCACGCAGACCATCGAAGCGCAAAGTGATATGCCCCAGTTCACGCAGGTTTTGCTCGGCTACGCTGCCGACCGCCGTGACCGGATAGCAATGTTGGCCCAATTCACACCGCGCGCCAGGCTGCAGCGCGCCGGTCAGTTCGCCATGACAATGGATGAAGCAAAATTCTTCGATATCCGCCGGCGCGCCTTCCCGAAACGTAATCAGCATCTGTTCGCCGAGCGCCTCCTTCGCGCTCTGGCCGATACGGGTGATGGTGGTTTGATAAATCACGCTCATGTCTGAACCTCTTATTGATAGATAAAGCCGGAAACAAACCAGGCGATAAGTACCGTGGGCGCGCCAGTCAGGAAGCGTCCGACCAGCACAGAAGGTACGCCGACGCGAACGGTGTCTTGTTTCGCTTCCGCCAGTGACAGGCCGACCGGGATAAAGTCGCAGGCCGCCTGCGCGTTAATCGCGAACAGGGCGGGAAGCGCCAGATGCGGGGGGATATTGCCCAGGCCTATCTGAACGCCGATCAGGACGCCAATGACCTGAGCGATAACCGCGCCAGGGCCGAGAAAGGGCGACAGCAGCGGGAAAGAGCAGATCAATGCCAGCGTCACCAGCCCCAGTGGATGGCTGGCTAATGGCGCCAGGCCGTGGGCGATCCAGTCGCCAAGACCTGAGGCCATAATGATGCCGATCAGCGCCGAAACGAACGCCATAAACGGCAGGATTGTTTTCAGAACCGTATCAATGGTGTCGCGACCGGACTGGAACAGTACCGCCACGGCGGAGCCCATTCCCATACCGACTTTTGCCAGCAGCCCGTCGCTCTGCTCGGTGATTTTTTTGCTGGTGTCGTAGTCACGTCCTAATGTCGTTTTGGCAGGCTGGGGACTGGCAGGCGTTTCGCCGACAAGAGTAATGTTTTCTTCTTTTACGCCGGAGACATAAATATCCTCAACAATATACTGCGCCAGTGGGCCGGACTTACCCGTCGAGTGAATATTAATGGTTGGAATCCGGCGTTTCGGATAGATACCGCAGCGCAGCGTACCGCCACAGTCGATAATGGCCGCGCCGATCTCCGCTTCCGGCGGTTCGCCTTCTTTAAAGCCGTCCACCGCTTGCCAGCCTGTTAGTTGCGCCAGTTTGTCGACGATCGCCGGGCGCGTACCGGCTGTGATATAGACGATCTTTTTGCCTGGCGTAACGTCCAGCTCAAGCGGGCCACCCCAGCCGCCGGCGCCTTTCTCAATACGAACCCGTGTCATGATACCGCTCCTGTCAGATGTACTTTCTGCTCAAGTTGAATCCCCATTTTTTTCTCAAAAATAGCGGTGGTGAGATCGGTGACCCAACCGCGGAAGAAGTTCGTCACCAGACCTACCAGCAGATAGCTCACCGCGAGCGGGCCGAGAGGAAGCCCTAACGTGGTGAGTCCGCTGGCGATACCCAGATAAACAAACAGTTCGCCGGGATTGATATGCGGAAACAGACCGTTCATGGAGTGACAGCTATAGGAGGCCGCCGCGTAATAGCTCGGCTTGTACTTCTCCGGCATAAAGCGTCCCAGACTCAGGGTCATCGGATTACAAAAAACAAATGTCCCGATACACGGTAAAAGCAGGTAACGAGATAGCGGATTTCCGGCGCAACGTTGGGCAAAACGCTCAATACGCTGCTGGCCGATAAAATTGATGAGCGCATTCATGATAACCAGCAGGCTTATCAGTAGCGGAAGAATACCGGTCACCATACCGGTAAACACCTCTCCGCCTTTCTGGAATAACCCGATGAACCACTCCGCACCATGTGTAATGGTTTCGATCATTGTTCTCTCCTGTAGGGTTTTTAGTTTTCTTGCTAATTTCCTGTTCATTTTAATCATGTTGAAAGATTCAAAAGTGTTATTGTGATCGCAAAATAAAAGAAAAATATTTTAAGTTGAAAGTTTGTGGGGTGGGGGAGCAGATACAAACTGAAAAGAGGAGAAAGGTGATTTATTCTCTTGTGCCGCTTCCTTGTGCGGCGGGGGATGCTTTACCATACTTCTCCCTGGCTGAATTTGTTTAATGGATCTCTCATGTTCAAGCGTCGTTATGTAGCGTTACTTCCACTTTGCGTATTGCTTGCTGCCTGTAGCAGCACGCCAAAATCTTCCGAGACTCAAGCGACGACGGGCACGTCTTCCGGCGGCTTCCTGCTTGAGCCGCAGCATAACGTCATGCAAATGGGCGGCGACTTCGCCAACAACCCTAATGCGCAGCAGTTCATTGATAAAATGGTCAGTAAACACGGTTTCGACCGTCAGCAACTGCAGGAGATCCTCTCGCAGTCTAAAAGACTGGATTACGTCCTGCGTCTGATGGACAGACAAGCGCCGACCACTCAGCCGCCCGCTGGACCAAATGGCGCCTGGTTGCGCTACCGCAAACAATTTATTACGCCGGATAACGTGCAAAACGGCGTCGCGTTCTGGAATCAGTATGAAGACGCGCTGAACCGCGCCTGGCAGGTATACGGCGTACCGCCGGAAATCATCGTGGGCATCATCGGCGTGGAAACCCGCTGGGGACGTATCATGGGGAAAACGCGGATTCTGGACGCGCTGGCGACGCTGTCATTTAACTATCCGCGCCGGGCGGAATATTTCTCCGGCGAGCTGGAAACCTTCCTGCTCATGGCGCGCGATGAGCAAGACGATCCGCTCAATCTGAAAGGTTCCTTTGCCGGCGCGATGGGCTACGGCCAGTTTATGCCGTCTTCCTATAAAGAATATGCGGTCGATTTCAATGGCGATGGGCACATTAACTTGTGGGATCCGGTAGATGCCATCGGCAGTGTGGCGAACTACTTCAAGGCGCATGGTTGGGTGAAAGGCGATACGGTTGCGGTGCCAGCGAATGGTCAGGCGCCGGGACTGGCGAATGGTTTCAAAACAAAATACAGCCTCTCTCAGCTTGCCGCCGCAGGCTTAACGCCGCAGCAATTGTTGGGCAATCATCAGGAAGCCAGCCTGCTGCGTCTGGATATCGGTACGGGCTACCAGTACTGGTACGGCCTGCCGAACTTCTACACCATTACCCGATATAACCACAGCACGCATTATGCGATGGCGGTTTGGCAACTGGGCCAGGCGGTAGCGCTGGCGCGGGTGCGCTAATTTACGCTTAGGGAGGGGAGCACCCCCTCCGCTATTATTATGGCTTTTTGGGCTGATTCTCTGCCTGCAAGTGGGATATCTTCTTTGATAGTGCCAGACTATATCCCAGACATCCCAGGCCTAAGATAATTTGACCGCCGTCATACGGTTCAAAATAGCCTGACGACAATATATTCAGTACTCCCATTCCTAATGAACATACTCCACCCACAATTAACCACAGCCGTAGTTGACAGGTTTGTTTCAGTTTGTGCTGTGTGCTTTCCGTTTTTTTGAGTGACATCCTTGCTTTCTCTCCGTGCGTGTAAATTTAGCGACATGGTACTGCTATTTAGTCATGTGCTACCTCATTTCATTCTGCATAAATAACCTGCTGGCATTTTTTCGGAATCCGACTCGTAAAATCGACTGCTCGTCCCCATCTCTGGTGAGAAAGTGCTATCTTGTGCGGCAGGATTTCTAACTGACAGAGGTCATGATGACTGACAGTGAACTGATGCGGCTTAGCGAGCAGGTCGGGCTGGCGTTAAAAGCGCGCGGGGCGACCGTAACGACAGCAGAGTCCTGTACCGGCGGCTGGCTGGCGAAAGCCATTACCGACACCGCCGGAAGCTCCGCCTGGTTTGAACGCGGCTTTGTCACCTATAGTAATGAAGCCAAAGCGCAGATGATTGGCGTGCGTGAAGAGACTCTGGCGCAGCATGGCGCGGTCAGCGAACCCGTAGTGGTCGAAATGGCGATCGGGGCGCTGAAGGCCGCTCGCGCCGATTTTGCTGTCGCTATTAGCGGGATTGCCGGGCCGGATGGCGGCAGTGAAGAAAAGCCGGTTGGTACGGTGTGGTTTGCTTTCGCCAGCGTCAGTGGAGAAGGGATTACGCGTCGGGAATGCTTCAGCGGCGACCGTGAATCGGTGCGTCGACAGGCGACGACGTACGCGCTACAAACCCTGTGGCAACAATTTCTACAAAACACTTGATACTGTATGAGCATACAGTATAATTGCTTCAACAGTACGAATTCACTATCCGGTTCAATACCAAGTTGCATGACAGGAGTAATAATGGCTATCGACGAAAACAAACAGAAAGCGTTGGCGGCAGCACTGGGCCAAATTGAAAAGCAATTTGGTAAAGGCTCCATCATGCGTCTGGGTGAAGACCGTTCTATGGATGTGGAAACTATCTCCACCGGTTCGCTTTCACTGGACATCGCACTCGGTGCGGGCGGTCTGCCGATGGGGCGTATCGTCGAAATTTACGGGCCGGAATCTTCCGGTAAAACGACCCTGACGCTACAGGTGATTGCCGCTGCGCAGCGTGAAGGTAAAACCTGTGCGTTTATCGATGCGGAACACGCGCTTGACCCTGTTTACGCACGCAAGCTGGGCGTCGATATCGATAACCTGCTCTGCTCTCAGCCGGATACCGGCGAGCAGGCGCTGGAAATCTGTGACGCGCTGGCGCGTTCAGGCGCGGTGGACGTCATTGTGGTCGACTCCGTAGCGGCGCTAACGCCGAAAGCGGAAATCGAAGGCGAAATCGGCGACTCTCACATGGGCCTCGCGGCGCGTATGATGAGCCAGGCGATGCGTAAGCTGGCGGGGAACCTGAAACAGTCCAACACGCTGTTGATTTTCATCAACCAGATCCGTATGAAGATTGGCGTGATGTTCGGTAACCCGGAAACCACCACCGGCGGTAACGCGCTGAAATTCTACGCCTCTGTTCGTCTTGATATCCGTCGTATTGGCGCGGTGAAAGAGGGCGATAATGTCGTGGGTAGCGAAACGCGTGTGAAAGTGGTGAAAAACAAAATCGCCGCGCCGTTTAAGCAGGCCGAGTTCCAGATCCTCTACGGTGAAGGCATCAACTTCTATGGCGAACTGGTTGACCTGGGCGTGAAAGAGAAGCTGATCGAGAAAGCGGGCGCATGGTACAGCTACAACGGCGAGAAGATTGGCCAGGGTAAAGCGAACGCGACTACCTGGCTGAAAGAGAACCCGGCGACAGCGAAAGAGATCGAGAAAAGGGTTCGTGAATTACTGTTGAGTAATCAGAATGCCACGCCCGATTTCGCCGTTGACGATAGCGAAGGCGTTGCAGAAACCAACGAAGATTTTTAATCATCAGGTGATGGTGGGTCGGGCAAAACGAAGCCGCCATTCAGCAAAACGTTAAATTACCATAAAGGGCTGCATTTATGCGGCCCTTTTGGCATTTCTCCCTGTTAAGGTTTTTTATGAGTGAACCCACATCGCGCCGTCCCGCTTATGCTCGTCTCCTTGATCGTGCGGTACGTATTCTTGCTGTCCGCGATCACAGCGAGCAGGAATTACGGCGTAAACTCTCCGCGCCGGTGATGGGCAAAAATGGGCCGGAAGAGATTGATGCGACGGCAGACGATTATGAACGCGTGATCGCCTGGTGCCACGAACATCACTATCTTGATGACGAGCGCTTCGTGATGCGCTTTATCGCCAGTCGTAGCCGCAAAGGCTATGGCCCGGCGCGTATTCGCCAGGAGTTGAATCAGAAAGGCATTTCCCGTGAATCGACTGAAAAAGCGATGCGAGAATGTGAAATTGACTGGAGTGAAATGGCACATGAACAGGCCGTTCGCAAATATGGCGAGCCGCTCCCTTCAAACTTTTCAGAAAAGGTTAAGGTACAGCGCTTTTTGCTCTATCGCGGGTATCTGATGGACGATATCCAGCAAATATGGCGAAATTTTGCAGATTGAGCGCATACGGGATTTTACTTCCCGGTAAAGAAAACTTATCTTATTCCCACTTTTTCCGTCTGGACGCGGGTTGCTTAACGGCGAACAGCGTCTGCGACGAATATTCCTTAAATACACAAAATCATTCAAGCCGCATCAAAGCGGCAAGTGAGCCTCGGGAACGCGTGACCGGGAAACTCGCAGCCAACGCAGAGGCGGCCTGAAGGATGAAGTGTAGCTTGATTTCAGGATAATTATGAGCAAGAGCACCGCTGAGATCCGTCAGGCGTTTCTCGACTTTTTCCATAGTAAAGGGCATCAGGTAGTTGCCAGCAGTTCCCTGGTGCCTAACAATGACCCCACTCTGTTGTTTACCAATGCCGGGATGAACCAGTTCAAGGATGTTTTCCTTGGGCTCGATAAACGTAATTATTCCCGTGCAACCACTTCCCAGCGTTGCGTACGCGCGGGGGGTAAACACAACGATCTGGAAAACGTCGGATACACTGCACGTCACCATACTTTCTTCGAAATGCTGGGCAACTTCAGCTTCGGCGATTACTTCAAACACGACGCCATTCAGTTCGCATGGGAATTACTGACCGGTGAAAACTGGTTTGCTCTGCCAAAAGAGCGTTTATGGGTCACCGTTTATGAAACCGACGACGAAGCCTATGAGATCTGGGAAAAAGAAGTCGGCATCCCGCGCGAGCGTATTATCCGCATCGGCGACAATAAAGGCGCGCCATACGCATCGGATAACTTCTGGCAGATGGGCGACACCGGTCCCTGCGGTCCGTGCACCGAAATCTTCTACGATCATGGCGACCACATCTGGGGCGGCCCTCCGGGAAGCCCGGAAGAAGACGGCGATCGCTATATTGAGATCTGGAACATCGTCTTTATGCAGTTCAACCGTCAGGCTGACGGGACTATGGAACCATTGCCGAAACCGTCTGTAGATACCGGTATGGGGCTGGAGCGTATTGCCGCGGTACTGCAACACGTTAACTCTAACTATGACATCGACCTGTTCCGCACGTTGATTGAAGCGGTAGCGAAAGTCACCGGCGCCACCGATCTGGGTAATAAATCGCTGCGCGTTATCGCCGACCACATCCGTTCTTGCGCATTCCTGGTTGCCGATGGCGTGCTGCCGTCGAATGAAAACCGTGGCTATGTGCTGCGTCGCATTATTCGTCGCGCGGTTCGTCACGGCAACATGCTGGGCGCGAAAGAGACCTTCTTCTACAAGCTGGTTGGGCCGCTGATTGAGGTAATGGGCTCCGCAGGCGAAGAGTTGAAACGTCAGCAGGCGCAGGTCGAGCAGGTTCTGAAAACGGAAGAAGAGCAGTTCGCCCGTACGCTGGAGCGCGGTCTGGCGCTGCTGGATGAAGAACTGGCGAAATTGCAGGGCGACACCCTGGACGGCGAAACAGCTTTCCGTCTGTATGATACTTATGGTTTCCCGGTCGATCTAACGGCGGACGTCTGCCGTGAGCGCAACATCAAAGTCGATGAAGCCGGTTTTGAAGCCGCTATGGAAGAGCAACGCCGTCGTGCGCGCGAAGCTAGCGGTTTTGGCGCGGACTACAACGCGATGATCCGCGTTGATAGCGCTTCTGAATTTAAAGGTTATGACCATCTGGAACTGAACGGCAAAGTGACTGCGCTGTTTGTCGATGGTAAAGCGGTTGAAGCGATTAACGCGGGACAGGAAGCGGTTGTCGTGCTGGATCAGACCCCATTCTATGCGGAATCAGGCGGTCAGGTTGGCGATAAAGGCGAGCTGAAAGGCGCTGGATTTACTTTCGCTGTGGACGACACGCAAAAATATGGTCAGGCGATTGGTCACCTCGGCAAATTGTCTGCGGGCGCTCTGAAAGTGGGCGATGCGGTACAGGCTGACGTAGATGAAGCGCGCCGCGCACGTATCCGCCTGAACCACTCCGCCACGCACCTGATGCACGCGGCGTTGCGCCAGGTGCTTGGGACACACGTTGCGCAGAAAGGTTCGCTGGTTAGCGATAAAGTGCTGCGCTTCGACTTCTCGCACAATGAAGCGATGAAGCCGTCGGAGATTCGTCAGGTTGAAGATTTGGTGAATGCGCAAATTCGCCGCAACCTGCCGATTGAAACGAACATCATGGATCTCGACGCGGCGAAGGCGAAAGGGGCTATGGCGCTGTTTGGCGAGAAATACGACGAACGTGTACGCGTTCTGAGCATGGGCGATTTCTCTACCGAACTGTGCGGCGGTACTCACGCCAGTCGTACCGGTGATATCGGTCTATTCCGTATTATCTCTGAGTCCGGCACCGCAGCGGGCATTCGTCGTATTGAGGCGGTAACCGGTGAAGGCGCTATGGCCACCGTTCATGCGCAAAGCGATCGCTTAAACGATATTGCGCATCTGCTGAAGGGCGACAGCCAGAATCTGGGCGACAAAGTGCGCGCCGTGCTGGAACGTACACGTCAGCTGGAAAAAGAGTTGCAGCAGTTGAAGGACCAGGCCGCAGCGCAGGAGAGTGCAAATCTTTCCAGTAAAGCGGTCGATCTCAACGGCGTGAAGCTCCTGGTCAGCGAGCTTGCTGGTATTGAGCCGAAAATGCTGCGAACCATGGTTGATGATCTGAAAAATCAACTGGGGTCTACCGTTATCGTACTGGCAACGGTTGTTGAAGGTAAGGTTTCTCTGATTGCGGGCGTGTCGAAGGATGTGACCGACCGGGTTAAAGCAGGGGAATTGATTGGTATGGTCGCTCAGCAGGTGGGCGGTAAGGGTGGCGGTCGTCCGGACATGGCGCAAGCCGGTGGTACGGATGCGGCAGCTCTGCCTGCAGCGTTAGCCAGTGTACAAGGCTGGGTCAGCGCAAAATTGCAATAATTATAAGCGTTCGTTGGCGCCGCAGCCCATGCTGCGGCGTTTACTTCAACGCTATCGACAACGATAAAGTCAGGTTGAAGTTTTGTATATCGGCTAAACTTAGGTTTAACAGAATGTAATGCCATGACTGCTTACACCTAAGGTGTTTGTCATCGCTTACTTTTTGGCGTTATATGATGGATAATGCCGGGATACAGAGAGACCCGACTCTTTTAATCTTTCAAGGAGCAAAGAATGCTGATTCTGACTCGTCGAGTTGGTGAGACCCTCATGATTGGCGATGAGGTCACCGTGACAGTTTTAGGGGTGAAGGGCAACCAGGTGCGTATTGGCGTGAACGCCCCGAAAGAAGTTTCTGTCCATCGTGAAGAGATCTACCAGCGTATCCAGGCTGAAAAATCCCAGCAGTCCAGTTACTAAGGTTTTCGCGTCTCACTTTTCGGGTGAGACGCAGCCTCTCTTCTCGCTCGCCCGCGTTGTCCCTTCATGACTTTTTTCAACCTCACTGTTGATATGGTGCGCTTTTGGCGGCCAGCGTGTCATCAAATTATCTGTTGATAAAACACTCTTTTTGGCTTTTTTACAGACTAATTGAGCGTGAAGTGTGCAAACGATAAAAGCTCTGGAAAAATTGTTTGACTTATAAGTCCCAGAAAGTAATATGTGCGCCACGCAGCGACGATGAGCAGAACAAGTTCTTCGAAGCACTCGTAAGAGGCGTGTGGTGAGGTGGCCGAGAGGCTGAAGGCGCTCCCCTGCTAAGGGAGTATGCGGTCAAAAGCTGCATCCGGGGTTCGAATCCCCGCCTCACCGCCATTTGCATCCGTAGCTCAGCTGGATAGAGTACTCGGCTACGAACCGAGCGGTCGGAGGTTCGAATCCTCCCGGATGCACCATCTCTTACTTGATACGGCTTTCCCGCGGTATCAAAATCTGCAGTAAAGTAAGTTTCCCGATGCATCCGTAGCTCAGCTGGATAGAGTACTCGGCTACGAACCGAGCGGTCGGAGGTTCGAATCCTCCCGGATGCACCATCTCTTACTTGATACGGCTTTCCCGCGGTATCAAAATCTGCAGTAAAGTAAGTTTCCCGATGCATCCGTAGCTCAGCTGGATAGAGTACTCGGCTACGAACCGAGCGGTCGGAGGTTCGAATCCTCCCGGATGCACCATATTCTCCGTACTTTCAGTGATGAAGATACGGATAAGATAGCGGTAATCACCGCTGGCACCAGGAAGGATAACGTTGCATCAGCAACGGCCCGAAGGGCGAGCCTTAAGGCGAGTAATCCTCCCGGATGCGCCATCTTATTTAGTGTGGCAGTAAATGCGACATCAAATCTTGTAGTAAACATCATTTCCAATGCATCCGTAGCTCAGCTGGATAGAGTACTCGGCTACGAACCGAGCGGTCGGAGGTTCGAATCCTCCCGGATGCACCATATTCTCCGTACTTTCAGCGATGAAGATGCAGATAAGATAGCGGTAATCACCGCTGGCATCAGAAGGATAACGTTGCGTCAGCAACGGCCCATAAGGCGAATAATCCTCCCGGATACGTCACTGCCCCGCAATCGCTTTTCCCCTTATCCTGAACATACCTCTTCATCTCTATTAGCGACAAAATCAACCAATTGCGATAAAGTACTGTCTGGTTATTCGGTTTGCGAGAACACGATGTACGCACGTTATGCTGGTTTGATTTTTGATATGGACGGTACTCTCCTGGATACCGAACCCACGCATCGCAAAGCGTGGCGTGAGGTTTTGGGGCGCTATGGTCTTCGTTTTGATGAACAGGCAATGGTCGCGCTTAACGGTTCGCCAACCTGGCTTATCGCCCAGTCAATCATTGAGCTTAACCATGCCGATCTTGATCCCCTGTCACTGGCGCGTGAGAAAACCGACGCGGTAAAAAGCATCCTGCTGGACTGCGTAGAACCGCTGCCGCTGGTTGAGGTGGTTAAAGCGTGGCATGGGCGGCGTCCCATGTCGGTCGGTACCGGTAGCGAAAGCGCTATCGCGGAAGCCTTGTTAGCGCATCTGGGGCTGCGTCGTTATTTTGATGCGGTTGTGGCGGCAGATCACGTACAGCATCACAAACCTGCGCCTGACACCTTCCTACTGTGCGCCCAGCAGATGGGCGTCATGCCGACGCAGTGCGTGGTATTTGAAGATGCCGATTTTGGTTTACAGGCGGCGCGGGCGGCGGGAATGGATGCCGTGGATGTCCGACTATTGTGAGTGACGGACTGTCGCTCCTGTCTCTGTTTGCCAGTAGTTTTCTCAGCGCGACGCTGTTACCCGGTAATTCTGAGGTGGTTTTGGTTGCTATGCTGGTCTCCGGCGTCAGCCATCCTTGGGTCTTAGTCTTAACAGCAACAATGGGTAATAGCCTTGGAGGGGTAACTAACGTTATTCTTGGGCGTTTCTTTCCGCTGCGCAAAACGTCGCGCTGGCAGGAAAAAGCGACTGGCTGGCTAAAGCGTTATGGCGCAGCCACACTATTATTAAGCTGGATGCCGGTCATCGGTGATTTGTTGTGCCTGTTAGCGGGATGGATGCGCATCCCGTGGGGGCGGACGATCTTTTTTTTGTGTCTTGGTAAGGCGCTGCGCTATGTTGCGCTCGCAGCGGCGACGGTTCAGGGCATGATGTGGTGGTAATAATTGTAGGTTTGGCATGTATGGCCGCCATTACAGTTATGCTTATTAAAACGATTTGGACAGGCGGGAGGTCAATTTGATCCCGGACGTATCACAGGCTCTGGCCTGGCTGGAAAAACATCCTCAGGCGTTAAAGGGGATACAGCGCGGGTTAGAGCGCGAAACGCTGCGTGTCAATGCTGATGGCACGCTGGCGACAACAGGTCATCCTGAAGCGTTAGGTTCAGCGCTGACCCATAAATGGATTACCACGGATTTTGCGGAAGCCCTACTGGAGTTTATTACGCCAGTCGATGGCGATATCCAGCATATGCTCACTTTTATGCGCGATCTCCATCGGTATACGGCCAGGAAACTGGGCGATGAGCGGATGTGGCCATTAAGTATGCCCTGCTATATTGCGGAAGGGCAGGACATAGAGCTGGCGCAGTACGGCACATCCAATACCGGGCGCTTTAAGACGCTCTATCGCGAAGGGCTGAAAAATCGTTATGGCGCTTTGATGCAAACCATCTCCGGCGTACATTACAATTTTTCATTACCGATGGCGTTCTGGCAGGCGAAATGCGGCGTTACGGAAGGCGAAGCGGCAAAAGAAAAAATTTCTGCCGGCTATTTTCGTCTGATTCGCAACTATTACCGTTTTGGCTGGGTCATCCCCTATCTGTTTGGCGCGTCTCCGGCCATTTGTTCCTCTTTCCTGCAAGGAAAGCCAACCACATTACCGTTTGAAAAAACGGACTGCGGCATGTACTACCTGCCATATGCGACGTCGCTGCGTTTGAGTGATTTGGGCTATACCAATAAGTCGCAAAGCAATCTCGGAATTACGTTTAACGATTTGCATGAGTATGTGGCAGGTCTGAAGCGGGCGATTAAAACCCCTTCCGAGGAGTACGCGCGGATTGGTGTGGAAAAAGACGGTAAGCGGCTACAGATTAACAGCAACGTTCTGCAAATTGAAAATGAGCTGTACGCGCCCATTCGTCCCAAGCGCGTGACGCGCAGCGGCGAATCGCCTTCTGACGCGCTTCTGCGTGGTGGTATTGAGTATATTGAAGTTCGTTCTCTCGATATTAATCCGTTCTCACCGATCGGCGTAGACGAGCAACAGGTGCGCTTCCTCGATCTGTTTATGGTCTGGTGCGTATTGGCCGATGCGCCGGAAATGAGTAGCGATGAGCTGTTATGTACGCGTACTAACTGGAATCGCGTTATTCTGGAAGGGCGTAAGCCGGGCCTGACGTTAGGCATTGGCTGTGAAACTGCGCAATTCCCGCTGCCCAAAGTCGGGAAAGATCTTTTCCGCGATCTGAAACGCGTGGCGCAAACGCTGGACAGTATCCACGGGGGAGAGGAGTATCAAAAGGTGTGTGACGAGTTGGTCGCCTGCTTTGATAATCCTGAACTGACATTCTCCGCCCGGATCCTACGGTCTATGATTGATGAAGGCATTGGCGGCACCGGGAAAGCGTTCGGTGAGGCTTACCGTAATCTGTTACGCGAAGAGCCGCTGGAGATTTTACAGGAAGAAGAGTTTATTGCTGAACGTGACGCTTCAGTACGTCGTCAGCAGGAGATTGAGGCGGCGGATACCGAGCCGTTTGCCGCGTGGCTTGCAAAACACGCCTGACCCAAAAGAAAAAGGCCACTCACGGAGTGGCCAAAATTTCATCGCTGAAAACAGGGATGATGATAACAAATGCGCGTCTTTCATATACTCAGACTCGCCCCGGAACAAAGAGTTCAGTTTATTTTTAAAAAATTATCGGAGGTGACTAAATGCCATTATTAGATAGCTTCGCAGTCGATCATACCCGGATGCAAGCGCCGGCGGTCCGGGTTGCAAAAACGATGAACACCCCGCATGGCGACGCAATCACCGTGTTTGATCTGCGTTTTTGCATTCCGAACAAAGAAGTGATGCCGGAAAAAGGGATTCATACGCTTGAGCATCTGTTTGCTGGCTTTATGCGCGACCACCTCAACGGTAACGGCGTTGAGATTATCGATATCTCGCCGATGGGCTGCCGCACCGGCTTTTACATGAGCCTGATTGGCACGCCGGACGAGCAGCGTGTTGCCGACGCCTGGAAAGCGGCGATGGCGGATGTGCTGAAAGTGCAGGATCAAAACCAGATCCCGGAGCTGAACGTTTACCAGTGCGGTACGTATCAGATGCACTCGCTCAGTGAAGCGCAGGACATTGCCCGTCATATTCTGGAGCGTGATGTGCGCGTGAACAGCAATAAAGAGCTGGCGCTGCCGAAAGAAAAGCTGCAGGAACTGCATATTTAGTCTTATTGGTAAGCGGTTCCAGTATTTAAATTAACCCCGGTTTATGGCCGGGGTTTTTTATTGCTTAATATAATTTGCGTTTATTATATTTGCGGCGAGAATACATTTTAAATTAAGTAATGCCTGGCCTGTTAAATAATAAAATGTGATCTGGCAAACAGAAAAGGCGGATAACTCACGATGCCAGAGTGTATTGATCACATAAACTAAAAATCATAAATAATTAATAGAAAAACATAATGGAATGCGCCAGATATCCAGGTAATAACAAGACTCTACTAATAGCCGGTCGATGGGGTTTTTAGCAAATCTTATCTGGTATACATCAAACTTAAGGGATAAAAAATGAAGGCTAAATATTTGGCGCTGATGATCGGTGCTTGCTTTTCTCATAACCTTTGGGCAGCGAATAATATCACTATTGAGCAGCGTCTGGCTGAACTGGAGCAACGTGTTGTTAATGCTGAAAAACGGGCATCCGATGCCGAGGCGCAAATTCGCTCGTTGAAACAGCAGCAGGTCGCCGCTACGCCGACGGTGAATGTCCAGTCCGCCGAGCCCATTGCAGCAGATAAAACGCCGCCGAAGCTGACCTTATCCGGATTCAGCGATATTAAGTTCTATGGCGATGTCGAATTTAATATGGATGCGGCAAGCCGTTCCGGTAGCCTGACCTCGATGAGAACGTCAGCGAATAAAGATTGGGCATCAGGAACCAATGAACGCTGGGATATTAACGGACGCCTGTTGTTGGGCTTTGATGGCTACCAGCGGCTGGACAACGGTAATTTTGCCGGATTCTCTGTACAGCCTCTGGCGGACCTGACCGGAAAAATGAACCTTGATGATGCCGTTTTCTTCTTTGGTCGTGAGAATGACTGGAAAATTAAGGTTGGTCGTTTTGAAGCCTACGATATGTTCCCGCTGAATCAGGATACGTTTATTGAATATTCGGGGAATACAGCGAACGATCTTTACAGTGACGGTTACGGCTATATCTATATGATGAAAGAAGGACGGGGACGTAGCGACAGTGGGGGTAACTTCCTGCTGAGTAAAACCATCGACAACTGGTATTTCGAAGTTAACACATTGCTGGAAAATGGCAGTACGTTATATACCGAGAAGCAGTACCACGGAATGGATTTAACCAACGATAAAAACGTGGCTTACGTCCGTCCGGTTATCGCCTGGCAAAACGGGCGTTTTTCAACGGCGATAGCGATGGAAAGTAACGTCGTTAACAACGCCTATGGCTATTATGAGAATGGGAAGTGGATCGATCAGTCAGATCGTACGGGCTATGGTTTTACCATGACCTGGAATGGTCAAAAAACTGACCCGGAAGATGGCGCAGTGATTAACCTGAATACCGCCTATATGGATGCGACCGATGAGACAGATTTTACCGCTGGGGTGAATGCGCTGTGGCATCGATTTGAACTGGGTTATATCTATGCGCATAACAAAATCGAAGCCTTCAATGCTACTAATATCGATGCCGTTTGTGAGGACGATTGTTGGATCACCGATCCCGGCAATTATGACATTCACACTATTCATGCCTCATATTTATTCCCCAACGTGATGGATATGAAAAACTTTAACATCTACCTCGGTGCCTATGCTTCATGGGTAGAGGCCAATCCGAATAATGGCGATAACAGTGAAGATGCGCGTTACGGCGGGCGTCTGAGATTCAAATATTTCTTCTGATTGTTGGTCTACTAAAAAAGGGATCCGCAGATCCCTTTTATCAGATAGTTAGTGCGCGCCGCCGCCGCCGCCCGCACCGAAGGGCGGTTTGGCGAACCACACCAGGCCGAGCAGCACCAGGAAGATCCCCGCCGACATCCAGAAGATTTCGTTGGCGGAAATAATCAGCCCCTGATTCGTGATTTGCTGGGCTATCCAGCCTGACGCCTGTTGGTGCGTCATCCCTAAGCCTTCCAGTTTATCGTACATAGCCTGAGCGTTTGGATTATACGCCGTAATCGACTCGGTGAGCTGCGCATGGTGTAGCGACTCACGATCGGTCCACATAGTGGTGGTAATCGAGGTGCCGATGGAGCCCGCCAGCGTTCGCGTGAAGTTCGACAGGCTTGATGCCGCCGCCAGCCGTTCTGGCGGTAACCCGGAGAGCGTAATGGTGGTCAGCGGCATAAAGAAGCAGGCGACGGCAAATCCCTGAATAAACTGCGGCCATGCGGAAGCGCCGAAATCCATACCCGGTTCGAACGTCCAGGCGCGCCAGTAAAAACAGACGGCGTACATAATGAAGCTGAACGTGACCAGCCTGCGCATATCCAGTTTATGCGCGAAGCGTCCGATAATCGGCGACAAAATTACCGGAATAATGCCGACTGGCGCCGACGCCAGACCTGCCCACGTTGCGGTATAGCCGTACACCTCTTGCAAAAGCTGCGGCAGTAGAACAATGGCGCCGAAATAGAGCATATAGGCAAGGCTGATGCACAAGCAGCCAATAGTGAAGTTACGCGATTTAAAAAGAGAAAGATCGACGATAGGGTGATCGTCGGTCAGTTCCCAGACGATCAGGAAACTGATGGCGATGACGGCGACCACGGTCAGGATGATAATTTCCTGCGAGGAGAACCAGTCCAGCTCTTTACCGCGATCGAGCATAATTTGCAGGCTGCCGATGCCAATCACCAGTAACGCCAGCCCGACGGCGTCAATACGTCGCCGTTCGGTATGCGTTTCACGTCCGCGCAGCGTGTGTAACGTCATCAGGACGACGGCGATGCCAATCGGCACGTTGATGAAGAAAATCCATCCCCAGTGGTAATTATCACTGATGTAGCCCCCCAGAATCGGGCCGCAAATCGGCGCGACAATGACGGTCATTGACCAGAGCGCCAGCGCAATGGAGCGCTTTGCAGGCGGATAGTTATTCAGCAACAGGCTTTGCGAGAGCGGAATCAGCGGCCCGGCGACCACGCCCTGCACCACGCGGAAGAAGATCAGCATATTCAGGCTGCTGGATACGCCACAGGCCCAGGAGGCCGCGGCAAAGGCGACCGTCGACCACATGAACAGTTTGACTTCGCCAAAACGTTTCGCCAGCCAGCCGGTTAAGGGAATCGAGATAGCGTTCGCCACCCCGAAAGAGGTGATAACCCATGTCCCCTGGCTTAGGGAAGAACCCAGGTTCCCGGCGATGGTCGGAATCGCCACGTTGGCAATGGTGGAGTCCAGCACCTGCATGAATGTCGCCAGCGACAGCGCGATCGTCATGATGACGAGCTGCGCGCCTTCCAGCGGTTTTTGCTGTTGCATCACACGCACCTCAGGATTAACCCGCGTTAGCCTGTACGATGTCGTCGATCAGTTTATTGACCGGCGCGAGATTAATTTCGCGTGCGTTACTTTCGGCAACCGGCGTCGTTCGTACCTGGCTGGCCAGTACCTGACCGTCGCGATTAGCGGTATCCACGGTGACCAGCGTCGATAAACCAATGCGCAGCGGATGTTGTTCTAACTGGCGGGCATCCAGTTCGACGCGTACCGGCAGACGTTGAACCACTTTAATCCAGTTACCCGTCGCATTTTGCGCGGGCAGCAGGGAGAAGGCGCTGCCTGTCCCCATATCCAGACCGACGACTTTACCGGTGTATTTTACGTCGTCGCCATAAATGTCAGTAATAATCGTCACTGGCTGCCCAATGCGCATATTCGCTAATTGGGTCTCTTTAAAGTTAGCGTCCACCCACAGATCGGTTGCAGGCACCACGGCCATCAGCGGCGTGGTGGGGCTGATTTGCGCGCCAGGCTGGACGGCGCGGCGGGAGACATAACCGGTCATTGGGCTGACGATGCGGGTACGCTCCAGCGCCAGCCAGGCGTTACGCACTTCGGTCGCCGCTTGTTGAACCGCGGGCTGATCTTCCAGTTTACTGTTGAGTATCATTGCCTGGTTGGCATTGTACTGTTGAATGGCGACATCCAGCTGTGCCTGCGCGCTGGCGACGGCATCGCGGGCGTGTTGCAGCTCTTCACGGCCAATAAGATTGGCGTTACCCAGCGGCACACGACGGTTAAGGTCGCTTTGCGCTTGCGCCAGGGCGGTTTTTTGCACGTCGATATTCGCCTGCAACTGCTTGCTGTTAATCATCAACTGGTGCGTCTGACGCACGCTGGAGGCCAGCGCCGTTTTAGCTTTTTCAAACGCTTGTTTGGCGTCAGTCTGATCGAGCGTGACCAGAACATCGCCCTCTTTTACAAAGTCGGTGTTATCAGCCCAGACTTTCGTCACGCTGCCTGACACCTGCGCCATGATTTGAACCTGGTTCCCTGCCACGTAAGCATCATCTGTCTCTTCAATATGACGCAATACTAAAAACCAATAAATTCCATATGCCACGGCAATAATAACAAAGAGCAAGGTAAGAAGTAGCAGCGCTGTTTTGCGTTTGCCTTTCTTCTTAGCCGGTTGCTGCGGGGTTTGGATCTCCGCATTTGCGCTCATGTTGTTCTCCACGATCTTATTATTCACATCGGCTGAGCCGACCTGTTGTCAGAAAGGCCAGCAGTAACGCGTGCCGGCCTGTCCGCTTTCCTGTTATTAATCTGGATTTTTGAGCGGGTCGGCGCTTTAGCGCAGCGCCTCAAGAACAGTGCCTTCCTGCTCCATTTGATCAAGACGCGTCAGGAGTTTACGAGTGATGTGCTCAAGTTGATCTTTTTCGGCAGTGCTAAGTGATGACCAGAGTTGATGCAGACAATGATGCTGAGGCGGAAGCACTTCTTGCAAAAATGCCTGGCCTTTCTCCGTTAATTGCAGATGCAGGCAACGGCGGTCGTTATCGCTCTCACGACGCTCAATCCAGCCGCGTTTTTCCAGCTCATCTGCAATGCGTGTCGCATTGGTGCGAGATGAACCCAGCGCGCAGCTTAATTCAGACGGCTGAATACTGTGGTTTTCCTGAGACTCCAGCGTAATCAACGCCATAAACAACGTCTCGTTAATCCCTTGAGCCTTCAGCATCTTATTGCGGTTTTCCAGGAGCTTGCCTTGCATGTGCATACAAAGACGAGTCAAAAGAATTTCCTGATAAGGAAAGTCTTCGTGACGGCTGGCGCGAAATTTTAGCATTTGTTCAATGGGCGTAAACGAACTATCCATTTGGGCATGACCTCATTAATTTCAGCCGATATAGTAACGACAGTGACAAATAAAGTAAATGTATTATTAATACAAAATCATTCTTTCAGGCTATAAAGCAACCAATGATACGCAGACTGAGACGCCAGCGGGAACATTGGGCCCGGTAAAGCGCCGCCTGCGGCAAATCCAGGAATGACGAGAAAAGCGTGAGTGCCTGCATGAAAAAATCAGGAGAGAACGATAAGCGGGAGGGGCGAAAGCCGGGTAAACGGCCTTACAACCCGATGCAAAAGCCACCGGAATATCACGGATAGCTATCGGTGAACGACCTTCGAATCCTTGAACGGGCGCTATTGGCCTGGAAGCAGATGGGGATGCAGGGCTTTCCATAGAATTATATTATTCTTCACCGGTATAAAAATAACCATGATAAATGAATAGCATAACCTTAACAGACTGGGGAGCTCCTTAACACCCTAAGGAGCTTAAACAAAGGTAAACGCTCACTATCCGCTTAATTTACGGCTTCCTGTCGGTGAAAACCTCGCCACCAGACCAGTAAATTAAGTAAGGCTACCGTGACACCCGCCAGACAAACGCCGGCCCAGCCGGCATGTTGCCAGGCGGAGGCGGAAATCAGCGACCCTGCAGCGCCACCGATAAAGTAGCTGGTCATATAGCCGGCGGTGAGCCGGTTACGCGCATCCGGATGCAAACGATAGATGACCGTCTGATTGGTGATATGTACCCCCTGAACGGTGAGGTCCAGTACCAGAATGCCAATAATCAGCGCCAGTACCGAGGTGTGCCCAAGCCAGATAGCCAGCCAGGAGAGTAACAGCAGCAGTAAGCCGAACGTGGTGGTGAGGTGAGATTTACCTTTATCGGCAAATCCGCCAGCCGGACGCGCGCCTAAAGCGCCGGCGGCCCCCGCCAGGCCAAACAGGCCAATCATCCCCTCGGAATAGCTAAACGGCGGCGCGGCGAGCAAAAAGGCCATTGACGTCCAGAGGATGCTGAAATTAGCAAAGGTCAGGCAGCCCAGCATTGCGCGGGTACGCAGCAGCTTATCGTGAATAAACAGGCTGAATACAGAACCCAACAGTTGCGGGTAGTTAAGATGGGTGTCGGATTTGAGCTTTGGCAGTCCGCGCCATAACGCGACGGCCATCAGCGCCATCAGCGCCGACGCTACCCAAAATACGGTGCGCCAACCGCCGAGGTTTGCCAGCAGTCCGGCGACCGTTCGCGCCAGCAGGATTCCCAGCAACAGGCCGCTCATAATGGTGCCGACCACTTTACCGCGGGTGGCGGGCGTCGCAAGCGTGGCGGCCAGCGGAACCAGAATTTGCGCCACCACAGAGAACAGTCCGGTTAAGGCCGTTCCGAGTATCATCATGCTAAGCGACTGACTGCTGGCGGTGATCAGCATTCCGCCAGCCGCCAGCAACGTCATGGAGACAATCAGCGTTCGGCGTTCAAACATGTCGCCGAGCGGCACCAGAAACAACAGGCCAGCGGCATAGCCCAACTGCGCGGCGGTAACGATAAACCCTGCGGAGCTGGCGGAAAGCGAAAAGTGATGCGCGATGGTATCAAGCAGCGGCTGGGCATAGTAGTTGCTGGCGACCGCCAGACCCGTGGCCACAGACATTAAAACGATCAGCGCCGGGCTAAGCTCATGAGTGGGTTTCGTCATTATGGTAATCGTGATTCAGATAATTATTTCCTGGGAAAACAATCATAGCGGATGTTGATGAATAAAGGGGAACGGTGACGTGATGAATCGTGCGCTTTGAGGAGAGATTGAATAGGCCGGATAGCGGCGCATGAACTGCGCTTTATCCGGCATAAAAAACGATCTTATTTCTGCGCGGCCAGCGCTTCTTTCACCCAGCCGTCAAACTGCTGCTGGTGGGCGTTGATCCAGCCGTCCACGTGGCCCTGAACATCGGCTTCAGACGATTTACCGGCATGCATCATGGCGTTCTGCGCGTTGATATCCGCCAGCGGCAGCTTCATGATGGCGAACAGTTTCGCCGCCGCCGGGTTTTTCTCCGCCCATGCCTTATTGGCGACAATATGCATGGTATTAACCGGGAACCCATAGTTCGCGCCGTTCGGCAGTTTAGTATCAATATTTTTCTGTTCGCCCGGCAGGGAGGAGAACGGCACCTGTAGCCAGACGACATCTTTACCCGGCTTCATTACGTCGCTCACCCAGTACGGGGTCCAGGTGTAATACAGCACCGGCTTGCCTTCTTTAAAACGGGTAATGGTATCAGCCATCATCGCCGCATAGTTACCGTGGCTGACCTCAACGGTTTTTTGCAGATCAAACGCTTTATTCTGGTGATTGATCACGGCTTCGCAGCCCCAGCCCGGCGAGCAGCCCATCATGTCCGCTTTTCCGTCGCCATTGGTATCGAAGATTTTGGCGATTTTCGGATCTTTTAGCTGAGCGATATTGGTGATGTTGTACTGCTCGGCGGTTTTTTTATCGATCAGATAGCCCTGCGCAGCGCCGGAGACGAAGACGCCCTCGCGGTAAAACTTTTTGTCTCCGCCTGCTGCGGCATACATATCATCATGCAGCGGCTGCCAGTTCACGGCGGTAAACGTCGCATCGCCAGAGGCGATGGAGGTATAGCCTACGTTGTAATCGACTTCACTCGGCTTATTTACGGTATAACCCAACTTTTCCAGCGCCCGGCTGACCAGTAACGTCTGGAAGGACTCTTCAGAAATCGTGCTTTGGATAGGTTGAACGGTAATGCCTTTGCCAGGCAGGTCGGCAGCGAAAGCGCTGGCGGTGACAAGGGTGGCAAACGCTGAGGCAAATATCACAGTATGTCGCATCGTTGTTCCTTTAATTATGGTAGGGAGTTGTAAGCCCGGTAAGCGCAGCGTCACCGGGCGTCAGGAGAGTTACTTAACGAAAGGGCGGGTGATTAGCCCAACAGGACCGGTGGTATACCAGCGACGGTTACCGCGGCTACGCGAGTCGCGCCCGACGGCCTGCGTCAGACGGTCCAGAATGATGGCGAGAATCACAATGCCGACGCCGCCGACGGTTGCCAGCCCCATATCAAGACGACCAATGCCGCGTAGTACCATCTGGCCAAGCCCGCCGACCGCAATCATCGAGGCGATGACGACCATCGAGAGAGCCAGCATCAGCGTCTGATTAACGCCTGCCATAATGGTGGGCATCGCCAGCGGTAGCTGCACTTTGAACAACATTTGGCGCGGGCTGGCGCCGAATGAGCGCGACGCTTCAATTAAGTCGGCAGGCACCTGGTTAATGCCCAGGATCGTCAGGCGTACAATCGGCGGTAGCGCAAAAATAATCGTCACCACCACGCCCGGTACGTTACCTATGCCGAATAACATGACAATCGGCACCAGATAGACAAACGCGGGCGTGGTCTGCATCGCATCCAGCAGCGGACGAACTATTTTGGCCGCGCGCGGGCTGCGCGCCAGCCAGATTCCCATCGGTAATCCGATCACGACGCAGAACAACAGGGCGGTCAGCACCAGCGCCAGGGTAATCATCGCCTGCGACCAGGCGCCGATCGCGCCGATGGCGATCAGCGATATCAGCGCCGCGATCCCCATGCCCACGCCGGAAACCTGCCAGGCAATCAGCGCAAAGAGAATAATCGCCACAGGGGCGGGCATTCCCAGCAGCAGTTGCTGAAAGCCGTTAAGGATGTAATCCACCGGCACACGAATCCCCTGAAAAAGGGGACGGAAATGGGTGACGACCCAGTCGATTCCCTCTGTGACCCAGCTATCCAGCGGGATCAGCGTCTTATGGAACGGGTCCAGAAGAGAAAAGTGTTCAGGGGCTGGCGCGGGCGCGCTGTTCAACCAGTCGGTACTGCCGCCGTCCGTGGCTACGCCTGCCGGTGTTCCCCAGGCATCAGCTGTTTGCGTCGTCGTATCGGCTACCTGTGCGGTATCCCACGGATTCGTTTGATCAGCCATTGTTACCCCCCTCGCGATCTAAAGCCTGTAGCAACATACGTTTTGAAATAATGCCAACATACTGGTGTTCTTCATCGACAACCGGCACCGCGCAGGGCGCCTGACCGACGTGAGAGAGCAACTCGCTGAGTGGGGTTTGCGCATCAACGACTAAAGGGTCGTCGATAAGCGCCGCTTCAATCCCTTGCGCCTGGCTTAATGCCGCTTTTAATGAGTCGATGGACACGACGCCCACGAATTTATTGCCACGCTCAATGACGTAACCATATTCACGGTCTTCATCCTGTAATAATTTCAGTGCCGAACGGGGACCGAAACCTGGCGTTTTACGAATTAATCCGACCGGACTGCGACGGGCAATATCTTTGGCGCTAAAGACCTGACTAATATCCACGCCACGGAAGAACGTGCGGACATAATCATTTGCCGGATTATTCAGGATCTCATCCGGCGTACCAACCTGTACAACCTCGCCATTTTGCATAATGGCAATCCTGTCGCCAATACGCATAGCCTCATCAAGATCGTGGGAAATAAAGACAATGGTGCGCTGATGTTTCGCCTGTAATTTCACCAGCTCATCCTGCATTTCGGTACGAATTAATGGATCGAGGGCGGAAAACGCTTCATCCATTAATAAGATATCAGGGTTGATTGCCAGCGCGCGGGCAAGCCCAACACGCTGACGCATCCCACCGGAAAGTTCATCCGGGTAGGCGTGAGCGTAATTCTCAAGCCCCACCTGACGCAAGGCGTCCAGCGCTTTTTCTCGACGCTCTTGCGCCGCGATGCCCGCTAATTCCATACCGAATGCCGTATTATCCAGCACGGTCATATGCGGCATGAGCGCAAATGACTGGAAGACCATCGCAATCTTTTTCCTGCGCACCTCGCGAAGCTCAGCGTCTGATATTTTGGCAATATCAACGCCGTCAATCAGTACCTGTCCGCGGGTGGGTTCAATCAGGCGATTGAGAAGGCGTACCATTGTGGATTTACCCGAGCCGGATAATCCCATGATGACAAATATCTCGCCTTCTTCAATGGCCAGACTGGCGTCTTTAACGCCAAGCGATAGCCCCGTTTTTTCCAGTATTTGCTCTTTCGATAGTCCCTTTTCAATATATTTGAAGGCACGCTGCGGATGCTCTCCAAATATTTTATACAGATTCTTCACTTCTAATTTAATTGCCATGCAATAGAATGATTCCTGTTATTTACTTATGTCGATATGTTACCTGATAGAAATAGTTACCTTTTTCTACCCTAACATACTCAGAATCTGAGACAACCCTGAATTTGCTTCTGGCATGAATATTGCGAGGTGCTATCGGCTGTGATTTCCCATGATATAAGGGCTGAACGCGAATGGGGAGGGAGAGATATTTTTTGAGACAACCAGCAAAAATCCACCTGAATTGGAGGAATCCAGGTGAATAATGTCACTCGTATTGAGTGTAGGACATGTTGTAATATTTTCGCGATTTAACCCGGTATTGCTTGAAATAAAGGCATGGAAAATGTAACGTTATTTCCCATGCCCGCAAGGTTAAAAATTCCAGTCTTCGTCTTCGGTTTCGACTGTTTTCCCCATCACATAAGATGAACCTGATCCGGAAAAGAAATCATGATTTTCGTCGGCATTCGGCGAGAGCGCAGCAAGGATTGCGGGATTCACGTCTGCCATCTCCGGCGGAAATAACGCCTCATAACCCAGGTTCATTAAGGCTTTATTGGCGTTGTAGCACAAGAAGGCTTTGACGTCGTTAACCCAGCCGGTTTCCGCATATAACGCTTCTGTGTAGCAGATTTCGTTGTCGTACAGTTCCATCAACAAATCCAGCGCGAAAAGATTTAACTCTTCACGCTCGATTGCCGATAGTTTTTGTAGCGCTATCTGATACTTATAGCCAATATAATAACCGTGAACCGCTTCATCGCGAATGATTAAACGAATCAGGTCGGCAGTGTTCGTGAGCTTACCGCGGCTGGAGAAATACATTGGCAGCCAGAAGCCGGAATAGAACAGAAAAGACTCTAAAAAGACGCTGGCAATTTTTTTCTTTAGCGGTTCATCGCTGACGTAATGAGCCAAAATAATCTGCGCCTTACGCTGAAGCGGCGGGTTTTCTTCGCTCCAGGCGTAGGCGGCATCAACCTCTTTCGTCTGGCACAGCGTGGAAAAAATAGAACTGTAAGAGCGGGCGTGTACCGCTTCCATAAAGCTGATGTTCGACAGCACTGCCTCTTCATGCGGCGTGATGGCATCTGCCATTAACGACGGCGCGCCTGCGATGTTCTGGATAGTGTCAAGCAGCGTAAGTCCCGTAAACACGCGAATGGTGAGCTGCTGTTCGGCGGCGCTCAGCGTCTGCCAGGCCGGAATATCATTCGATAACGGCACTTTTTCCGGCAGCCAGAAGTTACTGGTCAGCCGGTTCCACACCTCCAGATCTTTGTCGTCCTGGATCTTGTTCCAGTTGATGGCGCTAATACGAGATAATTTCATATGGCTTTCCTTATAGCGCGCAGGATACGCAGCCTTCAATTTCAGTACCTTCCAGCGCCAACTGGCGAAGCCGGATGTAATACAGGGACTTAATACCTTTTCGCCAGGCATAGATCTGCGCTTTGTTGATATCGCGGGTCGTGGCGGTATCGGGGAAAAACAGGGTGAGCGACAGCCCTTGATCGACGTGGCGCGTGGCCTCGGCATAGGTATCAATAATTTTTTCCGGACCGATATCGTAAGCATCCTGATACATGTCCAGATTTTCATTGGTCATAAACGGCGCGGGGTAATACACACGCCCGGTTTTGCCCTCTTTGCGAATCTCAATTTTGGCCACAATCGGATGAATGCTGGAGGTCGCATGATTAATGTAAGAAATCGAACCGGTCGGCGGCACCGCCTGCAAATTTTGGTTATAGATGCCATAGCGCATCACATCGTCGCGCAGCTTTAGCCACATTTCTCGTGTGGGCAGCGTAATGCCGCTGCGGGCAAATAGCGCCCTGACTTTCGCTGTTTTCGGTTGCCAGTCGTCCTGTAAATACTGCGTAAAATAGTCGCCGCTGGCATAGCGCGACTGCGCAAATCCGGCGAAGGTTTTGCCGCGTTCGCGGGTCAGCCGCATTGAAGTATGCACGGCATGCCAGGTAATGGTGTAAAAATAGAGATTGGTGAAATCCAACGCCTCCGGCGAACCGTAGGCAATGCCTTCTCTCGCCAGATAGCCATGCAGATTCATCTGGCCCAGACCGATGGCATGAGAGGCGGCATTACCGGCGGCTATTGAGGGCACGCTGCGTATATGGCTCATGTCCGACACCGCCGTCAGGCCGCGAATAGCGGTTTCTACGGTACGGCCAATGTCCGGTGAATCCATGACGTGAGCGATATTCAGCGAGCCGAGATTGCAGGAGATGTCATGCCCGATGTGGGTATAGTCAAGGTTATCGTCGTAACGGGAGGCGCTATTGACCTGTAAAATTTCCGAGCACAGATTACTCATATTAATGCGCCCAGCAATGGGATTCGCGCGGTTTACCGTATCTTCAAACATGATGTAGGGATACCCGGATTCGAACTGAATCTCCGCCAGTGTTTGAAAAAAGTCACGGGCGTTAATATAGGTTTTACGCACGTGCGGATCGGCAATTAATTCATCGTACCGTTCGCTAATGGCGATATCGCCAAACGGTTTGCCGTAGCGTCGTTGTACGTCATAGGGCGAAAAGAGCGCCATTTGCGCGTTTTCTTTCGCCAGCCGGAAGGTGATATCCGGGATCACCACGCCGAGAGAGAGCGTTTTGATCCGGATTTTTTCGTCAGCATTTTCCCGTTTGGTATCCAGAAAACGCAGAATATCCGGATGGTGCGCATGGAGATAAACCGCGCCGGCCCCCTGGCGCGCGCCAAGCTGGTTGGCATACGAAAACGCGTCTTCCAGCATTTTCATCACCGGGATCACGCCGGAAGACTGATTCTCAATGCGTTTGATCGGCGCGCCCGCCTCGCGCAGATTGGAGAGTAAAAACGCGACGCCGCCGCCGCGTTTGGAGAGTTGTAGCGCCGAATTCACCGCCCGCCCGATCGACTCCATATTGTCTTCGATACGGAGCAGGAAGCAGGAGACCAGTTCCCCACGCTGCTGTTTACCGCAATTTAAAAAAGTCGGGGTGGCGGGCTGAAAGCGACCAGAAAGCATTTCATCGGTCAGTTGGGTGGCCAGCGTTTCGTCACCCTGCGCCAGCGTCAACGCCACCATTGTCACCCGATCTTCAAAGTGTTCCAGATAACGTTTGCCGTCGAAGGTTTTCAGCGTGTAACTGGTATAGAACTTCCAGGCGCCAAGAAACGTCTGGAAGCGAAAGCCGCTGGCGTGGGCGTGCTCGAACAGGCGGAGGACGAAGGCGCGGTCGTAACGCGCGAGGACAGCGTCATCGTAATACCCTTCCCGAACCAGCGTTTCCAGACGTTCATGCTGGCTGGCAAACGTCACGGAATGCGGGCGGACGTGGGCGGCAAAGAAGGCGTCGATCGCCTGCTGGTCCTTGTCGAACTGAATATGGCCTGCTTTATCATAAAGATTCAGCATCGCGTTCAGGGCGTGGTAATCCATGGTTTCCTGCATTACGCGCTCCGGGATAGTTGTTGCCAAAATTCATTTACTCCTTTTCGGACGTTATCGATGTCGCGTTGTGTGCCCATGAGCTCAAAGCGGTACAGCCAGGGAACGCCGCATTTTTGTGCTATCACATCGCCAGCGCATCCCCAGGCATCGCCGAAATTGCGGTTACCGGAGGCAATAACGCCGCGAATGCGCGCCCGGTTGTGTTCATCATTTAAAAAGCGGATCACCTGTCGCGGCACCGCACCGGCCATCCCGCCGCCGCCGTATGACGGCACAACCAGAATGTACGGTTCGTCTACCTGAATTCGCTCCCGCTCATTGAGCGGAATACGCGTGGCAGGCAGCCCCAGACGCTGCATAAAGCGGTGCGTATTTTCAGAGCTGCTGGAGAAGTAGACGAGCGCGCTCATGCGTTTGCCGCGTGGGGTGTCGGGTGCAGACGGTTAATCATGTCCGGGCGGAAGCCAGACCAGCTCAAATCGCCCGCCATCACCACCGGTAATTGACGAAACCCTTGCGCCCGGAGCGTATCCGCTGCATCCGGCACCAGATCGACGTTCACCATCTCAAATTCAAATCCACGGCTTTCCATCGCCCGCTTTGTGGCGTGGCACTGAACACAGTTATTGCGAGTGTAAATAGTAATGCTCATGATTCGTATTTCCATTTAAAATGAGAAAACGGCGCGATGAAACGCGTCGGATTGTCGTGTGTTGATACAGGAAATACTAGATGTAGTTGAATTAAGATTCAACCATACAAGATATGGGAATTTTCGATTGATTTTAACGCCGCTGATGAACGCAGTGGGGTAGGGGCGGCATGGCTAATTTTTGCCGGATGGCGGCGTGAATGCCCGATCCGGCCTGCAGGTTCACGCATAACAGAGTTGGCTGACATCAGCGCCATCCGGCAACAATGCGTCACATTCGCATACCGATCGCCAGACGGTTAAAGCAGTTCATTAAACCAATAGCGAAGGTCAGATCGCTGATTTCACGCGCGCTGAAATGATCGAGCAGCGGCAGGTAAACATTATCTTCGGCGTGGGTTTCAGCAATGTGCGTCACCGATTCCGTCCAGGCTAACGCCGCGCACTCTTGCTCGCTGAAATGGTGGCTTACCCGCCATCCTGCCAGCGCATCTAATTTAGCTTGATTTACGCCAGCCTTACGCAGCGCTTTACTGTGCATCTCCAGGCAAAATGCACAGCCATTTATTTGCGAAACACGCAGGTAAATCAGCTCCATCAGAGTGAGGTCAAGCGTGCTCTTTTCCAGCGCGTTTTTCGCCTGCACCAGAGCGCTATAAACCTCCGGGCTCAGTTCATAATAGGGTTGGCGTAACGTCGTCATCATGTTTCTCCTCGTGTTGATGACGAGCACTGTAGCACTATAATGGTCTGTAAAAGAGAGCCATATTTTTACAGAAAAAGCAGACCATATGCCGCGCTATCAGCACATCGCTCGTCAGTTAAAAACAGCCATTGAGCAAGGAGAACTCGCGCCCGGAACGCGTTTGCCTTCCAGCCGGACGTGGGCGCAGGAACTGGGTGTTTCTCGCGCCACGGTGGAAAATGCCTATGGCGAGCTGGTGGCGCAGGGCTGGCTGGAGCGACGTGGCCAGGCAGGCACGTTTGTGAGCAACGCTCTACGGTTTGAGACGGCGCCGCCGATACCCGCCGTTTTTGCCGGAGAAAGTCCGGAGCCGAAACCCTTTCAGATGGGGTTACCGGCGCTGGATCTCTTTCCACGCGAGAAGTGGGCGCGAGTGATGGGGCGTCGGTTGCGCACGCAGACGCGCTTCGATCTGGCATTAGGCGACGTCTGCGGCGAGGCGATTTTGCGCCAGGCGATAGTCGATTACCTGCGGGTTTCGCGTAGTATTGAATGTCTGCCGGAACAGGTATTTATTACCTCCGGATATGCGGATTCTATGCGGCTAATCCTGCGTACATTGTCTGTGCCGGGAGACAGCATGTGGGTGGAAGATCCCGGTTTTCCGTTAATTCGCCCGGTGATAACGCAGGAGGGGATTACGCTGGCGCCGATTCCGGTCGATGCCGATGGGCTGAATGTCGCGGCGGGGATGCGGGATTGCCTGCAGGGGCGCTTTGCATTGGTGACGCCCGCCCACCAAAGTCCTTTGGGGGTAGCGCTGTCGTTAACTCGCCGACGGCAACTTCTGGCATGGGCGGCGAATGTGCAGGCCTGGATTATTGAAGATGACTACGACAGCGAATTTCGTTATCACGGTAAACCGCTTCCGCCGCTCAAGAGTCTGGATGCCCCGCAGCGAGTGATTTACGCCGGAACGTTCAGTAAGTCGCTCTTTCCGGCATTACGTACCGCCTGGCTGGTGGTGCCGATAAAGCAGATTGAGCCTTTCCGCCAGCAGGCGTCGCTGATGCCCTGTAGCGTACCGTTGTTATGGCAGCACACGCTGGCTGATTTTATCCGTGATGGCCATTTCTGGCGGCATCTGAAAAAGATGCGTCAACATTATGCTCAGCGACGGTTATGGATTGAAGAGGCGCTGGCAGAACAGGGATTTGTCGTGACATTACAGAAAGGCGGTATTCAATTGGTTATTGAGGTTGAAGGCGATGATAAAGCGCAGGTAGCAAAAGCGAATCAGGCCGGACTGGCGGTACAGGCGTTAAGCCGTTGGCGAGTGGTTTCGTCAGGAAAGGGGGGCATTTTACTGTCGTTTACCAATATTACTTCCGCTGGCATGGCGAAACAGGTCGCATGGCAGCTTCGACAGGCGATACAGTAACCGTTTCGCCGAATGGCGCGACCTGGGCCTGCGGCAATGATGCAGGCCCAATAAAGTATGTCGCCATCCGGCAGCGCACGTCGTTAGCGACGCAGGCTAAGCAGCGCCCCGATAAAAATTCCTACCGCTGCGGCGGTTCCTACGCTACACCAGGGTTTTTCACGCACAAACGTATCCGCGCACCCCATCGCATCACAGGCGGCTTGTTTTACGCGAGTACGACCCTGCATCCGCGCCCGGGTCTCTTTCAGCAACGCCTGTGCTTTACGTCGCGCAGCCTCGGCTTCGTCTTTCGCATCGCTTCCCCAGGATTTAAGGACATCTTCCAGACTGTCGGCTAATCGATTGACATCATTCTGAATATCCTGAACACCATCATCGACGTCGTTTCGGTTCGGTTTGTTAAGCATATGATCCTCCATTGATTTCGATGTAGCTTTCAGTGTAGTTCATATTTTTACCTGCTGAGGCTTGTTACGGCGATATCATGCGTTTCTGGACTTTTCTGAAAGCGTTGATAACGCGCTATCGGGTAAGGTAAGCCCGCAGTACAAGAGAATGAGGATAAAATATGTATTTACGACCTGACGAGGTGGCGCGGGTACTGGAAAAGGCAGGGTTTACCGTCGATGTGGTGACGAATAAGACGTATGGTTATCGACGCGGCGAGAATTATGTTTATGTTAACCGCGAGGCGCGTATGGGGCGTACCGCGCTGATCATTCACCCCAGATTAAAAGACCGTAGCTCATCACTGGCTGACCCGGCTTCGGATATTAAAACCTGCGATCACTACCAAAATTTTCCGCTCTATTTAGGCGGCGAGACCCACGAACATTACGGTATTCCCCACGGCTTTAGCTCCCGAATAGCGTTAGAACGTTATCTGAATGGGCTTTTTGGCGACGAAAAAACCGACTAAAAGCGCGACTGGCAATGCCAGTCGCGACTCTAACTTACGCCTTAGCCTGATGATAGCTGCTCACTTTAAACAGGCGACGACAATAATCCAGGAAGTAGCCATAAACCGCGCCCATTAACATTGAAACAACAATGTTTGAACTCACGGCGGCCACTATCTGATGCCAGCCGGCGCCGACGGTCAGCAAGATGATAATATAAACGGGTGACTGAAAGGTGACATAAGCCAATATATCCGCCAGGTTTTTGGCCCATCCCGCCGGGCTTGCCTTACGCGCGACGCGCATAATCAGATCGCGGTAAACGCCGTATGGCCATGCAATCAAAATGTTGACAGGTATCGCCACCAGCCTGGAAGAAAGCGACTGCTCAAAGCTCATTCCGGAGAGGAATATCTCGATCAACATGTTCACAACAGAACAGTAAACAACCATCGCAAACGTGTCTGCTACGGCATGACGCAAGCGTGACTGTGGAGAGAACATGTTAATGCTCCTTGTAGTGTATCGATCAGAATGAGGTGATGGTTGGTAGTGAAATCATAAAGCACTTTTGTCTTTGCATAGAGTATATCCCTATATAATAACTATCAACTAGTGTGATATTTTTATTTATAGGTTTTTTGTCGATAAAATACTCTGTGATTGTGTGTTTTTTGCTCGCGGCGAGATTTTCGTTGTTGTTAGTCATTAATTACTTTTAAATCAATGTATTATAATGCATTGTTTTTCTGGCGATTTTCAGCCACATTCCAAATGTTGTCAGATGCGATGTATTCTCGGCTAACGGCACGCGTTCTACTTTTCTCAGCATAATTATAGCTATTGCAGGCTGATTTTTAGCATAAAGCTCTGATGATGATTTTTGAATGGTTAATCTATTATTGTGCTGAAATATTCACTTCTGTATAAGGTTAGCCACCGTGAGGGTCACCGTGGTTACTGAGATACGCAATACGCTATATACGCTATGGATTTCGAGTTGCTTAAAGGCGGCAAGGGAGTGAGTCCCCAGGAGTATAGATAACGATGTGACTGGGGGGAGCGACAAATCTGCCGGGAGCAGATTTGAACGTCGCGTGCGACGGCCCGTCAGGGCGAGGCTAATGGATGGGCCGGGTAATCCGTAGCCAACACATAAGCCACTTGAAGAATGAAGGGTATAAACAGCCGAACGGGAAACCTACAGATATACCGTAGGCAGAATAACCTGAAACACACAGGGGGTAATGAATATAACCTTCTGGTTAACAGATTAATATAATTAATCGAGTTATACTGAGTATATCTGTATGAACTTTAGGATCTGGAAATATAATCAATAATCGCATACAATACCGCCTGTAATAGTTTTTGTTTTCTGCGTTAAAAGGTTTTTATTGATATGAATTTGATGTTACAGAACTTAAATAATATCCGCACGCTGCGCGCTATGGCTCGCGAATTCTCCATTGACGTTCTTGAAGAAATGCTCGAAAAATTCAGGGTTGTCACTAAAGAAAGACGCGAAGAAGAAGAATTGCAGCAACGCCAGCTTGCCGAGAAGCAGGAGAAAATTAATGCCTTTCTGGAGCTGATGAAAGCAGACGGTATTAACCCGGAAGAGTTATTTGCCATGGATTCAGCAATGCCGCGTTCTGCTAAAAAGCGCCAGCCGCGTCCGGCAAAATATCGTTTTACTGATTTCAATGGCGAAGAAAAAACCTGGACCGGACAAGGTCGTACGCCTAAACCGATTGCCCAGGCGCTGGCGGCGGGGAAATCTCTGGATGATTTCTTAATCTAATCACGGATAACCTTTAACAGATGGCGCTGCGTTTCCTGTCTCTATTAACCGGGACTCAGGGAACGTTGCGCCATGCTCATTCTGATAAATCAGCACACGCCAAAATCGCCCTCTTCGCAATAGGGGGTGACATCTGCCGCTTTGAGGATCAATTTTTCGCCCTGCTCATTACCGACCTGTACCGCGACAATATGATCCTCGTTGACTTCAATCACTTTCAGTTTCGGCCCACCCATTCGGGGCTGTACGATATCGCCTGGTGTGAACATCACGCTCTCCTGTTGAACAATGGTATAAACCCGCCTTCAGTCTACTACACACCTACCGACGCGCGGTGAAGGTACCGCTTAATGAGTACGGCTATTCCAGGGCATTTTTTCCAGTAGTCGCGCCATTCCGCAGAAGCCGGTCATGCCTGCCAGCATTAACCCGGCCCCGACAAAACCGCTAATGAGGAAAAAGCCGCCGTGGACCGTATAGCCCAGAATCACCCCAAGCAACGTCAACCCGCCGGCGGCGATTTGCACCTGACGCATCAGCGGCAACGGTTGCGATTTGTCTTCTGTGACGGGCAATCCTGCCGCTTTCCATCCATCGATACCGCCTTCCAGTAGACTGACCTGAGCAGGGGCGGCAATGGCCTGTAGTTTTGCTGCATTGCTGCTGGTTCGTTTACCTGACTGACAGTGAAAAATAATCTGTTCCGCTCGCAGGTTGGCGGGCAAATCGCCCTGTTCAAGCCGGGAGAGCGGCGCCAGTTGCGCATGTGGAATATGCTCGCGCAGATATTCGTCGGCGTCGCGTACATCAATCAGTTTCGCGCCTTGCGCTATCAGCGCTTGCGCCTCACGGGGGGAAACTATCCCAATGGACATCGTGCCTCCTTATGGACAATAGAGATTCTTTAACGTGGCGATAATCGTATTAACCGCCTCATTTTTAATGAAATAGTGAATGCGCTGGGCATCGCGTTGACTATCAATCAGCCCTTCTTCTCGCATCCGCGCCAGATGTTGCGACGTCGCGGAGGGGCTTAGCCCGGTAATGCGCGCCAGTTCGCCTGCGCTGGTTTTTGGCGAACCGCAAAGCATACATAAAATCAGTAATCTTTTTGGGTGGCTCATCGCTTTGAGCAGGGCCGCCGCCTGTTCTGCGCTGGCCTGAAGTTGTTCAAGCTCTGTCATAGTTATTTAAGTATTTTCTAAATTTAGTTAATTCTAAAATAAACATCAACCTAATGCCAGCGTAAAGAGCGTAAAGGAGGGTAAAAGCGCGGCGCGCGACTGGCAGGCTCAGGTAAACTGACTATGCTTAGAGATAAAATCTCTTTTTAAACAATGACTAATTTTGCTTGTATGGAGTGTATATGGGTTTCTGGAGAATTGTATTTACGATTATTTTGCCTCCGCTCGGCGTACTTTTAGGAAAAGGGTTCGGTTGGGCATTTATCCTTAATATCCTGCTGACATTACTCGGATATATTCCGGGGCTTATCCACGCATTTTGGGTTCAGATGCGTCATTAATTACCGGCCACCGGCGGCGCATAAGCGCCGCTTATCAGGATAACCTCATTCCCTCTGCTACACTTTTCTTTGTGTGTATTTTTGACAAGCGAGGTGAATATGGGACTTTTCAATTTTGTAAAAGATGCAGGTGAAAAACTCTGGGACGCGGTAACCGCTAATGCTAATCATGATAAGGACGATCAGGCGAAAAAAGTCCAGGAACATTTAAATAAAACGGGAATACCCGACGCTGACAAAGTGAATGTGCAAATTGCGGATGGAAAAGCGACAGTGACGGGTGATGGGCTGAGTCAGGAGGCAAAAGAAAAAATTCTGGTTGCCGTGGGGAATATCGCCGGGATTAGCAGCGTTGACGATCAGGTTAAAACCACGACGCCGGCGGCTGAAAGTCAGTTTTATACCGTAAAATCAGGCGACACCCTGAGCGCTATTTCAAAGCAAGTGTATGGTAACGCCAATCTGTATAATAAAATCTTCGAGGCAAATAAACCGATGCTGAAAAGCCCGGAAAAAATATATCCGGGACAAGTGTTGCGTATTCCTGAAGAATAATGGCTATCAGGCCGCGCCAGGCTACATTTTCCCTGCCATCGCCTGGCGAATAATGGGAATCGGCGTCAGCAAATGCTGACGCATTAATTCGCTGGCGCGTGCCGCCTCGCGCGCCAGTATCGCTTCGGTTAGCGTGTGATGCTGGATATGTTTATCTTCCAGCATCTCGACGGACAGAACGGTTTCACGTAACCAAATAAAGCGGTAGCGGGCCGCCAGGTCAAATAAGCGTTCGCGCATCTGTAGCAGATAGTGGGAGCCGCACCCGGCGACAATGGCGGAATGAAACGCCTGGTGGCGCTGATCCCATTCATCGAGCATATGTTCACTGGCATCGCTGGCTTCCAGTTTACTGAGCATATGCGCTCGCGCCAGGATCTCCGCCTCCCACGCATCATCGCCGCGTTCAATCGCCAGGCGTACCAGCATCGCTTCCATATTGGCGCGCGCGTCAAAAATATCGAGGAGTTCCGCCTCTGACATGGATGCCACGCGATAGCCTTTTTGATTCACCACGGTGACCAGCCGTTCCGCCACCAGTTGCGACAGCGCCTCACGCAGCGGCCCTACGCCGAGCGCATAGCGGGCGGTTAATAAACTCATCCGCAGTTTCTCATCCGGCTGATAAGTGCCGCGAATAATGTCATTTTTAAGCCAGCGATAGCCATCTATGGCCGTCGGTTGGGAAAGGGCGGTCATTTTTTACTCCTGAGAAGCTTCCCGGCTGACGCCGGGAATAACTAACGTAGGTTTTGCAGGGGGGCTTTTTGCCACCTTATCAGTTTTTTCCAGCGAGACATAATGGGGACAGTACCTATTATGCCCAGCCCTAACAGCCCGGTCGAAATGACTTCTAGTTGCTGTGCCGGTCGAAACAGCATCACCACCAGGACAAAGCAGATAAAGCCGATAACCAGCCAGGTGAGCCACGGATAAAGCCACATTTTCAGCTTAATTTCTCCGCCCTGCGCCAGCAGAATTTTACGCATCCGCAATTGCGAAATCGCAATCACCAGATAGACCAGCAGCGCGATGGCGCCGGAACTGTCGATAAGAAATTTAAACACTTTTGCCGGGGCATAATAATTGACGATAACGGTTAAAAAGGCCGCGCCGGTAGAGAGGAGAACCGCTACCCAGGGCGTTTTGCTACGGTTAGTTTTTCCCATTATCGCAGGCGCATCGCCGCGGCGGCTAAGGGAATAGAGCATCCGGGAGGCGGTATATAATGCGGAGTTCAGACAACTGGTCACCGACAACAAAATCACGCAGTCCATAATGAATTTTGCGTGCGGAATATGAAGCAGCTCCAGTACCGAGCGGTACGAACCTACGCTTTTCAGACCCGGCATATTCCACGGGATCAGCGCCACCACCACAAAAATGGAACACAGGTAAAAGATGGAAATTCGCCAGATAACAGAATTGGTGGCGCGTACAATATGTTTATCCGGCGTATCGGATTCCGCGGCAGCAATAGTGACGATTTCCGCGCCCATAAAAGAGAACATGGTGATCAACATGGCGCTTAACACCGCGCCGAAGCCGTTAGGCATAAAACCGCCGTGATCCCAGAGCCGGGAGATACCGCTTACCTCGGCATACGGATAAAAACCGCTAATCGCCGTCGCGCCCAGCGCGATAAACGCCAGAATGGCAATTACTTTACATAGCGCCAGCCAGAATTCGAATTCGCCGTAATTTTTGACGCTCAATAAATTGCTTCCGGTTAAGGCAAGCGTAATCACTAATGAAAATAGCCACACCGGAATACCTGGTATCCATGAATTCAGAATAATGGCGGCAATATTGGCCTCCAGCGGAATAACCAGCACCCAAAACCACCAGTATAACCAGCCGATGGTATATCCGGCCCAGGGGCCGATCGCTTTATCCGCATAGGTGGAAAAAGAACCGGTATCTGGCGTGGCGACGGCCATTTCAGCCAGCATTCGCATAATCATGACGACTAAAAGTCCTGCGAACAGATAGGCCAGCAGTACCGCAGGGCCGGCCTCCGCAATCGCCACGCTGGAACCGACAAACAGGCTGGCGCCGATGACGCCGGCGATCGATAACATGGTGACGTGGCGTGATTTCAGCCCGCCCCCTAATGTATGTGATTCTGACAATTGCCCCATCCTAAAACCTCTTTATTGTTATTGCGCTCGTTTACCGGATGGCGCCTGGCTTATTCGGCCTACAATCGAAACGGTTTTTGTAGGCCGGATAAGACAGTTACGTCGCCATCCGACGCTGCTTATTGGACATTACGCTTGTTTCGCCTCATCAAAGCACTGGGCGATAATCTCCAGGCCTTGCCGAATCTGCGAGGCCTCAATAGTGAGTGGAACGAGGATGCGCAAGATGTTGTAGTAAGGACCGCAGGAGAGCAGAATTAACCCTTTCTCGCGGGCGCGGGTCACAATGTCGGCGGTCAGAGCCGCGTTCGGTTTGCCGGGGTCGCCATTTTCAAACAACTCAATGGCGATCATGGCGCCCAGTCCGCGCACGTCGCCAATCTCACGGTGCGTTTCCGCTATCTCCATCAGGCCATCGCGCAGCGTGTTGCCAAGCGTATTCGCCTTTTGCAGTAAATTTTCCTGCTCGAAAATGTCCAGTACCGCCAGCGCGGCGGCGCAGGCAATCGGGTTTCCGGCATAGGTGCCGCCCAGCCCGCCCGGCGCGATAGCGTCCATCACGTCTGCCCGGCCGGTAACGCCTGCCAGCGGAAAGCCGCCGGCGATCGATTTCGCAAACGTGGTAATATCTGCCGCAACGCCCATCTGTTCCATGGCGAACAGCGTACCGGTCCGGCCCGCGCCGCTTTGCACTTCGTCGGCAATCAACATAATGCCGTGTTGGTCGCATAGCGCGCGCAGTCGCTGCATAAACGCGGGAGAGGCGGCGTAAAATCCGCCTTCGCCCTGTACCGGCTCAATAATAATGGCGGCGATATCTTCCGGCGCGGCATCATTTTTAAAGATGCGTTCAATGCTGGCGATCGCGTCGTCGTCGCTGACGTTGTGTAGCGGGCAAGGATAAAGCGCGCGGTAGACATGGCCTGGCATCAATCCCATACCAGCAGAGTACGGGTGTACTTTCCCGGTCAGAGAGAGCGTGTAGTGGGTACGACCGTGGTAAGCGCCGCTAAACGCGATAGCGCCGCTGCGTTTTGTCGCCGCGCGGGCGATTTTCACCGCGTTTTCAACCGCTTCTGAACCGGTCGTGACCAGCAACGTTTTTTTGGCGAAATCGCCCGGTACCTTCTGGTTCATGCGTTCGCACAACGCCAGATACGGTTCATAGGCCAGCACCTGAAAACAGGTATGCGACAATTTCTTCAACTGCGCTTCGACCGCTGAAACAATGCCCGGATGTAAATGACCGGTGTTCAGGACGGCAATGCCGCCCGCGAAATCGAGATACTCACGGCCTTCGACATCCCAGACCCGACAATTTTCCGCCCGCTCGGCGAAAATCGGGTGAATCTGCCCCACGCCGCGAGGAACGGCGTTATGACGGCGCTGCATTAAAGCGTTATTGGTATTCATTAGCGACTCTCCTGTTAAAGGCCGATGCACATATATTTGATTTCTAAATAATCTTCGATGCCGTATTTGGAACCTTCACGGCCTAATCCGGAGGCCTTAATACCGCCGAAAGGCGCGACTTCGTTGGAGATAATGCCGGTATTAATACCGACGATGCCGTATTCCAGCGCTTCGCCGACGCGGAAAACGCGGCTTAAATCGCGTGCATAAAAATAGGCTGCCAGGCCGAATTCAGTATCGTTAGCCTGCCTGATGACGTCCGCCTCGTCGCTGAAGCGGAACAGAGGCGCGAGCGGCCCGAATGTCTCTTCTTTGGCGACTTTCGCGTTATCAGGAACATCCGCCAGAATGGTCGGTTGAAAGAAGTTGCCGCCCAATTTGTGCGCTTCACCGCCCGTAATGACGCGGGCGCCTTTTTCCAGCGCGTCGGCGATATGTTCCTGGACTTTCGCCACGGCTTTTTCATCAATCAGCGGCCCGATAGCGACGTCGGCTTGCAGGCCGTCACCGACCGCGAGCTTATTTACCGCCTGGTTGAGTTTTTCCGCAAAACGATCGTAAACGCCGTCCTGAACATACAATCTATTGGCGCAGACACAGGTCTGCCCGGCGTTGCGAAACTTCGAAGCCAGCGCGCCCTCAACGGCTTTATCCAGATCGGCATCGTCAAAGACGATAAACGGCGCATTGCCGCCCAACTCCAGCGATACTTTTTTAATGTCTTTGGCGCATTGTTCCATTAGCTGGCGGCCAATCTCCGTCGAGCCGGTAAACGACAGTTTGCGTACCAGCGGGTTGCTGGTCAGCTCGCCGCCGATATCGCCAGCCGAACCGGTAACGACGTTAAATACGCCTGCGGGAATTCCGGCGCGCCGGGCCAGTTCCGCCAGCGCCAGCGCGGAAAACGGCGTCTGGCTGGCGGGTTTGAGTACCATTGTGCAGCCTGCGGCCAGCGCGGGGCCGGCTTTACGGGTGATCATTGCCGAGGGAAAGTTCCACGGGGTAATCGCGGCGGTGACGCCGATGGGCTGTTTAATCACCAGCAGCCGTTTATCGGCCTGATGACCTGGAATCGTGTCGCCATAGATACGCTTCCCCTCTTCGGCGAACCATTCAATAAACGAGGCGGCGTAGCTAATTTCGCCTTTCGCTTCCGCCAGCGGTTTACCCTGTTCCAGCGTCATCAGACGCGCCAAATCGTCCTGATGTTCCATCATCAGATTGAACCAGCGACGCAGGATATTGGCTCGCTCTTTGGCGGTGAGCGCGCGCCAGGCGGGCAGGGCGCGATTGGCGGCGTCGATGGCGTCGCGCGTCTCTTCCGCCCCCATTTTGGGCACATTGCCGAGCGGTTTCCCGTTGGCGGGGTTGCTCACGGGGATGACATCGCCGCCGCGCGCGTCGCGCCAGTCGCCATCGATAAAGGCCTGCTGGCGGAACAGGGTAGAGTCGTTAAGTTGCATAATTGCTTCCTGTCTGAAGGGTTAACGGGTAAATGCGGCGTGTAGTGCGTCCACGCTGCGTGCTGCACGCAGCGCACGTCCGGGGTTGCTCTGGCTTTCGCGTAGCGCCTGAACTTTGCTGACGATATGCGCGCCGATAGGTATCGCGGATGTCGCCGCCGGGGAGGGGGCGTTACAGGTGTGAATGGAACGCGGCGTCGTGACAAACAGAAAATCATCAATCAGTTTGCCGTCCGGTGAAACCGCCTGCGCCCGCACGCCTGCCGGCCAGGGCTGGAGATCGTTGACGGTCAGGCTGGGGCAATACTTTTGTACTCGCCGCAAATAGCCGCTTTTGCACAGCGAGTTTTTCATCTCGCCCAGCCCGGAAAGCAGATGGTTTTGCAGTACGCGGCGAATGCCGGCGGAGCGGAAAATCTCCAGGGTGTCGGTGAAGGAAACGTCGCGCTTACGGTAGCCTTCGCGTTTAAGCGCCAGCACCGCATTCGGCCCGACCGTAACGCTGCCGTCGATCATGCGGGTAAGATGGACGCCGAGAAACGGCATTGCCGGATCGGGGATCGGGTAGATCAAATGGTTAACGATCCGGTTGTGTCGCGGGGCCAGACGAAAGTACTCGCCGCGGAAAGGGCAGATAATAAAACCGGGCTCCACGCCCAGCATTTTGACCAGCCGATCCGCCATCAGTCCTGCACAGCCGATAAGCGTAGCGGTTTCGATTTCCCGACCTTGCGAGGTGCGAATAACAACGCCAGCGGCATGTTCTGTCAGCGCGCTGACCTCGGCATGGTAGATGATCTCGCCGCCTTTGGCCTGAAAGCGGTTCGCCATGGCCGTCGCGACATCGCGATAGCTGACAATCCCGCTGGAAGGGACAAAAATCCCGCCCAGGCCAATGATATTGGGTTCGCGTTCACGCAGCTCCGCCGCGCTTAACCACTCGCGCTCTAAGCCGTTGGCCGCCGTCCGCTCCCATAGCGCGCGCATCCGCGCCATTTCCAGCTCCGAGGTGGCGACCAACATTTTGCCGCAGGTGTCGTAGCGGATGTTGTTTTGATCGCAAAAGGTTTTGGTCGCCTGATTGCCCGCCAGACAAAACCGCGCTTTGAGGCTGCCGGGCGTGTAGTACACCCCGGCATGGATCACGCCGCTGTTATGCCCGGTCTGGTGGCAGGCTGGCGCGGACTCTTTTTCCAGCAACGCGATGCGTGCATCCGGGTAGAGATCAATAAGTTGCATGGCGGTCGACATGCCGATAATGCCGCCGCCGATAATCACAAAATCATACATCGCGTAATTCCTTCGCCGTGGCGCTTACTGGTGAGTTTGATAATGGCTGGCGGCGTAGGCGAAGTAACCGCGCTGGCGCATCAGTTCGCGACGCAAGTCAGGATGCGGCGTAAAACGATCGCGTCCATGTAGCCAGAACAGATTGTTAATCAGCAGGAATTTGCCGACCGGTACCGGCACGGAGAGGATGTTTTTACTGGTTTCCAGCGCGTCTGAAAGCTCGCTGAGCCAGACGCCTTCTTCAAAGTCTTTTGGCTGGACGAACTGGTCGATATAACGCATGACCGGGCGGCCTTGTTGGTCGACATCAAACACCGGGTGCCAGACGTCATGGCTAACATTCTTGCTTGGCGGCGCCGCCCAGCGCATGACGCGACGCGCCAGCGGATGGGTAAAAAACGACTCCAGATGTTCCCAGTCATCAAGGTGCAGCAGCAGCGAATTACCGCCTTCCATATTTTGTTCGTCGATTTTCATCATCAGCACGTAGTCGGTCACCTCCTCAACATAGGTACCGTCATTGTGCAGTTCCATTACGCGGTGGGGCTGGCGCAGATAACTGTCGGAGTTGTCGACGTTTTTGACCACGAAACGCGCGTAATACTGGCCGCTCATCGCATCGTAGTTGGAGCGACCAATAAGATGCGCCACCGCCGTCGCCAGTTTGACCATCTCTTCTGCCTGTGCGACATCATCGATCCCTTCGGCGCTGATCAACAGCGCGCCTTGTGCACGGTTGAGGAGCGTTTTGATCAACAGCGGTTGTAGCTGATTGCCGCACAGATCGTCGAGGATCTTGCCGATTTTAAAACGTAAGAAAGATTTGTATTCCAGCGCCTGCACCGGCCACTGCGCAACCTGGTGGAGAAATTGTCTTGTGGTATCCGCCGTAAACGTTAACGCCAGCAGGCGCGGCGACTGCGCCGAAGGGGCAAGAGTGAAACCAGTATGGCGTTGGGCTAAATCATCTGTGTTCGCTTTTACGGCAGTCAGTGCATTCATCAGAATCATTCCTCTCGGTAAGATGGTCAGGGAGACATGGCGATGCTCATTTCGTAGCCATAAATTAAAAATATCGACATTTTCCAGGAACGCGTATGAAATAACCGTTTTTGTTTAATTATTGTGATAAAAAACAACAAATATTTAACAATGCGAAGGGTGAGGTTAACGGCGCCACGAGCCTGACAACGGCAAGAAGGGGGTAAAATGAGCGAGTTATGGGGAGAGTGATGCTGGCGGGGTTGCCCGGCCTGGCACATGAGCGCGTAGGCCGGACAAGTACAACGTATTTCAGCAGTCAATTAACCGGCGTCAACCTGCGGTTTACGGCTGTGTTTACGGATCAGACGTAACACTGGCGGTACGACAATGACCATGATCGCCATGATCAGCAGGGCTTTGGCAACGCCGCTTTGCCACAAAATCGCCATATTGCCGTTACTGATGGAGAGTGCGCGGCGCAGGTTCTGCTCCAGCATTTCCCCCAGTACGAATCCCAGGATCAGCGGCGACATGGGGAAGTGCATTTTACGTAAAATGTACCCTAACACGCCGAGCGCGACCATCAGCACCAGATCGAAGGTGGTGCTGTGTACCGCATACACCCCTACCGCCGATACGGCAGCGATGGCGGGTACCAGGAACCACAGCGGAATGGTGAGCATACGGGTGAACAGACCGATCAACGGGATATTCATGATCAGCAGCATCACGTTCGCAATCAGCAGCGCAGCGATGAGTCCCCAGACGATATCCGGCTGTTCGGTGAACATCGCCGGGCCTGGCGTGATGTTGTACAGCGTCAGCGCCCCCATCATCACTGCCGTAGTGCCGGAACCGGGAACGCCCAGCGTCAGCATCGGGATGAAGGAGCCGCAGGCAGAGGCGTTGTTTGCCGCCTCCGGAGCCGCGACGCCGCGAATATCCCCTTTGCCGAAGCTATCGCTGTTGCCGCTGAGTTTTTTCTCGGTCATATAGGTAATGGCGCTGGCGATGGTCGCCCCGGCGCCGGGCAATACGCCGACAAAAAAGCCGATTACCGAAGAACGCAGGGTGGTGCCGATACACTGCGCGCCTTCTTTCAGGTTGAATAACATTCGACCCGTTTTGCGGACCATTGTTTGCCCGCTGCTGGTATGTTCCAGCATTAAAAGTATTTCTGATACCGAGAACAGGCCGATCACCACGACGATAAACTGTACGCCGTCGGAAAGATGAACGCTGTCAAAGGTAAAGCGATAAACCCCGGTGTTGGCGTCGACGCCGACGGTCGCAAGGCCAAGACCGATCAGCGCTGCCAGAAATGATTTAAGCGGGTTTTGCGCCATCATGCTGCCAAGACAGGCGATGGCAAAAACCATTAAGGCGAAATATTCCGCAGGACCAAAGGCCAGCGACCATTGCGCCAGTAAAGGGGCGAACAGAATGATGCCGCCGATAGCGATTAATGAACCGAAAAATGAGCTGACTGCGGAAATCGACAGCGCTACGCCGCCTTTCCCTTGCTGCGCCATTGGGTAACCGTCCAGCGCCGTCATGATCGCCGCCGCATCGCCGGGGACGTTGAGCAATATGGAGGAGATCCTGCCGCCATACTCACAGCCAATGTACACCGTCGCCAGCAGAATTAGCGCCGACTCCGCAGGCAGATGCAACGCAAAGGCCAGCGGCAGTAAGATTGCCACGCCGTTGATCGGTCCCAGGCCCGGCAGCAGACCGACGATCGTGCCCACGAAGCAGCCAATCAACGCGATAACCAGGTTTTCCGGCGTCATCGCCACCGCAAAACCCTGAGAAAGATATATCCAGGTATCCATCGTTGCTCCGTTAACTCAGCCAGGCGCCGAGAGGTAAGGTGACATCAAGCAGCCGGTCAAAGGCATACCACAGCAGAATACCTAATACCGCGCCGGAGATACCCGCCGCCGGAATCGTGGCGCCGAACAGCATCCCGATAACCATGGTGAGAAGCGCGGTGGCGATGGGAAAACCCAGCCATTCGAATCCCCAGGCATACATCAACAAGATGATGATCATGGTAATTAGCTTTTGCAGAACATGGCGGCGCGGCCAGCTAACCGTGTCGGGATGGCGCAATAACAGCGCCAGCGCGCAGAGCGCCATCAGGCCGATAATCCCCAGCGGAAAAGGGCGGGGGCCGACGGGTTCATAGCTGTATTCGCTTTGGATCTGCCAGGCGATGAATAGCCCGGCGATACAGAGCAACAGCCAGATACCCGCAAAGATACGATCGCTCATCATTGCCTCCGCGATTATTTCGCGAGTCCGAAGGCTTTCGCCTGTTCACGGTAATCAGTAACCTGTTTTTTCACGTAGTCATCGAGCTGCTGGCCGGTCATGTCGAACTCAAACAGGCCGCGCAGATCGCGCTGCTTTTTAAACTCGTCGGTTTGCTGGAGCTTCTTGAAGGTATCCACCCACCACTGGTAATCGGCATCGCTGACTTTGGGGCCGACGTAGAAGCCGCGAATAATCGGCCACACCAGGTCGTAGCCCTGTTCTTTAGCGGTAGGGATATTGGCAAGCTGGCCCGGCAGACGATTTTCTGAAAAGACGGCAAGCACGCGGATTTTGTCGCCGCCCAGATAAGGCACCATTTCACTGAGATCGCCGGAGACAACCTGAACATGGTTGCCCATTAATGCCGTCACCGGCTCGCCGCCGCCCTCAAAGGCAACGTAGCGCATCTTGTGCGGGTCGACGTTCGCCTTTTGCGCCAGCAACGCCGACTTCATCCAGTCCTGGCTGCCAATAGAGGCGCCAGCGCCAATGACCACGCTGTTGGGATCTTTTTCCATCGCTGTCATCAGATCTTTCAGCGTTTTCCACGGGGAATCCGCACGCACGGCGATCATGCCGTAATCAGTGCCCACGCTTGCCAGCCAGCGCACATCATCCACGCCGTAGCGACCAAATTTCCCCTGCGACAGGTTGAGCAGCGAACCGCCGGAAAAGGCGACCACAGTCCCGGGTTCGCCAGGGCGTTGAGCGACTATCGCGTTATAGGCCACAGCGCCGACGCCGCCGGGCATATACGTTACCCGCATGGGTTTCTCGATAGCGCCAGTCTCCAGCAAACTCACCTGAATCAGCTTACAGGTGAGGTCGAAACCGCCGCCAGGTTTGGCTGGCGCGATACATTCCGTTCGCGACGGCGCCTCCTGCGCCAGAACAGAGGTACTCATTAATAAAATGCTTGCAGTAAGGGTACGAAGTAATTGTTTTTTCATTTTTTATCCTCACGCCGGACGTCCGGATTTTTCAGGTTCGGAAGAAGATTTTTGTGATTATGTGAGCCGACATGTAGCAGTTCGGTTGCGTGATTGTTAAAACAATAACCTTTCAATTCCCTTTCAATGCGGCAGAAACTTTACAGGATGTGATATGCGTCTCTTATTGGCGGAAGATAACCGTGAGCTGGCTCACTGGCTGGAGAAAGCGCTGGTGCAAAACGGCTTTGCCGTGGACTGCGTATTTGACGGCCTGGCGGCTGACCATCTTCTGCACAGTGAAATGTACGCGCTGGCGGTGCTGGATATCAATATGCCGGGAATGGATGGACTGGAGGTGGTGCAACGGCTGCGTAAACGCGGTCAGACCTTGCCCGTTTTGCTGCTCACGGCGCGAAGCGCGGTGGCGGATCGCGTAAAAGGTCTCAACGTCGGCGCCGATGACTATCTGCCGAAACCCTTTGAACTGGAAGAACTGGATGCCCGTTTACGGGCCTTGCTCCGACGCAGCGCTGGGCAGGTTCATGAAGTTCAGCAACTGGGGGAATTGATCTTTCATGATGAAGGGTATTTTCTGTTACAGGGACAACCGTTAGCGCTGACGCCGCGTGAGCAGGCGCTCTTAACCGTATTGATGTACCGACGAACGCGGCCGGTTTCGCGTCAGCAGCTTTTTGAACAGGTGTTCAGCCTGAACGATGAGGTAAGCCCTGAAAGCATCGAACTTTATATTCATCGACTGCGTAAAAAACTCCAGGGAAGCGATGTACGAATTACGACGCTGCGCGGCCTGGGTTATGTGCTGGAGCGCGGCGATGAAGTGGGTTAAGCCGCAATCGTTGTACCTGCAACTCTTGCTGTTCCTGGGGTTGCCGCTGATTCTGCTATGGGGGCTGTCGGCGTTTAACAGCTATGTCAATGCACTACAGGCCGCCACTCAGGCTTATGATCGTACGTTGCTCTCCTCGGCGCGAACGGTATCGGAACGGCTGGTGGTGCGCAATAACCATCTGGAAGTTAACGTGCCCTGGGTGGTGCTGGATAGCTTCGAGCTTAATATGAATGATCGACTCTATTACAAAGTCGTCGACCCTTCCGGGAAGGTCATTTCCGGTTATGACGATCTGCCTGCCATGCCGCCCGCTACGCCCCGTACCCGGCTTTATCCGGCGCTGGCGTGGTTCTATCATACCGAGTATCGCGGCGAGGCGATCCGCGTGGCGCGTTTGCTACAGCCGGTCAACGAAGGCGGTATTATCGGCATGGCGGAGATTTATGTCGCAGAGACGCTGCAGTCCCGTCGTTATCTGGCGGGCCAACTGCTGTTCTCTTCCTGGATCTCACAGGGGCTGCTGGTGTTGCTGACCCTGGTGCTGGTTGGCTGGTTATTACGCCGGATCCTGCGCCCTATGCGTCAACTTTCGTCATTAATGGTACGCCGCGAACCGGGTCTGCTAACGCCGCTGCCGGAACTGCTGCCGTGGTCGGAAACACGCTTGTTAATCGTGGCGTTTAATCGCTACATTGACAGGCTCCGCGGCATCCTTTCCCGGCAGGAACGCTTTAGTGCCGATGCTTCTCACCAGTTAAAAACGCCGCTGGCGGTGTTAAAAACGCAGGCGGCGGTGGCGTTAGCCAGCCAGCACCCTCATCACTGGTACGAAAGTCTGCAGGCGATGAGCGTAACGCTGGATAGTACCATTCAGCTCACGGAAAGATTGTTGCAACTTTCTGCGGTAAAGCATAAAGAGCAGGGAGAGCGGCGCTTTTCACCGGTGAATCTGTACGATATCGTACAGAGCGGCTGCTTTACCCGCCTGGCGCAGGCGCGGAGTAAACATATCGACCTGGGCTACGAAGGCGAACAGGAAGCGATGTGGATCGAGGGGGATGAGGTACTGCTTAGCGAGCTGTGCGGAAACTTGCTGGATAATGCGCTGAAATACACGCCTGAGCAAGGCATCGTCACCGCGCGGCTTGAACGGGATGGCGATGCCGTGACGCTGGTTGTCGAAGATAGCGGCCCCGGCATTGATGATGAACACATCCATCTGGCGCTACAGCCGTTCCACCGGCTCGATAACGTAGGAAATGTGGCCGGGGCGGGCATTGGTCTGGCTTTGGTCAATGATATCGCACGCCTGCACCGTACTCATCCCCATTTTTCCCGTAGCGAAGCGTTGGGAGGGTTATACGTTCGGATACGCTTTTTAAGCCTTGTTCCGCAGTAATGCGCACAAATGTGTCAGCGGTAAAGCACGTTTACAAAAAGTCGCATCTTGAGGTGTGACGTTTTAATCAAATGATCATACATTCCCCCTACAAACCGTAGCGTTAATTAAAAATATAGTGGGTGCAGGGGCATGAATAATCATACTAAACGACGGGGAATAGCATTAACCGTCTTTCTTGTCGGGGTTAACATCCTGGCCTGGATTTGGGCGTTCTGTGTTTTTCATCACCATGCAGTCATGCTAAGTGCAGCCATACTGGCGTATAGCTTTGGGCTGCGTCATGCGGTTGATGCCGATCATATCGCAGCCATCGATACCGTCACCCGTAAACTGATGCAGCAGGGTAAAACGCCTTTAGGCGTGGGGGCGTTTTTTTCATTGGGTCATTCGACCATTGTCGTTCTGGCATGTCTGGCGATTGTTGTGACGTCGATGGCATTTCGCGATCGTATTGATGTTTTGCATCAATATGGTTCATTGATCGGTACGGCTGTTTCCGCTTTTTTTCTGCTGGCGATGGCCCTGCTTAACCTGTTTATTTTGTTCAACGTCTGGCGGCAATTTCGCTCGGTTACCCGCGGCGAGTCAGTGAGGGCGCATGACGAGGCGATACCTGGCGGGCTGATGACGCGTATATTTCAGCGTACGTTTCGTTTGGTCACTTCCAGTTGGCATATGTATTTTGTCGGTTTTCTGTTTGGTCTGGGATTTGATACCGCAACCGAGGTTGGATTGCTGGGCATTTCCGCTTCAGCAGCCAACCAGGGGCTATCTCTCTGGTCGATGATGATTTTTCCTGTGCTGTTTACCGCCGGGATGGCGCTGGTGGATTCCCTGGATAACTTTGTCATGGTCGGCGCTTACGGTTGGGCTTTCTCGCATCCATTACGTAAGCTTTATTATAATATGACCATTACCGCCGCATCCGTCATTGTCGCGCTGGCGATTGGCGGGCTTGAGGCGCTGGGGTTGATTGATGATGCGTTACAGTTAAGCGGAACATTTTGGCAGACCGTAAGCACGCTTAACGATCATATGGGGAATGTGGGCTTCTGGGTAGTGGGCGCTTTCGTGCTATTCTGGCTGCTCTCGTTGTTGAATTATCGCTGGCGCGGCTATGATAAAATCACCCTCAATACCTGATTGATTTCTGTAAAAATAGCATTTCGGCAGTGGTGTCATATCATTGCCGAAGCATTTTATCTCCTGAGAGTATATTCTTCCTGGTAAGTGCGTTATTTTTCATGCTTGCCTTTCGTTATCAATTTAAGCAATCCGATATAACATACAATACCAAAAATAATAATAACAGTTGTATACCCAAGAATCAGCCAGTCTGCATGTGTCATAATATAATCCAGTTATCAGGTATCCCGTGTTAAGGCGATCTTTAAGCCTGTTGTCAGCAAGAACCACTGTACCCGTTCAGTGCTGTTGGCAATAACGTATTGTTTATGCACAAGAGCGTTGTTACAAATAACGTATACATTGAGCATAGACCCCACCCGCATTTTTGTAATGCCATAAAGCAAGGCTACTCCTTTAATCTACTGACGGTATGCCAGGCCAGAAGAGATAAAAGGGTAGTTGTCATCATCATCTGTTCCTGACGCCAGGTTAATGACACACACATATGAAAATGTATAACCGCTGCACGCTTTTTAGCACGTTATCTGTAACATACTGTGTTAATCAATTCCGTAAAACCGAGTGTAGTGTAAGTGAATTTCGAGTAATTGTCATTATGATTATATGGTGGTTAACTTATTTTTCAAATTATGATTAAACTTTCGTTTTTTATCAGTTCATCAGGACTTATGAAAAATCTGGACGTAAAAAACATATTTACGTCCAGGCTTTCTTTTTAGCAAATCGATTTTCCGGTAAAATAGGGGGTCGACCACATGCGCTTATATTCCCATTCAGGCCTTAGTATGCCGATGGAAAAAAGTAATTTTTTTTGTCTTTCCTGGCAGTAATGTCTGGCACGGTTAATATTTAGCCACATTAGTATGCTGCCGGGACTGAGTGGCCTGAACTCATTTTTAATTGCACCATTAGATACGTCAAAGTAGACGTTCATCTGGCTTTCAGATTTCAATACGATATCAAATGCACAGGGTATCCCTTCAATATAAAGAATATGCCCAAACAGAAGGTGATGCAGTTGACTAAAAAAGTTGGCAAGGTTATCAGCGGGATAGCAGGATGAAGTATTGCCGAAACGAGACCGAAATAACTCGATAAAAATATGAGTCAGTTCATCAGAAGAACAATCAGCAACGCTTTTTACACTTCCGCCTTTTTTAAGAAACCGCTGATATTCATTACGGCGTGTTTTTTCAAACTTAGAAGAGAACGTTTCTTTGACCAGACAATTTTGTTTCTTTCTGGCGAGTTTCCATATGGCATTGCGTATTTGTGGCTGATGCAACGCCGAAAGTCGGTTAGTACGATCGGGCAAGAAGCAGCGTAAATCTGGCGCCATCGGAATAAGTATCTCATCTGAAGATAGCGGGAAGGTTCTGCGCGTCAGGATGCCAATATTCTGATCATTACAGATAAAGTAGGCGCCTTTAATCTTATCATCTTCTTTATAGTGGAAGAATTTAAAATGCCAGTTATAGCGCTTCATGAAATAATCCACAATATCTGGGTGCATATTGATACTACCGCCGTATTGCGTAAACACCTCCCGGTATAGGGAAAAGGAAGACGGTTGCCAGCGGGTTAATATACGCTTAACTTCTTGTATTTTCACCAAAACTCCTGACTTAGCTTACTGAAAATTCTATTTTGTATTATTTTTTCGCTCAACCAAATAAAAAAGTGAAAAATGTTTAGCTTGTATTTAATGGTTAACATGCTAATCGATGACGTTATGGTGAAGGGAATAAGATTAAGATGTTGATCATAGCATGAGTGAAAGCGACGGTTTAATGCCGCGCTTTTCACTCGCAAGCCATTCTGTATTTAACCATCCAGTAGCGATACAGATTTCAAAGAGATCCGCTGAACGGTAGCAGGATCTGCGCATCCGCGTATGAAATAGTTCTACCGGGAGAGGCTGTTAACCTCTTGTATTATTGTATCCAGAATATGATAGCGTTTCCGATACTCTGCGCGTTTTTTGCTGGGGATACTTTCAGGCGCTTTACGCATCACCTGTGATGGCAGATGATATAAGGCACCTTTCTTAACGCCGTTTAGCGACTCCCAGAATTCACTATAGCTGGCCACAAAAGTTTTTTTCTTCTGGAATAAGTACCTGAGTTGACGATAAACATGGTTGTTTTCACTTACCGCATAAATCTCGTCGATATTACAGGCCTGCATCAATGTTGCAAAAGCTTCATACAGCATCCGTTTAGGAAAGAGACCGTAACAATCTTTGGTGGCGTTACGTATGACTTGTGGGCCGACATGTTTACTGGGCCCTTGTAACCCGGCAACCAGCGCTATTTGCTTCCCTTCATGGCGGATAAAGGAAAATGATAAACGTGCCAACGGCGTATCATTGAAGCACAGCGTTAATGTCAGCTCACCTTCTCTGTCATAGCCACAGGGACCGCAGTAGATGTCTACCAGAGCGTCGTTTTTTCCTTCAAGGTGAGCGAGCAAGATTTGTTCCTCGGACAGGAGGATCTTTTTAATTTTACTTTCCGGAAAGGACTGAACGAACTGGTAGTGTTCCAGAATAGCTTTTGCCCGGCAACGTATGCTAAGCCCGGTATACAAATAGGGCCGCTGGATTTTTGCCGGCAATAGGGGACGATGAATGATCAGCGTTCTGGGCTGAGACAGATGGCATAATTCATTGAAGTATTTAATTGTCGTTACGGGGTTAATAAGGCAACGTAATACAAATTTATAGCGAAACTTACGCTCTCCCCAGCGTTTATGGCGATAAGGCGTCTGCGCCATGACTTCTTTTAACATTAATAATGGATTATATCTTTCCATATCACTTTGCTGCATCGTCATACTACGTCCCTACTACTCGATAGACTTATAACCGAGACGGTAGCCTGATTGAGTTAAACGTAAAGGCAACGAAGAAGGCCTGTACAGACGACGTTGTTAAACAGTTTATCAATGGTAGCAATAAAACGCCTGAACACGCTTTTTAATAGGTTTTCTGCTAATGAGTGGGATGAGTCCTGAACGTAGTATTAAAACGAATGCCGTGTTTATTATTTTAAATAATGTTTATACTCTAAATAATTCGAGTTGCAGGAAGGCGGCAAGCGAGCGAATCCCCAGGAGCTTACTAAAGTAAGTGACTGGGGTGAGGGAACGCAGCCGCAGCACATGCAACTTGAAGTATGACGAGTATAAGCCAATATATTTATTTGGCTGGTATTGTGTAAGTCAGACAGCAACGCGTCGTGATGCGTGATTATGTAACCAGACGCAAAGGGGGTATTCACCTTATCTCTAAATGCAAATCTATATGATAAATTTTATCATGTACCATGTTGCTCTCTCTGGGAGAAAATATTATGCAGCGTTCACTCGATAGTCTGGCTGGTATGGCTACATCTGCTTTTGGCGCGGGGACTTCTGCTGCTATGCGGCAAGCCACCTCTCCCAAAACCATTCTGGAATATATCATTAACTTTTTTACCTGTGGTGGGGTGCGTCGGAAAAATGAAGCACAGTATAAGGAATTGATAGACACTATGGCTGATACATTGAAAAGTTCAATGCCTGACAGAGGTGCTCCGTTGCCAGAAAACATCATACTGGAGGATATGGATGGGTGTCGTGTCGAATTTAATCTTCCTGGTGAGAATAACGAAGCTGGACAAGTTATTGTACGGGTCAGTAAAGGTGACCATTCTGAGACGAGAGAAATTCCGCTTGCCTCTTTTGAAAAAGTATGTCGAGCTTTACTATTCAGATGCGAATTTTCTCTCCCTCAGGATTCTGTAATATTAACTGCCCAGGGAGGCATGAATCTTAAAGGCGCTGTCCTTACCGGAGCAAATCTGACGGCAGAAAATTTATGTGACGCAGACTTAAGCGGCGCAGATTTAGAGGGGGCAATACTGTTTATGGCGGATTGTGACGGTGCAAATTTTAAGGGCGCAAATCTATCGGGAGCATCATTAGGCGACAGTAACTTAACGAACGCCTGTCTGGAAGATAGCATTATGTGTGGCGCTACCCTCGATCGCGCTAATCTTACTGGCGCCAATTTACAACACACAAGTCTGTTAGGCTGTAGCATGGTAGAATGTAATTGTTCCGGTGCGAATATGGATCACGCTAATGTTTCAGGCTCAACCCTTATACGTGCCGATATGAGCGGTGCGACATTAAAGGGTGCTACTATAATGGCTGCTATTATGGAAGGCGCTGTCTTAACTCGGGCAAACCTGCAAAAGGCTAGTTTTACTGCTACGAACCTGGACGGGGCTGATTTGTCTGAGGCTAATTTAAGAAATACCAGTTTTAAAGATTGTACACTAACCGATTTGCGTACCGAAGACGCCACAATGTCTACAAGTACACAAACACTTTTTAACGTATTTTATAGTGAAAATATTTAGCCCTATTTGACGTAAATCTGAAATAAAAGCAATGTAAGAATGACAATCTGCTACTGAATAGTAGCTGGGAGTAAATTGTTTACAGTATCTTTTATTATTACAGGAGTATGCGACGGTAAAAATATCTGAATAACCATTTCTATTTTCTCAAGTAGAACTTCCAACTAAAGCGAATTGTTTGAAAAGGAAAACGTTATGCCTGGATGTATAAGTGCCTGTTCGTGCGTTGCCAGCCCGACGCCTCCCGAGCCTAAGGATCCCCCTAAGCCTAAGTGGATAGAGTTAAAAGGTTATTGTGTTACATGTACTCATGAGTCTGATATTCGCCCGCCTTCTGAAAGGGAAGACAAACGACAGAGAAAAGTGCAGGCGATTGAACTTTATTGGTTGCGGCGTCTCCTGGACGACTTGGGAATACAAGAAGGTACTTCTCAAGACACGGCAGTAAAACCCACTAACTGTGGGTTGTCATATTTTCCAGTAGCTTCTGGAGAACGAGAAACCGATGTTTGATGGTTTTCTGTCTGCAAAGCGCCTGATAAATATTACCAGGCGCTTTGTATTTTGGCGCCAACATCACTTTCATCATCAAATATCGAATGACTACAATCGTATCCGATCCCGCCATTACCCTGACGGCAAACTGTAAGAACGGTTTGCCGTCGACAGGGAAGCGCCGGTGAACTCTGAACCGCACTATACCATCTTACCTGGGTGTTTATTATCATTAACGCTTTGAAAAATAGTTTTATTTCATCTATTTCTGTTTTGTAAAACCTTCGTTCAGTAGGCGCATTCTGCCACCCTTCCCGGATTTACTGGCAAAGCGGAGCCCGGACAGAGAGTCATATTGCAAAATCCCATTTCCGTTTTTTATTACCAGATTTTTGCGGTCGAAAGATTGCCTTTTTCTTAATTGAATGATAATTATTATCATTAGCATATGATAATAATTACTATATAGACGTAACCTGGCAAGGATGTGAGCTTGAGGGCAACAGCGCTACTTTAGACATTATTTAGGGAATGGGTATGAGAGTTAAGAAGTTCATCTGGTTAATAACCGTGGTTTCTACAGGGGTTAATAGTCCATTATCAGCAGCAGAATCTACTGACGACAACGGCGAAACGATGGTGGTTGAATCCACCGCCGAGCAAGTATTAAAGCAACAGCCGGGCGTTTCGATTATTACTCGTGACGATATTCAGAAGAATCCTCCCGTTAACGATCTTGCCGATATTATTCGTAAGATGCCTGGGGTTAATCTTACCGGCAATAGCGCCTCGGGGACGCGCGGAAATAACCGACAAATTGATATTCGTGGTATGGGGCCGGAAAATACCTTAGTGCTGATTGACGGCGTGCCGGTGACGTCGCGAAATTCGGTTCGCTATAGCTGGCGCGGAGAACGCGACACCCGTGGCGATACAAACTGGGTACCGCCGGAGATGGTAGAACGTATTGAAGTGATCCGTGGGCCCGCCGCCGCTCGCTATGGCTCCGGTGCCGCAGGCGGGGTGGTGAATATCATCACCAAACGCCCCACTAATGACTGGCACGGCTCGCTGTCGCTCTATACCAACCAGCCGGAAAGCAGCAAAGAAGGTGATACCCGGCGGGGTAACTTTAGCCTTAGCGGCCCGTTGGCTGGAGATACGTTGACGATGCGCCTGTACGGTAATCTCAATAGAACCGATGCCGACAGCTGGGATATTAACTCCTCCGCCGGTACCAAGAATGCCGCCGGACGGGAGGGGGTCACCAATAAAGATATTAATAGCGTCTTCTCATGGAAAATGACCCCGCAGCAAATCCTTGATTTTGAAGCGGGATACAGTCGGCAGGGGAATATCTATGCCGGCGATACGCAAAACAGTACTTCAAACGCGGTTACCAAAAGTCTCGCGCAGTCCGGGCGGGAGACCAATCGCCTGTACCGGCAGAATTACGGTCTAACTCATAACGGCATCTGGGACTGGGGGCAAAGCCGCCTGGGGTTCTACTATGAAAAAACCGATAATACCCGCATGAATGAGGGGCTCTCCGGCGGCGGCGAGGGGCGTATTACCAACGACCAGACGTTCACCACTAACCGCCTGACCTCGTATCGCACCAGCGGCGAGGTGAATGTCCCGGTGATATGGCTATTTGAGCAAACGCTCACCGTCGGCGCGGAGTGGAACCGCGATGAACTGAACGATCCTTCCTCTACCAGTCTGACGGTTAAGGATAGCAATATCGCCGGGATATCCGGTTCGGCGGCTAACCGTAGCAGCAAAAATAAATCGGAAATCAGTGCGCTGTACGTTGAAGATAATATCGAACCCATGGCCGGTACCAATATTATTCCGGGTCTGCGTTTTGACTATTTGAGCGAATCCGGGAGTAATTTTAGTCCCAGTCTTAACCTTTCCCAGGAGTTAGGTGAATACGTCAAGGTGAAAGCCGGTATTGCCCGTGCCTTTAAGGCACCGAACTTGTATCAAACCAGTGAGGGGTATTTACTCTATTCGAAAGGCAACGGTTGTCCAAAAGATATTACGTCGGGCGGCTGTTACCTGGTCGGTAATAAGAACCTCGATCCTGAAATTAGCATCAATAAAGAGATTGGGCTGGAATTTACCGTAGACGATTACCACGCAAGCGTCACGTATTTCCGTAACGATTATCAGAATAAGATTGTCGCAGGTGATAAAATTATTGGCAGAAGCGCATCTGGCGCTTATGTATTGCAGTGGCAGAACGGCGGTAAAGCGCTGATTGAAGGTATTGAAGCCAGCATGGCTATTCCGCTGATGCCGGACCGTCTGAACTGGAATACCAATGCGACTTATATGATCGCGTCTGAGCAAAAAGATACCGGCAATCCCTTATCGATAATCCCGAAATATACGGTGAATACCTTCCTCGACTGGACTATCACCAGCGCGCTCTCCGCTAACGTCAACTGGACGTTATACGGCAAGCAAAAACCGCGAACACATGCGGAGTCGCGTAGTGAAGAGACCAAAGTATTGTCCGGGAAAGCGCTGGGGGCTTACTCACTGGTCGGCGCTAACGTTAACTACGATATCAATAAGAACCTGCGTCTTAATGTCGGTATCAGCAATATCTTCGATAAACAGATCTATCGCTCCGCCGAAGGGGCAAATACCTATAACGAACCGGGGCGGGCTTATTATGCCGGTGTGACGGCCTCGTTTTGATGGATTATGCCCGCCGCTGGCGAGCATATTCTGGCGGCGGGTTAATGGCAGCGTGGTTTTTGGCTTGCCGGTTCGCGACTGATATCCAGCAATGCACTGCGAAAAGAGGCGTTAAACATGGGCCCGTGGCCCAGGCCCGGGTAATGCTGCAGGGCCGCGTTAACGCCGTTGTTCTCAAGCGTTCTCACGGTCTCCTGAACTTTTTGCAGGAGCTCGGCCATCTGGCGTTGCCTGCTATCCCCATTCGACGCTGAACCTTCCATTATGATGAGTTTTTTATGGCAGAACAGCGACGGCTTCACTGTCGTAAGGCGATTCAACAGGACAAAGTTATCCCTGCTGAGTGACGGGCTGGCGCTGTAATAGATATGAAAGAAGGATGACGACAGCCAGGAGTCCAAAGCGAACAGGCCGCCATAAGAATGTCCCCATACCCCGCGCCGTTCGGGGTTGATGGTTATTCCTTGTTCCACCTGCGGCGCGATATGTCTCTCCAGTAGCTGGCGGAACGCTGGCCCGCCGCCGGTTTTACGATGAAAACGCGGGTTATTTTCACTGCCTTCGCGATCGATTCCCGGCGCCGGCGTATAGTCATAAGCTCTGCCGTTAAGATCAAACGGCAGGTTAGTCTGATAGCCAATCGCCACAATCACCGGCGGCGAGTGGTCTGCCAGCTGTTTGAGCAGCGTCTCCGGCAGTCTGTCCATCACTGCGTTGCCGTCCAGCATATATAAGACAGGATAACCCGACGGCGGGGCGGCTTTATTGGGGATAGCGGTCCATACCCGGTAATGTCTTGCGCCATCGGCAGATTGAAAGTCATTGACCCTAAAATGGTAATATCCCGAACCTTTATCAGCAATATTCGGTCCTAATGGCTGCATATCCGGCTGCGCATAACTCAGCGCGCTAAAACAAAAACTCACTAAAAATAGCGCCATGCGATAGCACTTGTTGTGGTACTGGCGACCATACATCGGATGTGATTCCTTTTTGGCAGGTGAAGTTTTATCGGGGCAGTAGACGTAATCCGTCAATCAGCGCGCCGCGCCACCAGGCATAATCGTGACCGCCGGTGTACACGCTGCAATGGCTTTCAACGCCGGCGGCGCGCAATTTTTCATGCAACTGTTTGACCTGCGGGACCGTCGAACCTTCCAGCGATCCCACGCACAGATGCGTACGTACGGCTGGCGAGGGCGCGGATAACACATGTTCGCTGACCCATGAGCGCTCTTCTGCGCTGAAATGGGGCGGGCGATTGCGGTTGTCCGGCGTCCACCACATTGAGGGGGAGTGGCTCAGCACCAGGCCGAAGCTCTCTGGCGCGTGGCGGGCCGCCATCAGCGCGGTCACGCCGCCGAGGCTTTGCCCTGCCAGCACCGTTTGTGTACGGTCCGCCCACTGTCGTTCCGGGTATTTGGCGCGAAGGGTTGGCAGCAGGCGTTCGGCAATGTCGAGCACCAGCTCGCGGCGACCGCCGAGGATTGCGACGCGTTCACGCGCATTGATATTATCAACGCCGAGTACGGCCACCGGCGCGATGCGTCCGCTGCGGATGGCGGCGTCAATGGCGGCGCTTACCCCAAGATGGTCGAACCAGATCTCGCCATCCGTGAGTACCAGCAAGCCCAGCGGTTGTTCGACAGGAACGTCAGGAAGATACAGCCGCACACGGCGACGTTGTCCGGCGAGCCGATGCTCTGAGGTGAAAAGCTGCCCGGCGTAAGCGCGACAGCCTGACCACTCCTCCTGTGCCGGGGCATGATCCAACGCCAGAACGGACTCCTGCGCATTGCCCCGAACATTTATTCCCGGCGTGCTGTTCAGCGGGTCCGCCTTCCCGACAAGGGAGGCGAAACGGCTTCCAAGCTGCAACACCGTCTCGTCCGGGGTTTCCGGTGGTATTTCGACCATCGTATAGGAACCGCAGTAGGACGCCGGTAAGCGAAGTGTCAGATGCCAGATATCCGTTGTGGGCAGTTGCGTCATCATACCTTTCGCCACGTTATCTTTATCGGTGACACGGTTCAGGCGAACATAAACCCCCCGCAGAGGAGAGGCGGCACGCCACAGGAAGGTGACTTCCCGTTCATCGTCTGCGCCGTTAATGGCTGTCACCAGCGGCAGTGCGAGCGAGTTTGCTTCTCGCCAGAAGTGAGAAGCGTCAACCTGGCTTCCGGCGGCGAGTTGACGGCGAAGGCGCGTAGCGGTCTGTATAGCGACAGGAGCGACGGGCGGGCTCAGTCTCATTCTTTGTATTCCATCTCGTTTATATTTCGGTCAGTATCAATAGTTAAAGCGGCTGTTACAGGAACAGCCGCTTGCGGGCTTTCTTTTGCGTAAATCGTGGCGATAAAAACTATCCTACGACCTCTCCTTGCGTATCGTGTGTCTGGCCGATGCTGTCCCGCCACAGACGAGCATACAGGCCATGAGCCGCTATCAACTGCTCATGGCTGCCATATTCAGCGATACATCCTTTATCGATTACGACAATCACATCGCAGCGGCGAGCGGTGGTCAGCCGGTGCGCGACGATAAGCGCGATGCGTTTCTCGGTATGCGTCACTCCGGTAAGCGAGGTTATTAAGCGCTCCTCGGCGCTGCGGTCGATACGCGCTGTCGCCTCGTCGAGCAGCAGAATGTGCGCCTGCGCCAGTTGCGCGCGGGCGAGGGCAATCAACTGACGCTGGCCCGCGGACAGATCCGTGCCGCCGTTATTGACCGGAGTACGAAACCCCAGCGGCAGATGTTGCACAGTTTCAAAGAGTCCCGCCCGTCGCGCCGCGATCTCCACCTCCGTGTCGCTGCTGTCTGGCCGCGAATAGCGGATATTTTCGGCAATATCGCCGCTAAATAATGCGACATCCTGAGTGACCAGCCCCGTCTGGCGACGATAATCACTAAGCGACGCGGCATCAATTAGGCGCTCACCGACACGGATTTGCCCGCTGCCAGGAGAGTAGAGCCCGGCCAGCAGCTTGATCAGCGTCGATTTGCCGGCGCCGCTACGTCCGACCACCGCGACTACCGTTCCTGGCGGAATGGTGAGCGAGAGATTATCAAGCACAGGTTGCGTTTTTTCGGGATAGCGGAATGTCAATGCCTCCAGACGTAGCGCGCCGCCAGTGCCAGGCGTTATGGAGGACGGTTCAATATTCTCCGTTTCCTCAGTCGCCAATAGCGCATTGATATGTTTGCCGCTGGCGGTCGCCTGCTGCCAGGAATCAACAATGCCTGACAACTGCTGTACCGGGCCATAAAATTGGCCCAATAGCAGGAAGAACGCCGCCAGTATCCCGGGCGTCATTTCGCCTTCGGCGACCCGGGTCGCTCCGATTAAAAGCACGGCGGCATAGGCAGCCTCGGTACAGAAGGTCAGGAACGGAAAATAGACAGCAAGGTATTTTTGCGCCCGCACGCGGGTGGCGCGGAAGTTGTCTGATAACGCCCGTAGCCTGGCGGCTTCCTGCTTCTGTTGACCGTGTGACTGCACTACCCGCATACCGGAGACCTTTTCCTGAAGCGTACTGTTCACCTTACCAATTTCCAGCCGTGCCTGGGCGTAAGCAGGCGAGCTCAAACGGCGATAAATCCACGTCGCCAGCATTACTACAGGCACGGCGCTTAATGCCGTTAATGCAAGAATGGGGTCAAGCCAGAACATTGCCGCGGCGATAGCGACCATCGTCACGATGCTGGTGGCCGCGCTGGCAAGACCGTTTTGCAGAAATCGGGCGAGTGAATCAACGTCGACGGTCATGCGAGTAAGACGCGAGTCGATGTGCTTCTCGTGCCAGGGAAGACTCAGGCGTAGCAGGTGGCTGAAGCTGCGTAAGCGTACCGTATGCTGTACCGACTCTGCCGCGCGGGCGGCGAAGATCGTTTGCAGCGCATAGCAGCACCAACCGATCGCCACCAGGCACAGCGCGAGCAGGGCGCATATGCCAATAGTCGACATATCCCCTGCGGCAACGCCTGAGTCAATACCGCGCTGCAAAAGCACCAGCACGCCAACGCCTGCGGCGGAATCAAGCGCGATAAGCAGGGCGGCGATGACGAACATCCAGGCTACTGGCGTCAGCAGCGATGAGACTTGACGCCCGTGGCCTGCCAGCGCCATCTGTACGGCGCGTTCTGGAACGCGCGTCATCCGGTCGACAAAACCTTTTCCGGCGGGTGTCTGGCGCTCATGCGCGTCGTCGGATTTTACCGCCTGCGTTGTTGGCCATAGCGTACGTTGTTCTGCCGGGGCAAGGGCGAGAAAATCCCCCTCGCCGCTCATCAGCGAGCGAAACGTCGGACACCTTGCATCCAGCTCCGCCTGGGTACCGATATCCACGACGCGGCCTTTATCCAGCACGACGATCCGATCGGCTAACTGCAGTGTTGAACGGCGGCGTGCAATCACCAGCAGCATATGCTCATTATCGGCATAACGACCAAGAGCCGTGTTAATTTCCGCTTCAGTACCGGCATCGACCGCCGAGGTGGTGTCATCGAGAATCAGCAGTTCCGGCGCGGTAATCAGTGCCCGGGCTAGCGCAATACGCTGGCGTTGGCCGCCGGAGAGGTTGCTTCCGCGTTCGGTCAGTCGGGTGTTGAACCCCTGCGGTAGCGCATTGATGAACCCGCTGGCGCCTGCGGCATCGGCGGCGCGTCGAATGTCGTCCTGAGTCGCTTGCGGGTGCCCATAGGCGATGTTTTCCGCCACCGTACCGGCAAACAGAAACGCGTCTTCAAAAACTACGCCAACGCGACGACGAAGCGCCGTCAGTTTCAGGTCGCGAATATTCTGTTGACCCGTAGTGGTGTTGAGCCATACTCCGCCGGAGGTGGGATCGTAAAAGCGCGCCAGCAACATCAGCAATGTTGATTTCCCGGAGCCGGATGCGCCAACCACCGCCACGGTTTCACCGGCGTGAATGGAAAACGAGATCTCATTGAGGATACGGTTACCGTTGTCGTAGTGGAAACTCATCTTCTCCACGTCCAGCCCGATAATCTGACCCTCAACCGACTCAGTACCGTCTTCCATGCGAGAACGCGTGTCGATAAGCGCGAAGACGCGCTCTACCGACGCCTGTGTGCGCTGTGCGATAACCAAAAACGATGCCAGTACGCGGGTAGGGCCGGTCAGCATAGCGAGAAAACTCGCGAACGCAACGAAGGTTCCCAGATCGATGCGCCCATTCATTACCGACCAGCCGCCATAGCACAGCAGGACGATCTGCCCTATCACCGGTAGCGCCAGCATGGTTGCGCCCGGCATCGCCTGCGAGATAGCGGCGCCGATGCGTACTCGCACCATTTGCCGCGACTGACCATCGAGCCAACGCGTTTCGCGTAACTCCGCCACGCAGGACTTCACCACTGAGATCTGTTCCAATACTTCGCGCATATGCTCCGTCATGTGCGCCAGCCGGTCTGAGGCAAGCCCCGTTTGCGCGAAAACACGGCGACGGGCGCGCAGGGCGGTAATAGCAAGGGCGGCCAGTACGCAAATCACGATAAGCGTCATGGATGGCGACATCCATAGCATCACCGCGATACCGGCCACATAGTAAGTGAGCACCGCCAGCGGCACCGGACACATCTGTAGCAAGGTGTGTACCTGTTGAAGATCGCTGTTGGTACGCGAAATGACCTGCCCGGTACGCAAGGCGTCCTGGCCTGCGCCGTCCAGTTTTTGAATACTGTCGAACGCACGGCTACGTAACGTATGCTGAACCCACAACGAGAGTTCTCCGGCATAGCCGCGGCGCACGTAATTCCCGATAAAATCAAAAAGGGCAATTAACAGCAGGCCGCAGGCAAGTAACGGCAGGTGGGTCGTATCGCCTGCTATCGCGTCATTGACGGCCTGACGCGTTATTAGCGGCGTCAGCGCAGCCAGTAAAATGGTCGATACTGATGCTACGATGACAATGATGCTCAGTGTTTTACGTTCCCAACACACGCGGGCAAGGCGAACTATCCAGGCACGAGCGGGCATGGGGGAATGAGTCGCGGGCATTAAGCCTCCTTATCGGTGAAAGATGAGATATGGCGACACACGCTGGGTTCAGCCGCCATATTGTCATTGCGCTGCCGCGGTTAGCCGTGTTGCAGCATGGCGATCAGTTTTTTTGCCACCTCGGTCGGGCAAGGCTGGGCCGCCATTTCCGCCGCGACCTCCTGCGACGCCTCGCGAAGCGCGTGATTACCGAGGAAGGTATTGATCATGCTGCTCGTAAGTCCGCTCTTACCGGGAATAATTCCGCATCCGCGCTCGACCACGGCGCGGGCATTGACGGGTCTGTCGGCACCCTGACCAAAGACTATCTGCGGAATGCCGGCATGTAGCGCCGTCAGGGTGTTGCCTGCGCCGCCATGGTGGATAAAACCGTCGGCGCCGTTAAGGAAAACGCCCATCGGAAGCCAGTCGACCAGACGGACATTCGGCGGCAGTGAACGTAAATCCGAGCGGGCGTTTGCCGGAAGATGCAGGATGATTTCGGCATCTACTTCGCCGGCAGAATCCATTACCCAGGAAATCAGATCCAGGCCATCCACCATCGGTTTGACGGTGCCGAGGCTGACCAGAAGACGCTTGCGATCAGGTGTACGTTCCCACCATTCTTCCCAGACGGCGCCGCCGTTATACGGGACGTATTGCATGGAGATAACCGGCTCTCCGTCATTTTGCAGTATGCTCATGCTGGGCGGTGTGACGTCTATCCACGCCAGATCTCTTGGTGGCGCGCTGACCCCATGGCGGCGGTAGGCATTAGAAAGTGATTTCGTCACGCCTTTGATGTGCCAGGGCGTATGACCGAAGCCGACGGTTTGCATCACTACCGGAATGTCATACTTGGCGGCAATCAGTGGTCCAACGACCCCAAGGGGAGGGTAGACGATGAGATCTGGCCGCCACTGCCCGGCGAACGCGACCAGTGGGTCAGTCATCTCTTCGCTGAAGAATGAGAAGTTCCCCATTTTTGTTCCAATGTTATTTTCTTTTCGTAATGCCTCCTGACGGCGATAACCCGCTTCCGAATCGAAACCAGGCGCAGCGTCAAATACCACCAACCCAGCTTCGGCTGCTTTCTGTGCAAATTTGCCACCGCTTGCAATCAGTACTTCATGGCCATTAACACGAAACGCTTGCGCCAGGGACAGCACAGGGTATAGCAGTCCATACAGTGGCGGACCGACAAACAGAATACGCATGAGAAATCCTCTCTCTCCACGTCATAAATCGAACAAGTCTTTAATGAGAATGATAATAATTACCAATATCATTTGGAAAATGCAATAACTAATACGACACTTGATCATGTGATGATTTTTTGCGTAAAAATCGGGAAAGAGGAGAGCGTTAAGCGGTGAAGTTTGGTTTCAGGCTTATTTACGTGCGTATGGTCGCAAAGGCAAAGCGCCAGGATTGGGGAACTGGATTCGAATACCAGACGCCCGTGGATTATTAATGATAACTTCGCAAATAACCTTTCAGACAATGAGGTAAACGTACCGACAACAAGGTAACGGGAAACGTCGGTAGTTGTATTGATAACGCGTTGCGGGGCAATTTAATGGTATCCGGCGGCAGATCGTGTTCTGTGCAGACTTTACGGCGTTAAATCCCGTATCACCTGCGAGCCTGGACTATCTCTGTGGTATCAACTCTGTAGTAATTTTGTCCCCTTCGTCTTCATTAGCCAATGAAACCGGCTTTAACGTCACCGTTCGAATGTTGCGAACGAACAGCTCCTTATGCGGATATCGTCACCGCTCTGCGATTTTTATAGCGCATCAGCCACACGATTTATTGGTTCTTGAAAACCAAGGTTTTTGATAACCAATGTTATGCCAGGCTTACCTGTGTCATCCAGGTTATCGACACTTAAGGCATAAACTTTACTACTTTTTCTATCCGTAAATGCTTACATCTAACAGTTTGATTAAAAAGCCTTTCTATGTGAACACTGCGTCTGGTAGTGTTTTGAGCGATGTCGTCTATAGCTGGATATAACATAGGCTTTATCGTGAGTGTGTTATACTATATATGTTAATGCGTTGAATTTTTTCTCTTTTTTATTAGATGCTGTCTTTTTCGTATACCCTTTCGGTTTATTCATGCCATACGTCTGTATTACAAAAATGTTATATCCATCCTGTTGTAATTTTTATTTTAATTCATTCGTTTTTTTATACGATTTGCCGGAAAGTATCTGTATAAGGTGGATACGCCAATACCAAAAATAATAGCTAATTGCTGCCGAGGATGGCCTTTCTCTAATAGCCGGCTAATCTGTTCCTGTTCATGTCTATTGATCGCCCGAGGGCGCCCTCCCAGTCGTCCTTGCGCTCTGGCGGCAGCCAGTCCGGCAAGGGTTCGCTCGACAATTAATTCTCGCTCCATCTCGGCCAGTGCTGACATTACATGAAAAAAGAATCGCCCCATCGCGCTACTGGTATCAATACTATCGGTTAAAGAATGGAAGTGAGCTCCACGTTCATGTAATTCTGATATTAACGCCACCAGGTTTTTCACGCTGCGGCCCAGTCTGTCTAATTTCCAGACGACAAGAGTATCGCCTTTATTTACATACTTTAGCGCTCGTTTCAGGCCGGGGCGGTTTGCAATCTTGCCACTGATACGGTCCTCAAAAATGCGGTCACAATTTGCACTAGTAAGAGCATTACGCTGTAAATCGATATTTTGGTCAATTGTTGACACCCGAATATACCCAATAGTAGCCATGATTTTCTCCTTTACATCAGATAAAGAAGAATTTTAGTCGCTTTTCTCATGGGAGATTGTTTTATCAAAAACCTTCCAAAAGGAAAATTTTATGGCACAAGTAATCAACACTAACAGTCTGTCGCTGCTGACCCAGAATAACCTGAACAAATCCCAGTCCGCACTGGGCACCGCTATCGAGCGTCTGTCTTCTGGTCTGCGTATCAACAGCGCGAAAGACGATGCGGCAGGTCAGGCGATTGCTAACCGTTTCACCGCGAACATCAAAGGTCTGACTCAGGCTTCCCGTAACGCTAATGACGGTATCTCCATTGCGCAGACCACTGAAGGCGCGCTGAACGAAATCAACAACAACCTGCAGCGTGTGCGTGAACTGGCGGTTCAGTCTGCTAACAGCACCAACTCCCAGTCTGACCTCGACTCCATCCAGGCTGAAATCACCCAGCGCCTGAACGAAATCGACCGTGTATCCGGCCAGACTCAGTTCAACGGCGTGAAAGTCCTGGCGCAGGACAACACCCTGACCATCCAGGTTGGTGCCAACGACGGTGAAACTATCGATATCGATCTGAAGCAGATCAACTCTCAGACCCTGGGCCTGGATTCACTGAACGTGCAGAAAGCGTATGATGTGAAAGATACAGCAGTAACAACGACAGCTTATGCCGATAATGGTACTACACTGGATGTATCGGGTCTTACTGATGCAGCTATTAAAACGGCTACGGGTGGTACGACTGGTACGGCTTCTGTAACCGGTGGTGCGGTTAAATTTGACGCAGATAATAACAAGTACTTTGTTACTATTGGTGGCTTTACTGGTGCTGATGCCGCCAAAAATGGCGATTATGAAGTTAACGTTGCTACTGACGGTACAGTAACCCTTGCGGCTGGCGCAACTAAAACCACAATGCCTGCTGGTGTGACAACTAAAACAGAAGTACAGGAGTTAACAACTACACCGGTAGTTGCTTCAGCAGATGCTAAGAATGCCTTAATCGCTGGCGGCGTTGACACTGCCGATGCTAATGCCGCGACATTGGTCAAAATGTCTTATACCGATAAAAATGGTAAGACAATTGAAGGCGGTTATGCGCTTAAAGCTGGCGATAAGTATTACGCCGCAGATTACGATGAAGCGACAGGAGCAATTAAAGCTAAAACCACAACTTATACTGCTGCTGACGGCACTACCAAAACAGCGGCTAACCAACTGGGTGGCGTAGATGGTAAAACCGAAGTCGTTACTATCGACGGTAAAACCTACAATGCCAGCAAAGCCGCTGGTCATGATTTCAAAGCACAACCAGAGCTGGCTGAAGCAGCCGCTAAAACCACCGAAAACCCGCTGCAGAAAATTGATGCCGCGCTGGCGCAGGTGGATGCGCTGCGCTCTGACCTGGGTGCGGTACAGAACCGTTTCAACTCCGCTATCACCAACCTGGGCAATACCGTAAACAACCTGTCTGAAGCGCGTAGCCGTATCGAAGATTCCGACTATGCGACCGAAGTCTCCAACATGTCTCGCGCGCAGATTCTGCAGCAGGCCGGTACTTCCGTTCTGGCGCAGGCTAACCAGGTCCCGCAGAACGTGCTGTCTCTGTTACGTTAATTTATTTCGTTTTATTCAGCCCCGTGAATCCGGGGCTTTTTCATTCAGCATAGATGAATATATCTTTATGGAATGTATAGCTGTAAATGATATTTCCTACGGGCGAGAGGCTGAAATATGGCCGCGGGATTATTCTATGCTTGCTCGTCGAGTTCAATTTCTACGTTTTAATGATATCCCTGTTCGATTGGTGAGTAATAATGCCCGGATAATCACAGGCTACATTGCGAAGTTTAATCCGAGGGAAAATTTGATTCTGGCTTCGGATAAGCCTAAAGGAAATAATCGCATTGAAGTTAAATTAGAGTCTCTGGCAATTCTTGAAGAATTATCAGGTAATGACGCTTTTAATCTTTCGTTGGTGCCGGCTGACGAATTTAATCTTCAGCAATATACTCCATCAAGAAGAGATTATTTCTCGATTTGCAATAAGTGCTATAAACAGGGAGTCGGTATCAAAATCTATATGAAGTATGGACAGGTTTTGACTGGTAAAACGACAGGTGTAAATGCGTGTCAGGTTGGTGTGAGGAAATCCAATGGCAATCATATGCAAGTTATGTTTGACTGGGTGAGCAGGATCACGTCTTCGGACTACGCTGAATAACGCCTACGGTAATAAAAAATTCCGTGAGAAAATATTGCTCCTGGAGGAACAGAGACCATTCGACAGCGCATAGATAGTTTCGCCGCTGCTCGTGCCACTACGGCCAGGACGCTTAAAGCAGCTGACAGAAAAGAATTGATCATTAAAGCTTCGCAAAGAAGGTCTGCTGAATCTTCGCAAATCTATGGATACCGTAGCCCAACATCCTGGCGTCTCACGGGTAACTGCTTATCTTTATGCTCGACAGTCTGACTGCGAGCTTTGCCCCAGCCAGGCAGGACTCTCAGTGAGTGTTCTATTTTCTTTGACTCTCGTATTCCAATTCTTTCGGGAGTTATTGGTGAGACTTTTGGCGTTTTGCCCTGTCACCCATCGCGTCATTTGACGTCAATGCCCGTGAGGCTCTCTACAATCCTCACCAGGCGGCAATAGATGTAAAAAAGCCCGCAGAGCTTGTGCTGTGCGGGCTTAGTGAACTTCATTGGCCGGCGGAATCTGAATACTATTTTCAACCTAATGTTTTTATTGTTGATTTGCCAATTCAACTTTCATTTGTATACCTAAGCGTATACCAATGGTGATTTGTTGCAATACTTTCTGTGGTTAAGCGAAATTGTTTTTGAATAGATCACATAAGAAAAAACTTTTTTACGGAAAACTGTTCACACTGGTCACTCGCCATCATTTATCTTTAATTTCAATTTGATACATGATGAACAGTCCGTGAACAGTGAACACTTTACTGTTCACTTTTGCATTCTCGCAGGAAGAATTGTCTTTTACCCAAAATGGATGTATACCAGTAATTTCCACTACTTACAGTGAGTTAGGCATGAAACTACAATCCTCATGTCCAGTGTGTTTGAAGGAATTCATTACAAATCAAATGATTGGCACTAGTGAAAGCTCTCTTCCTATGATTACGAACTTGTCGTCAGTTGGATTCCGAGAGGATGGCAGATATGAAATGACGTGCCTTAAAGGGCATACCTCCATCACGTTTTTACAACAACACAAATTCGAAATTCTTTTCGATATTGGCGCATATGCAATCATCGATGGTTACTATCGAGAGGCAGTTTCATCATTTACTTCTTCATTGGAAAGATTCTATGAGTTCTTCATAAAAGTAGTATGCATTTCGAAAGGTATCAGTGAATCGAAAGTGGTTGAAGCATTGAAAGAAGTTTCAAATCAATCAGAAAGACAACTAGGTGCATTCATATTCCTACATCTATTGGAATTAGGTTGTAAACCCACTTTGCTCAATAATAATAAAATAAAATTTCGTAATGGGGTCATTCATAAAGGAATGATTCCGAGTGAGGAGCAGGCTTTAGAATATGGACAAGCTGTTCTTGACGTGATTCGCCCACTGCTTAAAATACTTAAAGAAAACTATAGCGAAGCTATATCAACGGCCGTTTTTCAATATTTAAATAGTATCAGAAACCCGTCTGATGATGGTGTACCAGTTTCCACTATGTGTCTTACGACAATTTTAAGTCTTTCTTATGCCGAACCGGCCCATGAGACTCAAAGTTTGAGTGAGGCAATTTCACAAATGAAGAATTGGAAATCGATAGTAGAAAACACAGTTTTCCCCGAGTGAAATTGATTCAATAGATCGCGATTGGTAGACTGCAGGGGGTATGTTTAGGCATTGGTTCTGTGATGAAATCGAGGCCAGGTAATGAAAAAACTTTTTTTACGGAAAACTGTTCACGCGCCATTATTTATCTTTAATTTCAATGTGATATATGGTGAACGGTCCGTGAGCAGTGAACGCTTTACTGTTCACCTTCCGGGATTTCAGATAAAAAAAGACCGGCTGATGCCGGTCCGGGTAGGTTATGTTGCGGTGGTTTCGTCGCACTGGGGCAGCCAGTCGTCGTTACTTTCCTCTCTGAGCGCAAGATTCGTCTGCATCCCCTGTTTTGTTCGCCGCCTGGCGTAATTCAGCCCGTATTCTTTCAGCATGGCTGGCAACCCCTTACGAACATAGTCAGGCTCAGGGTATTCCTGTAGCCGTGGGCTTCCATATACGCCAGATAGGCATGATATAAATACAGACGCGGCTGACGCGGAATGATGTTGGCATTGCCAATATACATACCGTCAGGCTCCGGCAGTGCCTCCAGATAGCTACAAAAATCAAATGCCTGGTCGGCGTCGCGCTTGATGCTGAGCGCCTCGTCGGAGTTCTGCTGTGACTGGAGCAAGGGGGGGGCGGTCATCGGGTCGCTGAACTTCTGCATTAGCTGGCGCACAATCACGGCCAGCTCGCGGGCGATTTTGTTCTTGAGCTGCGGGTCGCGTTCCTTCGGGGCAATCTGTTCCGGGAAATGCAGGATCACCCGGCGACGGGAAACACCGCCGCTACGGTCGGTAAATCGCATCGGGTTATTGTTCACGGCCAGAATCACCGCCGGAATATGGGTGGAGTACGCATCCTTGTATTTCGGGTCAACGGAGACCGCATCCCCGCCGGTGATGGCCTTGAGTCCTGTCCCGTCACCGCTCCACTTTTCCTGGTCAGGCAGACGAATCAGCGAGAAGCCAATCAGCGCAGCACGTTCACGTGGTGATTCCAGCGTTTCGATGGTGGCCGATGTGGCGTTATCTTCCCCGGCAAGCATGGTCGCAATTTCGGCCAGAATACTTTTGCCACTGCCACCAGGCCCGGTCACCTCAAGAAAGAGCTGCCCATTCTGCCGCACGGCGGCCCACGTTTGCACCAGCCGCTATATGTCTGACAACGTCAAAGAGAGTTACCTGCAGTGTCAGAATGTGCACTGCTCGGCGACATTCAAAACGCATGAGTCCATCTTTGAAGTGATACGTTCCCCGGTCGTCGATGAGAAACCTGCGCCGGTGCCGACAGCCCCCGTTGCACCCCGCTGGGTAAAAGGCTGCTACAGCTCGCCGTTCCGCCACTAATCAGGAGAGACAACCCGTGACCACCCTGACCTTACAGCAGACCTATGAAGCCTGTCACACAAACAAAACCGCGTGGCTGAACCGTAAAACCGAACTGGCCGCCGCAATGCAGGAATATCAGGAATTATTGCCGGATGACAACGCATCAGGCTCTCGCAGATTACAGTCGCTGCGTGACCTGATTGACGTAAAAAAATGGGAGGTTAATCAGGCCGCCGGTCGCTACATCTTCTCGCACGAGGAAGTGCAGCGCATCAGCATCCGTAACCGGCTGCATGATTTTATGCAGCAGAACGGCGCAGAGCTGACCGCCGCACTGGCACCGGAGCTGATGGGGATTAAAAACCAGCCCGCGATGATAAAAAATCGCGCGATTGACCGTTCAGTCTCTTACCTGAGAGAAGCTCTTTCCGTCTGGCTGGCCGCAGGAAATGAAATTAATTATTCTGCACAGGATAACGACATTTTAACGGCCATCGGATACAGGCCTGACGCGCCTTCGCAGGATGATAATCGTGAAAAATTCACCCCTGCACAGAACATGATTTACACCCGTCGACGCGCCGGACTGGCCGCGCAGTAGCCTGTCAAAAAATCCCCGTAAATCCCGTCATTTTTCCCGAATTAAGCCATGCATCCAAAGGGTGCATGGCTTTGCATACGTTTTCCCGCCTCTGTACTCACTGCCAGCGCCAGTCGCGGTGCGGCCTGAGGCCACCTTTGCTCCTGCATTAAAAGCGGTCCCTTAAGCGGGCAGGCGTGGCGGGGAGAGCATTGCGCGCGTGAGCAGTACTTATTGATTAATTTGCACTGGTTTTAAGTATTTTCTAGTGGAAGCATTGTTAAGTACCTCATTTTTAAATGTTCGCATTAAAGTAAGTGTTTCTTTAGATAAATTACGCCATTCATTAGCATCTATATCTAGATATTCTCCATGTGCTATGCAGTTCCTTCTCTTTAAGAGACTCTCATCAATGAAGTTGTATTTTGTATTGAAGTGTTCAACAGACACCCCAATGCTTTTAGCAATGTTATCAAAGACATGTGATTTTAAGTTTGATTCTGTTTGTATTGCTGAATCAAATTTGAGAATGGCTTTTTCTTTTTGTCCTGTAAGTATAAATTTCAAAGATTCAGAAATGATGTCATGCTTATTTGTGCTAGTTATTTCAAAAAGCTTCTTACGCATGCCTAATACTATTAAACAATCTTCTAGCTCAGAATAATTAAGTTTCAGATTTGATATGTATTCGATATACATAGCAGCTGAATTTTTAATAAAACCTTCCCAATGAGCATACAAAAGTGGGATTGAGGCTCGAATTATTGTTCTCTGAGCTAATGATGAACTTTTGTCAATGGAGGCCGTAAGATGAGCGATCTCCTTGATTCTCCAAGCCATCTCCGTATCAACGTAATCTTGGAATCCCTCAAGAGTTCTGATTTTGCTCATAGTACCATACCTTACGGCTTAAAATATTCTGATGCGAAAGGTAACAGGTTGGCTAACCTAGTTGTGCCTCTAACGCCAGCACCAGAGTTATTAGTAAAATCAACTTCATCCCAAAGGCCTTTGACCTTTTGAGTAATGAAATCATTTCTGGTTGCATCAGGCTGTAATGCTATGATGGCATCATAATTATTTTGAATGCCGTTAGTGATAGTTTCAAATAAGGAAATTAAAAACTTTCCTTTAAATGATTGACCATCCCATTTTTTAAATGCTTTTTCTTGGAATATATCATTCAGAAGTGTAAATACATTTTGAAAAATATGCTCTTCCGCTGTTAAATCTATTTGTGACTTGCACATTTCAACTAATGCATAATCTAAGTGTTCATGAACATCCATTCCAGGTACGTATGGGAAATGTTTGTATGCGAAGAATTTTAATGTAAGCTCCATATTCGCTTGTCGTTCGATAGCTTCCTGTGTCTGATTTGTAGTACTCACAAAAGCGGGAAATTCAGAGCATCGTTTAAGCCACTGATATAAGGCAGAATTAAGCATTACAGCAATACAGTTTCTAACTTCTTGTTCCGAAAGGTTTGCACCGCCAGTATTCAAACGTTGAAATAATTCATATTTGGCATACGGATCGCTGCCTTTTCTTAATATCTCTACCCTAAGTCTAGCTCTTTTTATTTCAAGTTGAAGTGACTTGCCTATTTCATTATCGGGGTTAGTTGCATCGCTCCATTTTTTGTTGGAAAGACTCGGTAGAAATTGTGTCCCATTTAATATTGAGCCGGGAAGAACTTCGTTATTTGTGCTGTCGCGCAGTAACCCGGAAAACTCTAATATAGTAGAGACGCGCTGTAAACCATCAATGAGTTCCCAAACCCCATCGTCATCCTGGTGAACGAAAATTGGAGGTATAGGAATTCCTAATAACAACGACTCGATAAAGCGTGTTTTTTGTGAAAGCTCCCAGCGAAATAATCTTTGATAATCTGGAGATATAATTAATTCATTATCTCTGTAAAGATTCATTATTTCACCAACAGACATATCATATCCATCGGAAATGATTTGTTTCTTTGAATCGTTTACTTCATCTTCTAAGCTCATGAATTTTCCTTAGTAATAGTTGCAGTAGAGTAAACTTTTAAACCCCACCAAGCCATAAGTTCAATTTTCTTATCTAAATACGTAGCTCTATTGTAAGCTCTCCTAACTTCATTTTTATCCATATGTGCAAGAGATGATTAGATAACATCTGGATTAAATCCTGCTTCATTCAGCGTTGTGCTCGCTATTGACCTTAACCCATGAGCAACCAGTTTTCCACTATAGCCAATTCGTTTTAAAGCTGCATTAGCAGTCTGGCTATTCATTGGTTGTTTAGGGTCATTTCTGCTTGGGAAGACATGCTCACGATGCGCACTAATAGGTTTCATTACCTCTGGAATGTCTAATGCCTGAGGAGACAAAGGTAAGATGTGCTCTCGCTTAGCCTTCATTCGTTCGGCTGGAATCGTCCAGAGTTTTGTATCAAGGTCGATTTCTGTCCATCGAGTGCCGGAAGCCTCTGAGGGGCGAGCGAGCGTAAGGAGTTGCCATTCAATTAGGCAGCGAGTCGAAACAAATAGATTTGACATGACTAGCGAACGCATCAGCTTAGGCAATTCTTCTGGTCGCAACGTCGGCATGTTTTGCTTTTTGGGTTTCTCAAAAGCCATACCAATACCTGACGCTGGGTTGGCAGCAATCAAGCCAGTGTTAACCGCATAAATCATTATTTCGTTGATACGCTGTACCAGTCTACGAACTGTCTCCAGCGCCCCACGTGCTTTGATCGGTTCAAGGGCTTCAACCGGTGTTCTGGCTTTGATTTGCTGGACAGGGATCTCCCCGATGGCTGGAAATACGTCTTTTTCCAGTGGACGCCATATATCTTTAGCGTAATCAGGGGTAACGCTTTTGCTTTTGAGCTGGAACCAGTTAGCGGCGACCGTTGAAAAAATACTGTCCAGAGCGATTTGCTGCTGTTCCTCTGCAACTTCAGCTTGAATTTGCGGGTCGATTCCGTTGGCTAATAAGGCAAGGTAATCAGCTCTTAATCCTCGGGCATCAGCAAGCGAAAGGGCAGGGAATGCACCGAGCCCCATCATTGTCCGCTGTTTTGTCGCCGGACGTTGATAACGGAAGCGCCAGAGCTTTTTCCCGCTGGTTTTCACTATCAGGAAAAGGTCATCGCCATCATGCAGCGTTAGATCCTTCTCTAACGCTTTAGCACGCAGAACTTCGGTGTTGGTTAGGGAGCGCGTTGTCCGTGCCACTGTGTCCGCTCCTTCATGAATTGGTATACGCTTTTAGGTATACATCCTACCGTATACCTAAACGTATACCAATAATCACCGGATTTAACCGGATGTTCTCGGACAACGACAGACACAAAAAAGCCCGCAGGGCTTGTGCCATGCGGGCTTTCTGTACTTCACCGAACGTATCCGGATCAATATTTGGTGGAGCTGGCGGGAGTTGAACCCGCGTCCGAAATTCCTACATCCTCGGTACTACATGCTTAGTCAGTCTTTACATTCGCCTGGCACCTGCGGACGGACACGCCACTACCAGACTAGCCTGATTCGTTTTAACGCTTCAACCCCAGGCAGGGCATCCGCGCGATCTCTTTTGGGTTTGACCTCTCTTGATCCCCGTCCTAAGAGCGGAGGCTAGGGAGAGAGGGCTCTAAGCAGGTTATTAAGCTGCTAAAGCGTAGTTTTCGTCGTTTGCGACTATTTTTTTGCGGCTTTTTACGAGGCCAACCGCCCCTCGGCATGCACCTTGGGTTTCGCAAATCCCGTCGAATCCAGAATCAGCCCCAATGTGTAAGGTAAGTATAACAGACTTGTGACATGCGTGACCAGCCCCCGTATCTTCTTATCTTCAACGATTTACCGCTCGCGCAGCGCTTCTTTCGCGCGATTAAACGGTTTGATTAAATAGTCGACAATGGTTTTTTCACCGGTTTTGATATCCACCGTGGCGATCATGCCTGGAACAATCGAAAAACGGCGTCCTGATTTATTTTGTAGATAGTCCTGGTGGGTGCGGATAAACACGCGATAGTAGAAAATTTCCGGTTTCACTTTATCCTGAATGGTATCCGGTGAAATGGTCTCCACCACGCCGTCAAGCCCGCCGTAAATGGCGTAATCGTAAGCAGTAATTTTAACCAATGCGCGTTGGCCGGGATGAATAAAGGCGATATCACGCGGCGAAAGGCGGGTTTCAATCAGCAGACGATCGTCTACCGGTACTATCTCCATCATCTCGCCGTTAGGCGGGATCACGCCGCCAATCGTCGTGACCTGGATATTTTTAACAATGCCGCGTACCGGCGAACGCACGGTGAGGCGGGTGACGGAATCCTCGCGTCCTTTTAAAATGGCGGAGAGCATATCGACCTCAGCGTTCGCTTTCGATAACGCTTCGCGTGCCTGCACATAATATTGTGAGCGCAGATCGGTAATTTTTAAGCCTAAATCGCTTTTTTGTCGTTGCAGGCGTAGCACTTCAACATGACTGGCCGCGCCGCTTTTCTCCAGCCGCTGGGTAATGGTCAGCTCTTTATTAACCGACGCCAGCGCATCCCGTAGCTCGGCTTCGGTATCGGCCAGCTGCGCGCGGCGGCTTTTATAGAGACGCGTCTCTGCGGCAATCAGATCCGGCCAGCCGTTCAGCTCAGCGGGGAAGGCGAGAGGTAAGTCGCTGACTTCCGCAGTTAACCGTGCGCTGGAGGCGAGTGAAGCGCGATATTTTGCCGCACTTTCACCCACACTGGACGCCAGACGCGTCGGATCAAGCCGGGCGACAATCTGGTTAGCCTGAACTCTGTCGCCTTCCCGCACCGTCAACTGCGCCAGAATGCCGCCATCCAGCGACTGCAGAACCTGTTCGCGTGAACTGGGGATCACTTTCCCGTTGCCGGTGGAAACCTCATCCAGTCGGCCAAACCACGCCCAGATGCCGAGAATGAGAAATAACAGTGAGCAGATCAGAACAATACGACCCGCGCCGGAAAACGCCCGTTCACGCTGAATATCGGGATCGTCCATCGCGGCATCATGCTGATTGATTTTCATTTTTCCACTCCCGACGATGACTTTGCATCCGATCCGCGTTAAGCGCCTGCGCTTTTGGCGCATCCATCACCAGTTGTCCTTCTTTCAGGACAACGACACGCTCAACCAGCTCCAGTATTGGTACCCGGTGCGTCGCGACGACCAGGGTTCGATTGCCAAGCCACTGATGTAACCGCTGAATAAACTCTCGTTCCGTATGCTCGTCCAGCGAGGCGCTGGGTTCGTCAAGTAGCACAATATTGGGGGAGCGCAGCAGCATTCTCGCCAGCAACAGGGACTGACGCTGCCCGCCGGACAGGCCGTTACCACCCTCCATAATGGGATGATCCAACCCTTTTGCCAGCCGCCTGACGAAGACGGCGCCGCCGCTGACTTCGAGCGCGTCAAAAATCTGTTCATCGTTGGCGTGCGGCGCGCCGAGAGTCAGGTTCTCTCGTAGGGTGCCGAAGAAAAGCCGCGCGTTCTGGCTAAGAAAGCCGATGTTGCGGCGTAAATCCGCCATATCGATGTGCGACAAGCTGAGATTATCAAGCCGGGCATCTCCCTGAATCATCTCCAGGCTGCCCGCCATCGCCTGTAAAAGTGTGGATTTACCCGCACCGTTACGCCCCAGTATCGCAATCCGCTCGCCTGGCATGATCTCCAGACGCACGAGGCGCAGCGGTATGCGTTGATCGTCGTTATGGTAACGAAACTGAGCGTTTTCAAAGAGGTAATGCCCGTGGAGGATGTCGCGGTGTATCAGGCTATCATCATGCTGTGTCTCGGTGGGCAGTTGCATAATGTTGTCGAGACCCATCTTCGCCGCTTTCACCTGCTGCCAGCGCGCCAGCACGCCGCACAGGTTAGCCATTGGCGCGATCATCCGCGAGCCGAGCATCGACGCGGCGACCACGGCGCCGGTAGTCATACTGCCTTCAATGACCATCGGCGCGCCAAACATAATCACTGCGGCATACACCAGACTTTGTACCGACATCCCCCAACTGATAAGCCCTTGCGTGAGTTTGCGGGTGCGTAGACCCGACTCGCCGGTAATACGGATATAGCTATTCCACTGCTGAAGAAAGCGGTTCTCCGCCTGCATCAGTTTAATATCCTCCAGCCCCTGAACGCTTTCGACCAAGACTGCATTGCGTAGCGTCGCTTCGTGGGCGGCCTGGTTGGCGAGGACAGCCAGTTTTTTTTGCAGTGCCACGCCCGGCAGGATCATCAGCAGAGCCGCCACGGGCGCTATCCATGCCAGCGGTGGGGCAATAATCGACAGGACTATCATAAACAGGAAAAAGAAAGGCAGATCGACAATGGTCGCCAGCGTTGAAGAGGTAATCATCTCGCGGATCTGCTCCAGTTCGCGTAACTGCGAGATAAAACTGCCAGTGGAACGGGGGATAGCGCTGTTGCGCAGCCTTAACGCATGACCGAATACCCGATCGGAAATGCGCATATCGGCGCGTTTACCGAGCACGTCCATAATGTGCGTACGCGCTTCACGCAGCAGAAAACCAAACAGCACCGCTACCAGCACGCCGAAGGAGAGAACGTACAGGGTAGGATATGACTGAGCGGGGATCACCCGATCGTAAACCTGCATAGAGAACACAATCCCGGCCAGCGACAGCACGTTAATCAGAAAGGCGGCGACCATTACCGGTAAATAAGGGCGAATATCCTGCAGAACCAGCTCGCGCATCCAGTCGGGTTTAAAGCGGGAGATATAGCGATCGACGCGGCTATCCTTGAGCGCCGATAGCGGGCGTAGCGCGGCAACATAGAGGATCTCCGGCAATAACTCGCTGAGCGTCAGGCGGTTACGCTGACCCTCTTCTTCAATCACAAAAACGTCTACCGCATCTTCGCCATTAACATGCTCGATGACCAATAACTGCCCGTCCCGGAGCTCGACAACCAACGGCAATCGCCACTGACTAAATGCCGTTTTGTCTATGTCCGGCGCATGAAAGGATAAACCCGCCTGCCGCGCGAGCTGCGTTAAGGCGGTCGTTCTGCTTTTACCCCTAAACCACGGGGCGTTGGCCTGAATTGAACCGGGAGAACAGGCAACGCGATAATGACCGGCGACATGGCTGATGGCCTGCGCCCATTGGCTTAGCGCGCGCTCACTGAGTACCTCTTCTACATCGGGGGCGGCGCGGGTCATGGCTGGATCTCCACGGATTGAATGCTGCGATGATTTAACGCGAACGCCTGACGAAGCGCGCCGGTGTTATACAGACAGTTCAGTTGTAACTGATGCAACTGGCTTTCCGTTTGCAGTTCGGCAAAACGCGCCTGGTAAACTTCCTGCTCCGCATTAAGCACGTCGAGCAGCGGGCGGGAACCGAGGTCAAGGTATTGCTGCTGATACAGTTCGCGCGTACGTTCGCTAAGCTGCTGTTGCCGACGAAGGATTTGTAACGCGCTGGCAAGACTCATTGCCTGGCTGCGCGCCTCCATCAGTTTCTGGCGGACATCAAGCCGGGTGCGCTGAATGGTCGACTGAGCCGCGTCTACCGCATGGCTGGCGGCGTTGCGTCGGGCGGTCAGCCCTCCGCCCTGATAAAGCGGCATCTCAACTTTCACCCAGGTGGAATACTGGGTTTTATCCAGCACTTCATGACTGGGATATTTATCATTAAGATAATGTTGTACGGAAGGTTCGAGCGAAATCGTCGGCGTCATTTGCGCGCTGGCATAGTCCAGATTCGCCCGCGCAACGTTGGCCTGCGCCCAGGCGGCCAGTACCGCGGGCACCAGTCGATCGTCGGGAGTCGCCGTCTCACAGCTGCGAGCAAGTTTCGCCGGGAAGTCATTATTGATGCCGTTAAGCGAATTCCAGCCCAGCCAGCTCATCAGTGAGGCTTTCGCACTATCGAGATTGGCCTGATACTGCGCCAGTTGCGAGCGGGCGGATTCGATTCTGGCTTCGGTTTGCACTACGTCAGAGAGCGACGTAGCGCCTTCATCGCTGCGCTGCCGGATAAGTTTACCGATGCCGTCCAGCGCGACGAGCTGTTCTTCCGCCGCTTCTACCATTTGCTGCCAGCTCTGCGTTTGTACAATGGCGTTGGCGGTTTCGTGCGCGACGGTATCAATACTGAGCAACACATTGGCCTGTTGCTGTGCTGCGCCTGCGGTTTCGGCGCGAACCTGGCTTGCCACTTTGCCGAAGTCATAAAGCATTTGCGATACCGACAGCACCAGCGAGGGGCTATACCCGTGATCGGTGTAGGTATTGCTGTACCCATTGTTCACGCCAGCGCTGACTTGCGGATAATATTTCGATTTGGCGACCTCTATTTGTTCATTCTGTGCGAGCAGTTTGCCGACGGCTTCGCGAATAGAAGGATGCCAGTTAACGGCGCGATTGACCGCGTCATTGAGCGTCAGGTTGCCCGGCGCGGCGGCGCTGAGCGGCAACTCAGCGGCGGAGCCATCCAGCGAAGGAAGCATCTGGTCCGTTGCTAATCCTTCGGATGTAATCATTGGCGGCGCTTCTGCGCCCCGGGGCTGGTGATGAAACAAAGCAAATGCCAGTACGATGGCGACAGGCGCGACTCTTCCCATAGTTTATCCCTTTTAAATATCACCGCTTGTTGCCCCGAACGTCGTGGCGTTCGGGGCTTTTTTATCAACCGCCGGTTATCAGGTGGTTGTTCTGCAAAAGATCATTTAGCGTAAGCTGCACATTCTCCAGAGTGACAAGGTCAGTTGATTTAAACGCGCTGCCGGCGCCGTCGCGATCGACGGAGATCACCGTATTGGCGCCGCTGGTATGAACCTGAACAAAGTTACCCAGCGTCGCCGCCTGGTGATCCCAGCCGGTCAGCAGTTCGTGGATATCGATCTTGTCGCCCTGCGCGGTGGAGAAGTTTTGCCAGCGATCGGCGCCGTTGCCGCCGGTCGCGTCCGCGCCGTTTAACAGGTGGTAAATCAGCGTATCGCCATAGGCGGAGCCGATGAGAACATCGTTTTGGTTGGTACTGACGATTTGCGGCGCCATATCAATGGTCAATGTGGCGCTATCCGTATGACCCATCTTGTCATCCAGTTGATAGGTAAAGACCTCTTTACTGGTGATGGACGACATCGCGACGCCATTATTCAGGGTGTAGGTGTAGGCGCCATCGAGGTTAATTTGCAATGTGCCGTAATGTCCCTGAATCGTGGCGCTGGTGGTATTCGCCGCGGCGTCCAGCGTGGCGGCGCTGCCGTTATACCCGCTAATGCTCAGGCGGGTATTCACCGTATTAAGCTGATCCATCGCCCCCGCCGCATCGCTGCCATCAAAAATATTGCCGAGAACGGTATGCGTTCCGGACGTTTCAAAATTATCCAGATCGACGGTGGTGCCGATGACGCGTGGCGTGATCGTCGCCGCCCCGGCCAGGGTATTGGTGCCGGTAAAGTTAAGCGTGTACGTTCCGGCATCCAGCTCCAGGCCGCTCAGGTTGACGGTCACCGTCGCGCTGCCCAGCGTGATATTCGCTACCGGAACGGTTCCGTTGCGTATGACGGTCCCGTTCTCCTGAATGGCCCAGCTAATATTCAGATTGCCCAGCGTAATGAGCGTGGAGACATCAAAGACCAGTGACGCGCCTTTAAGTACGGTGCCCGTTGCAACGTCAAAGGTGCCGCTCCCGCTGCCCGATTTGCCGAGTAGCCCCCAACTGGCGCTGCCGACGCTGGAGTCCAGCCAGGCAGCGGTATCCTGAAGCGTGGCGACGCTAAGGGTATCGCTGACATCATTAATCGCATCCAGCGCCCTGGCGGTTGGCGTGATATTGAGCGAGGCCGTATCGGTATCGCCGTTTGGCGCTTTGACCGTATAGATAAAGCTGTCCGGCGTTTTAATGCTGTCGGCGCCGACGCCGTTCTTCAGCGTGTAGGTATAGTTGCCTCTTGCGTCAATGATGAGCGAGCCATACAACCCGTTTACCTCCGTCGTGCCGGTCGCCGCAATCGCCACGCCATTTACTTCAGTGAGGAGGGCGTCCGTAGGGGCGACATCATTGGTCAGTACGTTGCCGGTGGTGTTGGCGGTGATACTGTCAACGGCATAGGTGTGGTCCTGGGAAATCGCTAGCGTATAGCCAGTGAGGACGCTAATGCCGCTGGCGGTATTCAGCACGAACAGGTATTCGCCGCCAGGCAACGTCAGGGTCAGCGGCTGAGACTGTCCGGCTAACAGCAGGGTGTTAATCCAGCCCTTTTGCACCCGGAACTGCTCATATTGCTGAATGGCATCGTTGAAGCGATAAACGTACAGATCGAACGTGGAAACCAGTGAGACGCCGCCGACGGTTCCCTGTAACGTCATGGTTCGCGTAGCGCCTTCTTCAACGTTAAAGATGATCGGATTAGTCATATCATCAAGCAGATTCGCGTTCAGTACATTACCAAGTCCGACGCTTAATACCGTGACGCCGCTTTGTGTCGAGGGACCGTTGTTGACGTAGCTAACGTGAGTATCAAAGACCAGCGAGGCGTTATTGTCTGTCGCTATCACGCTGCCCGGTACCGGCGCGGGACCCAGATTGATAACCAGTTGCGCGGCGCTGCTACCGACGCCATTCTGGGTAATGGTGTAGGTGAAGCTCTCTTTATGTCCGTATCCTGCCGTGGGCTTAGTCAGCGTGTAGGTGTAACTGCCATCCTGATTAATGTGCAGCGTGCCGTATTGTCCCTGGATATCCACGCCGCCCGCGCCGACCGGCGTACTGACGCCGTTGGCGTTGGTGATAGCGGTGACCGTGGTGCCCGTCGGCGCGGTATCATCAGCCATGACGTTGCCGGTACTGATGGTTGGCCCGCTAATAATACCTGCGCTGGTCTGGTGTACATCGACATCCAGGCTGGTATATGACCCGGTGGCGAGCAGACTGGTGTTATAAGTGAGTACCCGGTACTGGCCTTCGCCCAGACCGCTCAGGTTCAGGGTAACGCCGCTCCCGGTCAGGGTAAGCAAATTCGCGAAGTCGCCAACGGCGGTGTTGACGATCGTCGTCCAGGCGCCGAGGCTGGTGTCATAACGCTGTACCACAATCTCCTGAGTACTGAGCAGCGAAAGCACGATTCCCGTTGCGGCGGCATCGATGGTGACGTCGCCCGTACCACCTTCAGCAATGGTGAACTCAACCTGAGCGGTATCGTTACCCAAAACCGAGGCGACATTGCCAAGCGCGCCAACCAGCAGCAGGCCGTAATCCGAATAGTTTTGCGTGCTGGTGACGGCGGTCGAAGTCAGATCAAGACTGGTGATGTTATCCCTTGCCGCCAGCGGCAGAACCGGCGCGGTAATGCCTAACGCGCCGGAGGCATTACCCGCAGCGTCAGTGGCCGTCACGTTAATGAGCTGACCTTCAATTTGTTTTGTCGGCAAGGTGAGAGACCATGCGCCGTTGCTGCCGGCGGTGGTGGTGAGCGTCACGCCGCCCGCCAGCGTGACGGTTACGGTGCTGTTTGCCTCTGCCTGTCCGGAAAGTGAACCGCCATCGGCGCTGAGCGTACCTGACGGCGTACCGGGCGCCAGCGTATCGACAATCACCGTCGCGGCGGTGGAGACGCTGCCTGTACCGTTGGCGTTAGTCGCGGTGGCGGTGAAGGCGTGGCTGCCTTCGGTCAAATTACCTGTCGGGGTAAAGCTCCAGTTTCCGCTGGCGTTCGCCGTGGTGGTGCCGAGCAGCGCCCCGTTGTTATAAATGCTCACCGTGGTGCCCGCCTGAGCGGTACCATTCAATGTGGGTTGTGCGTCATTAGTGACCTGGCCGTTGGCGATAGCGCCGGTATAAATACCCACATCATCTACTACGTTGGTGATGATCGGTGCTTCCGGCACGCGCGTATCGGGCGCGGTAAATCCGGCGGCAATGCCAGTGTTGCCTGCTTTATCCTGGGCAAATGCCAGTAGCGGCTGACCATTGGTCTGCGCGGGCGTGAGTGTGGCGGTGAAGCTGCCTGTACCGTCGGCGGTGGTGGTTCCCAGTACCACACCAGTCTCAGAGGTAATCGTCACTGTACTGCCTGCTTCCGCGGTGCCCGTCACGCGATTACCGGTAGCATTGATGACCAGGTTGCCGGGCGCGCCGGGCGCAATGGTATCCACGATAATCGTTGTCGATGGCGAAGCGGCGCTAACGTTGCCAGCCGCATCGGCGGCGCTAACGCTATAGGCGTGACTTCCCTGGCCGAGCGCGGCGGTTGGCGTCCAGCTCCAGTTACCGCTGGCATTGGCGTTCACGGTCGCGACCAGCGCGCCATTATCGAAGATGCTTACCGCGCTGTTGGCTTCCGCAGTACCGTTGAGCGTCGGCTGTGTGTCGTTGGTCGATTGTCCATTGCCAATGGCGCCGGTATTGTTCGGGACATCATCAACGATGCTGGTTATAAGCGGAACCGTTGGCGCAAGGGTATCGACCACGATAGTAAAACCGCTGGTGGCCGGGCTAACGTTGCCTGCCGGGTCGGTGGCGGTCACTGTTAATATGCGCGTGCCGTCGTTTAACCCTGTCGTCGGCGTGAAACTCCACGCGCCGCCCGCGTTAGCCGAGGTGACGCCAAGCAGAGTGTTGCCATCATAGATACTGATCACGCTGCCCGCTTCGGCAGTGCCGTTCAGCGTGGGGCGGTTATCATTGGTTATCTGACCATTAGCGAGATTTCCTGTGACCCCGCCCGCGACGTCATCCACTACGGACGTCAGGATCGGCGTTTGCGGCGCGGTGGTATCGACCGTCAGGGTGAAAGCCGTACTGTTCGGGCTGCTGTTTCCTGCGGCATCGGTGGCGACGGCGGTGATGACGTGCGTTCCGCTTGCCAGCGTTGAGGTGGCGACGCTCCACGCGCCGTCAGGCTGGGCCGTTGTCGTGCCAATGACCGTACCATTTTCATAGAGCGTAATCGTGGCGCCGGCTTCTGCGGTGCCGCTGAAGGTTGGCGTAGGATCGTTGGTATTTTGGCCGTTCGCAATCGTGCCGAGGCCTGGCGCCTGATCGTCACTGACTGATGTGATTACCGGCGTCAGCGGCGGCGTGGTATCGACGACGAAATTAACGCTGTCTGAAACGGGACTGGCGTTGCCTGCGGCATCAACGGCAATGACGGTAATTACATGGTTGCCCGTCGCCAGCGAGGCATCGGGCGTGTAGCGCCAGCTACTGTTATTGTCGGCGGGAATTTCAGCCAGCAATGTGCCGTTATCGTAGAGACGAATAGCTGTGTTGGCTTCACGGGTGCCGCTAATGACAGGGCGCGCCTCGTCTGTGATCTGTCCTGAACTCAGATTGCCGGTAATGGGGCCCGTACCGTCGTAGACCGTATCAATAACAGGCGCGGCGGGAGCCGTGGTATCAATAGTAAACGAGCGTATTTCGGACGCGGCGCTGGTGTTGCCTGCCGCATCGGTTGCTGTCGCCGTCAGGTTCCAGATGCCCGCGCCCAGCGAGGTAGACGGTGTAAAGCTCCAGCTACCGTTGGCCTGAACTTGCGCCGTGCCGACCAGCGCGCTGCCATTATAAATCGAGATGGTTGTACCCGCCTCACCGGTACCCGAGAGTGTTGGTCGGGTTTCGTTCGTCGAGCCGCCGTTGGGGACGATGCCCGTTACCGGCGCCGTATTATCTGCCACGCTGGCGATAACCGGCGCGGCGGGCGGTGTGGCGTCAATCGTCAGCACAAATCCGCTGGACACCGCGCTGCTATTACCCGCCGGATCGGTGGCGCTAAGGGTGAACGTGTGGCTACCGTTTGCAAGCGGCGTCTGCGGCGTGAAACTCCACGTGCCGTCGCTATTCACCGTCGTGGTACCGATGGACGCGGGATTACCGTCAAGATAGACATTAATCGTCGCGCCTGCCTCTCCGCGCCCGTTCAGGGTGGGCGTCGCATCGTTCGTTAGCTGCCCGCTAACCAGGTTGCCGGTAATACCGGGCTGGTCATCCACGACGGAGGTGAGAACCGGGATCGCCGGAGGCGTAATATCGACTATGATCGTCCACGGCGCGGAGACCGCGCTGGTATTGCCCGCCGGATCGGTAGCGCTAACCGTCAGATTATGGCTTCCCTCTGACAAATTGCGGGGCACCGGGAATGTCCAGCTACCGTTTTCGCCTACCTGAGCCGTGCCAAGCGGCGTACCGTTATCAAAAATGGTGATTGTCGCGCCAGGTTCGCCAGTTCCGTTCAGTATTGGCTGCCGATCGTCGGTGGATTGCCCCGGTAACACCGGAACGGTCGGTTGATTGTTATCGTCAATCACGGACGTGATAACCGGCACATCTGGCGCCTGCGCGTCAATGTTCAGCGTAAAACCGTCCGAAGGCTGGCCGCTATTGCCGGCGGGATCGGTCGCTACGGCGGTAAAGATGTGCGCGTTGCTCTCCAGCGGCGCGTTCGGGGTGAAGCGCCAGTTGCCGCTTTGATCTACCGTGGCGGAACCGATTTCTACGCCGTTATCCAGAATGCGGATGGTGGCGCCTGCTTCTCCCGTTCCGTTGAGCGTCGGGCGTGAATCATTGGTGAGCGCGCCGTTATCCAGCGTACCGGTCATGCCGGGGACATCATCCGTTGCGCTGGTAATAACCGGTTGCGCCGGCGCGCTAAGATCGACAGTGATCCCGACCGGTGCGGACAGGCCGCCCTGGCCATTCGCATTGGTTGCCTGGACGGTGAAGTAATGTGTGCTTTCGCTTAATGGCGTCGCGATCTCAAAGATCCAGTTCCCGCTGGCGTCAACGGTGGCATAGCCTGCCGAATCGCCATCAATGAAAACCTCAACGGTAGAGCCGATATCCGTGGTGCCGCGCAGCGTCGGCGTGGTGTCGTCCGTGGCGCCGCCTGCTGCAATATTCCCCTGTACGCTCCCGACATTATCTTCAATCGCCGTGATGGCCGGGACGGCGGGCTGACCGCTGTCGGAGGCGGGAAAATTCGTAGCCGGGCCGTTATTCCCCGCGCGATCGATAGCAATTGCCGTCAGCGTACCGCCATCGGTTTGCGCCGGACTGAGCGTAACGACGAATTCACCGGTGCCATTAGCGACAGCGCTGCCGACCAGGGTGCCATCGGCATGATGAATTTCAACGGTAGCGTAAGGATCGGCAAGTCCGGCGACGCGCGTGCCATCGTCGTCCACCGTCTGGACTGTTGGCGCGGGCGGGGCGGTGATATCCACGGTAATGGTGATCGGTTGGGTTTGCGCCGTGGTATTTCCAGCATCGTCAGTCGCGCTGAAGGTTAGCGCATGGCTGGCTTCTGACAATTCGGGCGTATTAAATGTCCAGACCCCGTCGGTGACGAGCGCCGTACCGATTGCCATGCCATTGTCGTAAATCGTGACGGTGCTGCCGTTTTCGCCGCTGCCGTTGATAGTCAGCGTCCGATCGTTAGTAAAGGCACCATCGGTTAATGGCCCGGTCACTGGCGCAACATCGTCAAGGATCTCATTGACGACGGGCGGCTGCAACGGAACGGTGTCGACGGTGAAGGTAAAGCTATTCGATACGCCGCTGCTGTTTCCGGCGGCATCGGCGGCAATGGCGGTCAGGGTGTAGACGCCATCCGGCAACGCGCTGGTCACCGCTAGCGTCCAGGTGCCGGTCTCATCGACGGTGACTACACCCACGACACTACTGCCGTTATAGAGCGTGATCACGCTGCCGATGTCGCCAGTGCCGTGAATGACCGGTGTATTGTCGTCAGTGGTTGCGCCGCTGACAATAGTATCCTGGACTTCGCCGACGTTATCTTCGGCAAAAGTGATAACCGGATTGGCGGGCGCAGTGGTGTCTAGCGTAAAAGTGACTGAGGCGGAAGGCGGACTGATATTGCCCGCTATATCGGTTTCCGTGACGGTAATGGTATAGGTTTCTGGCGTCAGTGCCGCAGGCGTAAAGTTCCAGCTACCGTTATCGCCTACCGTTGTGCGACCAATTTCACTGCCATTATTGTAGAGAATAATCGTGCTGCCGATCTCTCCCGTGCCGCTGAAGGTCGGCGTGGTATCGTTCGTTGCGCCATTATCGCCGATGTTGCCGATAACCGGCGCGACGTTATCGCTGATCAGCGGCGCGTCAGGCTGCGCTGGAGGCTGGGTATCAAGGGTAACGGAGAAAACGCCGGAGGTGGGGCTACTATTGCCTGCGGCATCCGTGGCGGTGGCCGTCAGGATGTTTAACCCTTCGCTCAGATTACGGGTTAGCGGATAGGTCCAGCTACCCTGTGGATTGACCTGGACGGTAGCCAGTTCTACGCCGTTATTGTACAGGGTGATGATGGCGCCGGGTTCGCCGGTGCCGCTGAGGGTCGGCATACGCTGATTGGTAATACTGCCGTTTGCCAGTAGCACCTCGCCTTCTCCGCCGGTGATGGCGGCTGACACGATCTGCGGCGCATCCGGCGCCTGGGTATCGACGCGCAGGGTAAAGCTGAGGGATTCGGGACTTTCGTTCCCCGCCGGATCGTTGGCGCGAGCGGTCAGAAGGTGGTCGCCGTCGCCCAGCGCGGCAGGCGGCGTAAACTGCCAGCGCCCGTCCGTGCCGACCAGCGCCTGACCTATGGCATTGCCATTATCGTAAAGGATGATTGTGTCGCCTGCGGTGCCGCTACCGCTCAACCGGGGCTGGGATTCCTGGGTAATCTGATTGGTATCAATCGTATTTCCGTCGCCGTCAGTTACGCCGATAACGCCGGGGGCGGCAGGGGCCTGGGTATCAATGGTAATCGTAAAATCGGTCGAAAAAGGCGTGGTGTTGCCGTTACTGTCGCTGGCCGTCACGGTAAAGGTGTAGGTGTCGTCCGCCAGTGGCGAGGCCGTGGTGTAAGCGTAGCTCCAGACGCCGGAATTACCGACGATAATATCTGCTATCCGGGCGCCATTCTGATACAGGTGTACTGTGGAACCCGGTTCACCTGTACCATTAATCGTTGGCGTGCTGTCGTTAGTGAGCCCCAGATGCGCGACGCTACCGAGAATACCCGGCGCATCATCTGTAATGAAGGTGATTACCGGTTGCTGCGGCGATTGCGTATCGACCACCAGGTCGAATGACGCGGCCTGACTGGCATTGCCTTTAGCGTCGGTTGCGATTACGGTCAGTCGATGCGCGCCTTCACCTAAATTTTGCGACGGCGTAAACGTCCAGGCGCCGTTGGGCTGTAGCGTGGCGAGTCCCAGTGAAACGCCGTTATCAAAGACTTCGACACGCGCGCCGGCCTCCGCCGTACCGCTAAGGGTGGGACGGTTGTCGTTGGTGGTTTGTCCGTTAACCAGCGGCCCGGTGAAGCTTTCAACATCGTCCAGCACCTGAGTGATAATGGGCTTATCCGGGGCGGTGATATCGGGCGCTTGCGCTGTAGTTGGCGGGCTGACGTTGTTGGCGCTGTCGGTGGCGGTGACGGTAACCTGTTCGCCGTTGGTCTGTGCGGGGACGAGGGGAAGGGTAAAATGACCTTCGCCATCTGCTTTGCCGCTGCCAAGCGGCGTGCCGTCCGGCGTGGCGATCGTAATGGCGCTACCCGGTTCGGCGGTGCCGCTGATACTGGTGCCATCCTCACTAATTACCACGTTTTTCGGCATTTCCGGCGCGGTACTGTCCGGCGCGATAACCGTCGCGGCGGCGCTTTCGTTTTTCGCGACATCGGTGGCGGTAGCGATAAGCGCCTGGCCGTTAGTCTGCGCCGTATTCAGCGGAACGATAAATTGTCCGTTGCCGTTAGCGACGGCGCTGCCAAGTACGGTGTTGCTACTGTCACGGATAGTGACCGTTGCCCCGGCTTCCGCCTGACCGCTTACGGACAGACCGTCGGTCGCCACGATAAGACCGTTCGGTGCCGCAGGCGCAGTTTTATCCGGCGCGTTCAGCGTTTCTACCGGACCGCTATTCGCGGCTTTATCGGTAACGCTAATGCTTAATGTTTCGCCGTTAATTTTCGCCGGGCTAATACCTATTGAGAAGGTGCCGTCGTCGCCTGCCGTTCCACTACCGAGCGTATTTCCTAGGCTGTCTTTGATAACCACAGTACTGCCAGCTTCCGTAGTGCCGGTAAGTCTGTCGCCGACGTCGCTAACCGCCAGGCCTTCCAGCACCGGCGGCTGCGTGTCGATATCAATGGTAAAGGAGACGGACTGCCCGCTGGTGCCGCGATCGTTGGTCGCGGTAGCGGTAAAGACATGGTCGCCATCGGCAAGTGCCAGCGAGGGGGTAAAGCTCCATTTGCCGTCAGCGTCAGCGATAATGGGCGGAAAGGTCGGTACAGGAAAGCCATTATCGTTAATCGATATCGTACTGCCTGGTTCAGCAGTACCGCTGAGGGTTGGGCGGTTATCATCTGTGGCATCGCCATTTTTCAGCAGCCCGGTAACGGTGCCAGCGTCATCCGTCACGGTAAGGATAGTCGGCTGGGCAGGATACTGTGAATCAGAAGCGGTAAACTCCGTGGCAGGGCCGATGTTACCGACGGCGTCCTGAATACGCGCTTCCAGACGCTCGCCGTGGGTCTGGGCCGGATTCAGCGTGATGCTGAAGTGGTTATTTTCTGCGGTAATCGTGGAGCCCAGGTAATTTCCCGCCGGGTCATAGATCGACACGGTACTGCCAGCTTCAGCGGTGCCGCTAACGGTTGTGCCGTCTTTCGCAACATTATCAATGATAGCGGCGTCAGGCGGCGTGGTGTCCACAATGATAGTAGGCGTTGTCGTCACGCGGCTCGTGTTTCCGGCTTTGTCGCTTTGTTCGACGGTAAAGGTATGTTCGCCATCGCTTAACGGCGTAGTCGGCGTAAAGGTCCAGCGTCCATTTTCGTCTACGGTAGCGCTGCCGATAACGGTTGAACCCTCTTTAATCGTGATGGTATTACCTGCCTCTCCCTGCCCGGAAAATAGCGGTTTTGCCTCGTCAGTCCGGTCATTATTCTGTAGCGGCCCGGTGAGCAAACCGGTGTTATCGGCAATCAGTTCAACGCGTGGGGCATCGGGGCTGAGTGTGTCGATAGTCAGCGTAAAGCGGGCTGATTCGCTACTTTCGCCTTTAACGTTAGTCGCAATGGCGGTGAAATGATTTTCCCCATCCGCCAGCGCGCTGGTAATGGCAAAACGCCAGCTTCCGCTGGCATCAACCGTTGTGGAGCCTATTTCCTGACCATTGGCGTAAATATGGATGACTGTGCCAGCGCTGCCGGTTCCCTCCAGCGTGGGGGTATTGTCGTTCGTAAACTGATTATTGCTCAGCGTGCCGGTGAGGGGAGCGGCATCATCGATAGCGGCGGTGATAGCTGGTGTATCGGGGAGAGGAATGTTGGGCGCATCAATGGTTGCGGATGGGCCGGTATTGCCGGCATCGTCAGTCGCGGTCACGGTAAGTTGTTCGCCGCTAAGCTGTGGCGCTGTCAGATCAATACTAAATTTACCGTCGCTATCCGCTTTGCCTTCGCCAACGACGTTACCTGAAGGATCTTTGATGGTAATGGTACTGCCCGCTTCGGCCTCGCCGCTCACCGTTTTTCCGTCCGCTGAAATCAACAACTTGCCGGGAGCGAGAGGCGGGGTAGTATCTACAGGATTACTGCTACCTGGAGTATTGCCGTTAGGGTTACTGCCGCCGGGATTGCTGTTATCAGGGGGATTACCGTCAGGATTGGTGTTATCGGGGGGCGGATTATCGCCATCCGAATGATGGTGGGAATCGCCGCCGCCGGAAGACGCGATAGCGGCAATGCCGCCAGCCGCCACCGCACCAGCCAGTACCCACGGCCAAACGGCGCCGCCTGCTTCATGGGAAGCGCCAGAAGTGACCAGCAGCTCATTAATATCAGCGATTTGTTCAAAATGTAGCCCGGCTTGCGGATTTTCTACCCACCATAACGTGCCATTGTTTTCTGCCAGTACTAACTGGCTTGCGCCCAGATCGTTGGTAACGTAAAAGTTTTTAATTGTGATCGTTTCGCCGGAATGGAGCCTCACCACCAGATCCTGATTAATGCGCGTAAGTTGACTAATTTCCTCCCGGGCCACTGATAATTTAACAATTGACGGGGCGTTAAGAGTGACCGCTGAGGATTCCACAGTGGTGGAGACGCCAGTCAATTTCGAAACCACGGTGAGTAGACGCATAAATTAGCTCCTGATGGATTTGCTCTGTGTATTAATTAACGGGCACGACGTTCAGGGCAAAATGCGTAGACGAGCCTTCCCGTTCATCATGAGAGATGAATTTCCGTAGCCATATTCTTTTTTATGAGCGTAGGTGAAGGTCTGGTTTTCTCGCCGAATAACCCTTTATTTTTTGTGCCTGACTAGTGCTTTCGTATTAGATGATATAGTCAGAAAAAAATCTTTCTGCAAATTAAGATCTATTGATAAAGGTGTTAGTGCGTCTGAAATATAACGGAGTTTGTGTTAAGGAGAGGTGGGGTAGGCTAACAACGCATAATGACTTTTTATTTATCTTCATGTTTTATAATGAATTTTAATTTATTCTTCTTTTTCTTTTTTAACATAAAAACAATACCTTTTGTGAAGGTATTCAGCAATATTAAATTTTATAAAAATCATTTGAAGTATTGTGTTATTAGGCTATAAAAATTTTTTAAACAAAGAATATATTCTTGTTGTGGTGCGGTATTTATTGCTATTGATAAGCGTCAGACACAGAGAATATATTTTCGAGGCATGCATGAGATATGAATATTGACCAGCTTCATACTGAGAAGCTGGTCACAAAAAATGTCTATTATCGGCCTGCATTTTTCATAATGCGTGCTTTATCCAGTTGCCACTCACGTTCTTTAAGATCGGAACGTTTATCATGTTGTTTTTTACCTTTCGCCACGCCGATCTTCACTTTGCACCAGGCATTTTTCCAGTACAGAGAAAGCGCGACGACAGTATAACCTTCACGATTAATACGGCCATACAGCGAATCAAGCTCACGCTGATTTAACAACAGTTTGCGGGTTCGGGTTGGGTCGCATACAACATGTGTCGAGGCGACCGCCATCGGCGTAAAGTTTGCGCCAAACAGCCAGGCCTCGCCATCTTTGAGGATAACGTAACTGTCGCCGATATTGGCTTTTCCTGCGCGCAGAGATTTTACTTCCCAGCCTTGCAGGGCGAGACCAGCCTCGAACTCTTCTTCGATAAAGTATTCGTGCCGGGCGCGCTTATTCAGCGCGATGGTGGCTGAGCCCGGTTTATGTGCTTTTTTCTTCGTCATAAGTGTCGTGAATTCATAGGTAATCTGATATCGAAAACACCCCATTACGTCCTGATGAGGTGCAAAAATCTATCTTAGCATGAGTTGGGCTATGCACGCACAATTAAGGCATGACGGTTGGGGACAGCATTTTTTTTACTCGCTGATAAGTGGTATTATTTACACGATTTATGTTGATGGGAATTGCTATGCCTCAGATTAGTCGGACTGCTTTAGTCCCCTACAGTGCGGAACAGATGTATCAGTTAGTGAATGACGTGCAATCGTATCCCCAGTTTTTGCCTGGGTGTGTTGGTAGTCGCGTCCTGGAGTCATCGCCAGCACAGATGACGGCGGCTGTTGACGTGTCGAAGGCGGGTATCAGCAAGACGTTTACGACGCGTAATCAGCTAACGCGTAACCAGAGCATTCTGATGCATCTGGTGGATGGCCCCTTTAAAAAGCTGATCGGCGGCTGGAAATTTACCCCGCTCAGCCCCGAGGCGTGCCGCATTGAGTTTCAGCTTGATTTTGAGTTTACCAATAAACTCATTGAGCTGGCGTTTGGTCGTATATTCAAAGAGTTAGCGTCCAACATGGTGCAGGCGTTTACGGTTCGCGCCAAAGAGGTTTACCGTGCCGGATAAACTTGTGGTTGAAGTGGCTTATGCGCTGCCGGAAAAGCAGTATTTGCAGCGCGTAACGCTGGAGGAGGGCGCGACGGTCGAAGAGGCGATTCGCGCTTCCGGCTTGCTGGAATTGCGCACGGATATCGATCTGGCGAAAAATAAAGTGGGTATCTATAGTCGTCCGGTAAAACTCACCGATACGGTGCAGGATGGCGATCGGGTTGAAATTTACCGTCCCTTAATCGCCGATCCAAAAGCGTTACGCCGCCAGCGCGCCGAAAAATCGGCTGGCAGATAATTAGCCTCTTTTGCCGGATAACGGTGTGAAAGCCGTACCACACCTGAAGCACAGGCGTGCCTGTAAGCCAGATAAACGTAGCGCCATCAGGCAAATTCGTACCAAATGGCGGGGGAGAGGTTTGCAGGCCTGATGAACGTAACCTCATCAGGCGGTATCACAAAATTACTTCGTCAACGCCGGTTTGTTATCAATATTGGTTAACACGCCGCTGCTGTTAAAGGTGAGCGTCAGAGTCTGCTGCGTCACGTTCTCATGTCCTGGCTGCTGGCGGAAAACATAAAACCAAGTGTTCGTACCAAAAGGATCGGTCATCATCGGCGTGCCTAAAGCATACGCAACCTGTTGTTGCGTCATACCAACACGCACTTTGGCGACATCCGTAGGTGTAAGATAGTTCCCCTGATTGATGTCAGGTCGGTAAACCACTCGCTCCAGAGTGGAACAGCCTGCGGTCAACATCAGGAGTACTGCTGCGGCAGCAGTCAGCGTTTTACAGCGCATAGTGATTGGGTTCCTTTTCGGGCCTGAGCAGTACGTGGCTCATATTAATATGCCGATGATAATAGACCTTTCATCACTTTAAAACCTTTTGCTGTCGGGTCTTACGGCGTTTTTGTTGTGAACTCAGACCTTCGGGAGATAAAAAAGTTTACGCCGCCAGCAGTTCTTTTGCGTTTGCCAGCGTATTACGCGTAACTTCACTTCCTCCCAACAGGCGGGCCAGTTCCTGTAAACGCGCACGTTTATCCAAAGGTTGCATATGGGTTTCGGTCATTGCCCCGTCAGTTTCTTTACTGACAAAGAAGTGCTGGTGACCGCACCCGGCTACCTGTGGCAGGTGAGTGACGCACATCACCTGAGTGGATTCGCCAAGCTGACGCAGGAGTTTACCGACCACGGCGGCGGTTGGGCCGCTGATGCCAACATCGACCTCGTCAAAAATCAGTGCCGGCGTTTCCATTTTGCGCGCGGTAATCACCTGAATAGCCAGCGCAATGCGCGACAGTTCACCGCCAGACGCGACTTTAGCGATAGGCTGCAGCGGCTGACCTGGGTTTGTCGTCACTTTAAACTCCACGCGATCGGCGCCGTCGTTGCTCAGATGATGCTCATCAAATTTCACGTCGATAGTAAACAGACCGTGCGGCATTGAAAGTAAATGCATACTTTCAGTGATCAACTGCCCCAGCTCCTGGGCGTAAAACTGACGCTGTTGATGCAGCGCTTGCGCCGTTTCCAGCGCTTGTTGGTGATGCTTATTAACCGCCAGCGTCAGCGTTTCCAGCGAATCGGCCTGATCGTCGAGCTGCTGCTGTTCTTCGAGCAGTGACTGATAAAGCTGCGGCAGCGCTTCCGGGCTGACGTGATGTTTTCGCGCCAGCGAAATTTGTTTAGCGATGCGCTGTTCAAGCTCAAACAGGCGATTGGGGTCTAAATCCAGACGCTCGCAATAGTGGCGTAATTCATCGCTGGCTTCGGTGAGTTGAATAGTGGCTTCTTCCAGCATATCCAGGATGCCGGAAAGCTTGCTGTCCATACCCACCAGCTCGCTAACCAGTTGTTTTGCGCTATATAACTGGCTTTGCAGGTTAACGTCTTCGCCGTCCGCGAGTAGCGCCAGAGCGTTCTGGCTGGTCGTAAGCAACTGCCCGCTGTTGGCCAGCCGTTTGTACTCTTCGTCAATTTGCTCGAATTCGCCGGCCTGCGGATTAAAGTTGTTCAACTCTTTTAACTGATATTGCAGCAGTTCCGCGCGCGCGGCGCGTTCCTGGCTTTGTTGCTGGTGATGGGCGAGATCGCGGCAGCTTTGATGCCATAATTGGTAGCGGGCAGCCATCTGCTGCGCTAAAGCGGCTTCGTTGGCATAGCTATCCAGCAGCGATTTTTGCTGTTCGGGTTTGGTAAGCTGCTGGTGCGCATGTTGACCGTGAATTTGAATCAGCAACTGACCGAGCTCGCGCAATTGAGACAGGGGCACAGCGGTGCCGTTAATAAAGCCCCGTGAGCGGCCATCGCTGCTGATAACGCGGCGAAGTAAGCATTCGCGACCTTCTTCAAGCTGGTTTTCTTCCAGCCAGCGCAATGCCGCAGGCGTGTCTTTCAGCGCAAAGCGGGCACACAAATCGGCGCGGGTCGCTCCGGTACGGACCATATCGGCCTCAGCGCGACCGCCCAGACACAGACCCAGGGCATCAATCGCAATAGATTTACCCGCGCCGGTTTCACCAGTAATGACGGTCATTCCGCTCTGAAAATCGATCTCAAGCTCACGAACGATAGCAAAATTGCTGATGGTCAGTTGCGCCAACATAGCTGTTTTCCTGTATGAAAAACCATGACTGTAATTAAATACAGTATAAACTGGTTTTTTATACAGTAAAGAGGCTAACGTAAAATTAGAATAATTTTTTTGACCAACCGAGTTTTGTGCTTAATGTATTGAAATAGCTATAGTCTTTGGGATGTATCAGGTTGAGGTGGTAGTCGCAGCGGCGAATCAGCACATCTTCTCCTTCCTGAATAGGCAGCGCTATCTGGCTGTCGCAGCTAATTTCCAGATCGCTACGGCGATGCGAAAAACGCAGACGAATCGTGCTACTGCTGTTAATGACTAACGGGCGCGCCGACAAGGTATGCGGGAACATCGGCACCAGAGTGATGGCATCCAGTGAAGGGGTCAGAATAGGGCCGCCTGCGGAGAGCGAATAGGCGGTGGAGCCTGTCGGCGTAGAAATGATCAGACCATCAGATCGCTGTGAAAAAGCGAAGGTTTCATCAATATAAACCTCGAATTCGATCATATGCGCCACTTTTCCCGGATGCAGCACCACTTCATTAATGGCTGTGCTGATACGCTTCTGGCGGTCCTGTTGGCAGACCTGCGCTTCCAGCAGAAAACGTTTTTCGGAGATATAGCGCCCTTCCAGCACATCCGATAATTGTTGCAGGGCGTTGTCCGGATCGAGATCGGTCAGGAAGCCAAGATTACCGCGGTTAATGCCAATCACATTGATGTCATAACGCGCCAGCGTACGCGCTGCGCCAAGCATATTGCCGTCGCCGCCCACGACTACCGCCAGATCCGCCTGTTGACCAATTTCCGCCAGCGTGCCGGTTGGCACATTTTTTAGCTGTAATTCGTGGGCGATTTGTTGCTCCACAATGACCTCATAACCCTGATCGCATAGCCAACGGTAGAGCATTTCATGTGTCGTGAGTGCGGTGGGATGACGCGGATGCCCCACAATGCCGATACACTTGAAATGATTATTCATTTTTCTGAGGTCCTTGTAGCGAAGATTGATGACAATGTGAGTACTTCCCTTGAAACCCTGAATCTGATCCCCATAATAAGCGAAGTTAGCGAGATGAATGCGAAAAAAACGCGGAGAAATTCATGAGTAGTAAAGAACAGAAAACGCCTGAGGGGCAAGCCCCGGAAGAAATTATCATGGATCAGCACGAAGAGGTTGAGGCAGTTGAACCAAACGATTCTGCTGAGCAGGTGGATCCGCGCGATGAAAAAATTGCGAATCTGGAAGTTCAGCTTGCAGAAGCCCAGACTCGCGAACGCGACACCGTGTTGCGCATCAAAGCGGAAATGGAAAACCTGCGCCGTCGTACTGAACAGGATATCGAAAAAGCGCATAAATTCGCTCTCGAGAAGTTCGTCAACGAATTGCTGCCGGTAATCGATAGCCTGGATCGCGCGCTGGAAGTCGCAGACAAAGCCAATCCGGATATGGCGGCAATGGTCGAAGGGATTGAGCTGACGCTGAAGTCTATGCTGGATGTGGTGCGTAAGTTCGGCGTGGAAGTGATTGCTGAGACCAACGTGCCGCTGGACCCGAACGTGCATCAGGCGATTGCGATGGTGGAGTCGGAAGAGGTTCCGGCAGGCAATGTGCTGGGTATTATGCAGAAAGGCTATACGCTGAACGGTCGTACCATTCGCGCGGCGATGGTGACGGTAGCGAAGGCGAAGTAAAAGTCTGATGGCCGATGTAAAGTCGGCCATTTTTTTAGCTTAAAAAATCCTGCACTTCCAGCCACGGCGTGTTGAAATCCTCTATTTTTTTATATTCGCTCATTGGCAGAACGACCACATTATAGGTGTCAGCTCCTTCATTCAGATCAAAAATCTGGAAGCCCCTTTTATTGAGTTCGGTCTGAATACGTTCAAAGATCTCGTCAAGGTAACGGTCTCCGGCTTCACAGACATCGGAGATTTCATCCTCTTGGGTTATTTCGACAAGAAGATTTCTTAATTCCTCAGAATCCGTCAGGTTTTTTGTGAGTTCATAAAAGCGATCTGCGGCAAAATTAGCCAGTTCGCCTTCTTCATCTTCACCTTTCCAGTCAACGAGGTGAATTAATCCTTCGCCGCGTAGAACTTGTAAAAATGCCTGTGCCAGATCGTTATTTCCGAGATCGCCACCGCTACAATCCAGAACGTCCTGCAACCCATATTCGTCTTCATCTTCGTCTTCAAAGATTTCAGGTTGCGTCGAAAGTTGAGAGAAAATAGTGGGCCATAAGGTTGGGTTGTGCGATAAAAAAACGCTGGCGACGACGTTGAGGTCGTCTGCAAAATTCTTATCCCATTCAATTACATAATCTTCTGACATAACATCAATATCCTTTCTGAATGCTTGAAAAGTCATTATTGCATTGTTAAGTAAATGGCAGGAATTGATGGAATCTTAAAAGACGGCGATAAAAAAGGCGAACCGGAGTTCGCCATTGTGTTACTCCGCCACACTCTCGCGCAGCGGTTTTACCGGTACAACCTTTACCTGCTTAATCATATTTTCCTGTACATCGAGAATATCGATATCGTACTGCTCAATGCGCACGCGCGTACCAGCAACCGGAATTTCCTCCAGCGCCTCCAGAATCACCCCGTTGACGGTGCGCGCGTCATCTTCCGGCAGGTGCCAGTTAAACGCTTTATTGATTTCCCGGACGTTGGCGGTACCGTCAATAATGACCGAACCGTCGTTTTGCGGCGTGACCTCTTCCGCCAGTGTTGGCGACATCGATGTGGTGAAGTCGCCAACGATCTCTTCGAGAATATCTTCCACGGTGACCAGCCCCTGGATATCGCCATATTCGTTGACGACCAGTCCGACTTTCTTTTTATTGCGCTGAAATTTGATCAGTTGCGTACTGAGCGGCGTACCTTCCGGGACGTAATAGATTTCATCGGCGGCGCGCAGCATCATCTCTTTGGTGAACTCTTTTTTCTCGGCCATTAACCGCCAGGCTTCACGCACGCGCAGCATACTGATGGCGTCATCCAGCGAATCGCGATAGAGCACAATGCGTCCGTGCGGCGAGTGGGTGAGCTGCCGCTCGATAGACTTCCAGTCGTCATTGATATCGATTCCGATAATTTCATTACGCGGCACCATGATGTCATCCACGCTGACCTTTTCCAGGTCGAGAACCGACAGCAGCATATCCTGATTGCGGCGAGAGATTTGCGAACGGGATTCATGCACGATAGTGCGTAATTCCTCTTTGCTTAACGACCCGCTGACCACGATGTCCGTTTTAATTCCCATCAGACGCATCAGCAGGCGGGTGATGGTGTTAAGTAACCACACCAGCGGCATCATCAGTATCTGTAACGGCGCCAGCAGGAAGCTGCTGGGATAGGCCACTTTTTCCGGATAGAGCGCGGCGATAGTTTTGGGCAGGACTTCGGCAAAAACTAACACGACAAACGTCAGTACCCCGGTGGCGATAGCCACGCCAGCGTCGCCGTAAAGCCGCATACCCACAATCGTGCCGAGCGCCGAGGCAAGAATGTTGACCAGGTTATTGCCGATCAGCACCAGGCTTATCAGTCGGTCGGGTTTACGCAGTAATTTTTCTACCCGTTTTGCCGAGCGATTACCTTGCTTCGCCATATGGCGTAAACGGTAACGGTTTAGCGTCATCATTCCAGTTTCGGAACCGGAAAAATAGGCCGAGATGACCACCATGATGATTAATATGATAATCAGCGTGGTGGTGGAGATGTGTTCCAGGGGAAACTCCTTTAAAAGCTTAGCTTACAAATTGCTGTAATATGCGGCTACCAAAATAGGCCAGCGTCAGAATACCCGCGCCTGCGACGTTAAACCACACGACCCGCCGACCCCGCCAGCCTTCATGGTAATGCCCCCACAGCAGAACGATATAGACAAACCATGCCACGATAGAGAGCACGGCTTTATCAATATTTTCAGTACTGAACAGGTTATGCATGTAAAACAGGCCGGTACACAGAGTAAGGGTCAGCAGTACGACGCCAATCTGCGTGATATGAAACATTTTGCGCTCAATGCTCATCAATGGCGGCATTTCATTACTAAACGCCAGCTTTTTGTTCTTCAACTGATAGTCGATCCACGCCAGTTGTAGCGCATACAGCGCGGCGATTATCAGCGTCGCGTAAGAGAAAAGCGACAGACCGATGTGCACCATCATGCCTGGGGTCGCTTCCAGATGCGTAATATATTCATTAGGCATAAACGTGGCGAAGGCCAGGTTAATCAGCGCAAAAGCATAGACAATGGGCAGAAGTAGCCAGCCGCGATTACGCGACGCGACAATGGTCATCACCGTGCAGATCATCAGGCTGACCAGCGAACCGACATTCAGCAGGCTCAGGTTTTGTCCACTGTCGCCGCCGGGCAGAATACGCGATTCCAGCGCGACAGCATGGCACACCAGCGCGATGACCGCAGAAAGAATAGCCATACGCCGCCAGCCGCTGTTTTTTTGCAACAGTCCGGGAACGATCAGCGCGAGGCTGAAGGAGTAGGCGACAAGGGCAAGTAAAGCAAAAACGGGCATAGTTGTGTCGACAGTTGACCAGTGAGAAAGAGAAGCAGTATAGCGTTACGTGACCGCAGCTCCAACCGTTGCATAACAACAAAGACGGCTTCATGGTATACTGTGGCGAAATTCTGTAACTGTGTCGCTGCGGCGACCAACCGTTTCCACCCCAGGCGAGAGACAATGTTTGATAATTTAACCGATCGTTTGTCGCGCACGCTGCGCAATATCAGTGGCCGTGGGCGCCTTACTGAAGACAACGTTAAAGAGACGCTGCGCGAAGTGCGCATGGCGCTGCTGGAGGCTGACGTTGCGCTGCCGGTAGTGCGTGAGTTCATCAATCGCGTAAAAGAGAAAGCGGTTGGTCATGAAGTTAACAAGAGCCTGACCCCAGGGCAGGAGTTCGTCAAGATTGTCCGTAGCGAACTGGTTGCGGCGATGGGCGAAGAGAACCAGACGCTGAATTTAGCTGCGCAGCCGCCAGCCGTAGTATTGATGGCGGGTCTGCAGGGGGCGGGTAAAACCACCAGCGTCGGTAAGTTGGGTAAATTCTTGCGCGAGAAGCACAAGAAGAAAGTGCTGGTCGTCTCTGCCGACGTCTATCGCCCGGCGGCGATCAAACAGCTCGAAACGCTGGCTGAGCAGGTTGGCGTGGATTTCTTCCCGTCTGATGTCGGCCAGAAACCGGTTGATATCGTCAACGCCGCGCTGAAAGAAGCGAAGCTCAAATTCTACGACGTGCTGCTGGTGGATACCGCCGGTCGTCTGCACGTTGACGAAGCGATGATGGACGAAATCAAACAGGTCCATGCTTCTATCAAGCCAGTAGAAACGCTGTTTGTCGTCGATGCGATGACCGGTCAGGATGCCGCGAATACCGCAAAAGCCTTTAACGAAGCGCTGCCGTTAACCGGTGTGGTGCTGACCAAGGTCGATGGTGATGCGCGTGGCGGTGCGGCGCTCTCTATTCGTCATATCACCGGCAAGCCGATTAAATTCCTCGGTGTCGGCGAGAAAACCGACGCGCTGGAGCCGTTCCACCCGGATCGTATCGCCTCGCGTATTCTCGGCATGGGCGACGTGCTGTCGCTGATCGAAGATATCGAAAGCAAAGTTGACCGCGCACAGGCTGAAAAGCTGGCGACTAAACTGAAGAAAGGCGACGGTTTCGACCTGAACGACTTCCTGGAACAGCTCAAACAGATGAAAAACATGGGCGGTATGGCCAGTCTGATGGGCAAATTACCGGGCATGGGGCAGATTCCGGACAACGTTAAATCGCAGATGGATGACAAAGTGCTGGTGCGTATGGAGGCGATCATCAATTCGATGACGCTGAAAGAACGCGCGAAGCCGGAAATCATCAAAGGTTCCCGCAAGCGTCGTATCGCGCAGGGCTGTGGGATGCAGGTGCAGGACGTTAACCGCCTTCTGAAACAGTTCGACGACATGCAGCGCATGATGAAGAAGATGAAGAAGGGCGGGATGGCGAAGATGATGCGGAGTATGAAGGGGATGATGCCGCCAGGCTTCCCTGGCCGCTAATTTCCCGGCCTGGCTCACTTGCTATTTCGGCTCCGGGGTGTGCTCGCCATCCTCACGTACTGCGTGTACGCTGCGGTGGCTGCGCGCACGCCGGCACCGAACTCGCTGCGCCGCCGACGGCCTTCTACAGCAGAGTTATTAACTGTTGATTGCTTTTTTCCCAGAAATCAGTAAAATTTTCGGGCTTTTAATATGACGCCGGGCTCCGTTCCTCGATGGGGCCCGGTTGTTTTATTCACACAAGAGGATGTTATGGTAACTATTCGTTTAGCTCGTCACGGCGCTAAAAAGCGTCCGTTCTACCAGGTTGTTGTCACCGACAGCCGTAATGCACGCAACGGTCGCTTCATTGAGCGCGTTGGTTTCTTCAACCCAATCGCTAGCGAAAAAGAAGAAGGCACCCGCCTGGATCTGGATCGCATCGCTCACTGGGTTGGCCAGGGCGCAACCATTTCCGATCGCGTTGCGGCGCTGATCAAAGAAGTAAAAAAAGCAGCTTAATCTGTCACGGTGGTCATGATGAGCAAGCAACTCGCCGCACAAGTACCCGCTGAACCGGTTGTACTGGGGAAAATGGGTTCTTCATACGGTATCCGTGGTTGGCTCAGAGTGTTTTCCTCCACTGAAGACGCCGAAAGCATTTTTGACTATCAGCCCTGGTTTATCCAGAAGGCGGGTCAGTGGCAGCAGGTACAGCTGGAAAGCTGGAAGCACCACAATCAGGATCTGATCATCAAGCTGAAAGGCGTTGACGATCGAGATGCCGCGAATCTTCTGACGAATTGCGAAATTGTCGTGGATTCCTCGCAACTTCCTGCGCTTGAGGAGGGAGACTACTACTGGAAAGACCTGATGGGCTGCCAGGTAGTCACCGCTGAAGGCTACGATCTCGGTAAAGTTATCGACATGATGGAAACCGGGTCGAATGACGTTCTCGTCATTAAGGCGAACCTGAAAGATGCATTTGGTATCAAGGAACGACTAGTACCGTTCCTCGATGGGCAGGTTATCAAGAAAGTCGATCTCGCTACTCGTACTATCGAAGTAGACTGGGATCCTGGTTTTTAAACCACCGAATAAACGGTAATAAATGGCGTTATGGGGATTGGCTTGTGTTTATTGGCATAGTTAGCCTGTTTCCTGAAATGTTCCGCGCAATTACCGATTACGGGGTAACTGGCCGGGCAGTAAAAAATGGCCTGCTGAACATCCAGAGCTGGAGTCCTCGCGACTTCACGCATGACCGGCACCGTACCGTGGACGATCGTCCTTACGGCGGCGGACCAGGGATGTTAATGATGGTGCAACCCTTGCGGGACGCCATTCATGCAGCAAAAGCCGCGGCAGGTGAAGGCGCTAAAGTGATTTATCTGTCGCCTCAGGGACGCAAGCTTGATCAAGCGGGCGTTAGCGAGCTGGCCACGAATCAGAAGCTTATTCTGGTGTGTGGTCGCTACGAAGGCGTAGATGAGCGCGTAATTCAGACCGAAATTGACGAAGAATGGTCAATTGGCGATTACGTTCTCAGCGGTGGCGAACTACCGGCAATGACGCTGATTGACTCCGTCGCCCGGTTTATACCGGGAGTTCTGGGGCATGAAGCATCAGCAATCGAAGATTCGTTTGCTGATGGGTTGCTGGATTGTCCGCACTATACGCGCCCTGAAGTGTTAGAGGGGATGGAAGTACCGCCAGTATTGCTGTCGGGAAACCATGCCGAGATACGTCGCTGGCGTTTGAAACAGTCGCTGGGCCGAACCTGGCTTAGAAGACCTGAACTTCTGGAAAACCTGGCTCTGACTGAAGAGCAAGCAAGGTTGCTGGCGGAGTTCAAAACAGAACACGCACAACAGCAGCATAAACATGATGGGATGGCATAGGCCCCCAAATATCAGTTTACCCAGGATAAGAGATTAAATTATGAGCAACATTATTAAGCAACTTGAACAAGAGCAGATGAAGCAGAACGTACCTTCCTTCCGTCCGGGCGATACCGTGGAAGTGAAAGTATGGGTTGTTGAAGGTACCAAGAAACGTCTGCAGGCATTCGAGGGCGTGGTTATCGCTATTCGTAACCGCGGTCTGCACTCTGCATTCACTGTTCGTAAAATTTCCAACGGCGAAGGCGTTGAGCGTGTCTTCCAGACTCACTCTCCGGTAGTTGACAGCATTGCTGTTAAACGTCGTGGTGCTGTTCGTAAAGCTAAACTGTACTACCTGCGTGAGCGTACTGGTAAAGCGGCTCGTATCAAAGAGCGTCTTAACTAAGAACGCGCTTTCGCAACATCCGAAAGCTTGTAGAAAAGAAGGGGCTGGCATTACGCTGGCCCCTTTTTTATGGGGTTGCTCCACGCCATAGACGGTTGCATGATTAGGTTGGGTCTGTGGTCTCAACGCTGAGTCAGAAACGGCCAGGCCCGTTCCTTAGTTTAGCGAGCGTTCCGCACGCCGGTGTTTAGCCTGATACATATTTCGATCGGCCAGTTCTTGTAGTTTTTCGGCAGTGGCATGTTCCCATGTCAGCGCAAAGCCAATACTCAGGGTCATCGTTATTCGCTGGCCGTTATGCAGTTCAAAAGGTCGATTAAACGCCTGGGATAGCGCTGCGCAAATACGTTGTACTTCATATTCCGAATGTACATCGTAAAGCACCACCGCAAATTCATCGCCGCCGAGTCGGTAAGTTTGATAACGGCTACCACCGAATTCCGCTAATCTTTTGGCAACCTCTATAAGTACGCGGTCGCCTGCCGCATGTCCCCAGGTATCATTAATATATTTAAAGTTATCGCCATCCAGAAATAACAATGCCGAACTGCTACGAGCGGAATTGTCCTTCATCAGCGCGTTAATACAGCTGCGAAATGCCGCGCGATTGGCAAGCCCCGTCAGCGGATCGTGCAGCGCGGTACGTAGTAACTGGGCATTTTTAGCCTGAAGCCGTAGCTGCCATTCTTCCATCTCATCCAGAAGGCTATTGAAATCCTGCGCAAACAGGTGAAATTCCGCAATACGCTCATCAGGTACCCGGCGTGAAAAATTTCGGTTAGTGCGAACGTCGTGTACAACTTCAGTAATATTTTGCAGCGCATCCACAACGCCATTGTGTAAATAACGCGTGAGCAGCAGGGCAATGCCGGATGCCAGCAGAATACATCCTGTCAGCACTGCCAGCGATAGCCAGATAAAATGACCAATAAGGCTGTCGCGAGCGACAAGCCGTACTTCACCGATGGCCCTGCCGTTGTGCCAGACGGGTTGTGATACCGGCAATGGAAAAAGCCAGTGGCTAATTAAGCCGATGAGCTTATCGTCTGCGGCTCGCGCATCATAGCGCCATGAGGCGATAGTACGGCCATTTTTATCGCGGACCTCCGCCGCTGAAAATTGTCCCTGGCGTCCCAGAGTGGCGAGCGTTTCCGCTGCGGCCGCGTTATCGGAAAATACCAGTGCCGCTTCAAGGCTATGGGCCATTGTGGCGGCGGTCAAATCGAGATTCTTTTGCGCATACTGTTTGAGCGTAAGGACAGACGCAACGCAAATTAATAGCCAGATCAATGTCATCGTAAGCAGCACGCTGATTATACTAATCCGCCGTAGTGTGCGTTTAAATGTTGGTCTGGACAGAGAAAATTCCTTATTCATGCTTTTGATTCCGTGCAAGCATTAATACTTCTGGATTCACTCTCACGCCGCTATGCGAGAGGGAGTCCAGGTTGACGGAAAATTTGACTTCATCATTGTTAATGATCAGACAAAATGCGCTGCCAATAATACATTCGGTATTTTGCTCGGCAATTAATAACAAAGCATTAACTGGATAATGACGCGTTAACTCCACCTGATAAGCTGGCGATTCATTGCCAAAGTAAAAACCATCACAGCGGGCGCTCAGGGCTTCTTGTGTGGTACGGATGACAAGCGGTTGATAAGGGAAAGCCCAGTCAGCCTCTTCGCTAAGTACCCTGACAAAACGCGCAGATGAAAATATGCATAGCCTTGGCGGCCCGGATAACGCCGGCCAGTGTGTATAACTGACGATACCGGAGACGATGGCGCGTACGGATTTCTCTTCTTCCGTGACGCGTTGAGCATACAGAGGCAAGCTTGCTAATAATAGCGATAACAGAAGGATAAATCGGTGAGAAAAACGCATTAACAAGTCCCCACCATCTTCAGTCGTAAAGCATTAAAATACATCCGTGATTGTTTGTAGCAAAATAACATTATTTTGCCATATCGTCATTATGTCTTATTGATAATATGAATAATTTAAGTAGCGTCCCTGATATTAAATTCTTGTGATAATGGTATTAATCACCCTATATCAGAAAGTAAAATTATGCGTGCGGAGAAAGAATAATCAAAAAAATGGCGAGCATCGCTCATTTTACCGCTTTTCTGAGGCTGGGAATAAAATAATTCGCTTGCGGTGTAAATTTTTTGATACGAAATGGAGGGGATTAATCGAAGATTGCGCATGGTGTAAAGTTTATTTTACGTAATATGGATTGAAATCTTTACTTTTTGTGGTATGGTTTAAACATCCTCGTGGAGGATCAACTATCGCAAACAAGAAAAGACAGGATCGCCATCATGCAAAAAGACGCGCTGAATAACGTACGTATCACCGATGAACAGGTATTAATGACGCCGGAGCAGCTTAAAGCGGCCTTTCCGTTGAGTCTGGCGCAGGAAGCGCAGATAGCGCAGTCCCGGGGAATCATTTCTGACATTATTGCCGGGCGCGATCCGCGTCTGTTGGTGGTATGCGGTCCTTGTTCTATTCACGATCCTGAAACCGCTCTGGAATATGCCCGTCGATTTAAAGCCCTTGCCGAAGAGGTCAGCGATAGCCTCTATCTGGTAATGCGCGTCTATTTTGAAAAGCCGCGGACTACCGTCGGCTGGAAAGGGCTGATTAACGATCCTCACATGGATGGCTCATTTGATGTGGAAGCCGGGTTGAAAATAGCGCGTCAGCTACTGGTGGAACTGGTGAATATGGGGTTGCCATTGGCGACCGAAGCGTTGGATCCAAACAGCCCGCAATACCTGGGCGATCTGTTTAGCTGGTCGGCGATAGGCGCGCGCACAACCGAATCGCAAACCCACCGCGAAATGGCGTCTGGTCTTTCTATGCCGGTCGGCTTTAAAAACGGCACGGATGGCAGCCTGGCGACAGCGATTAACGCCATGCGCGCCGCTGCTCAACCCCATCGCTTTGTTGGCATTAACCAGGCCGGTCAGGTTGCGTTATTGCAAACCCAGGGAAATCCGCATGGCCATGTGATTTTGCGTGGCGGCAAAGCGCCAAACTATAGCCCGGCAGATGTCGCTCAGTGTGAAAAAGAGATGGAACAGGCGGGACTACGTCCTTCGCTGATGGTAGATTGCAGTCATGGTAACTCCAATAAAGATTATCGCCGCCAGCCAGCCGTTGCCGAATCTGTGGTTGCGCAGATTAAAGATGGCAATCGTTCAATCATTGGCTTAATGATTGAAAGTAATATTCATGAGGGTAATCAGTCTTCCGAGCAGCCGCGCAGCGAAATGAAGTATGGCGTTTCCGTCACCGATGCTTGTATTAGCTGGGAGATGACCGATGCCCTGTTACGTGAAATTCATAAAGATTTGAGCGGCCAGCTGGCGGCGCGCGTCGCATAAGAGGTTGTTATGGTTGCTGAATTGACCGCATTACGCGATCAAATAGATGATGTCGATAAAGCGTTGTTGAATTTACTGGCTAAGCGCCTGGAACTGGTTGCCAAAGTCGGCGAGGTGAAAAGCCGTTTTGGCCTGCCTATTTACGTGCCGGAGCGTGAGGCCTCTATGCTGGCTTCACGACGGGCGGAAGCAGAAGCGATCGGTGTCCCGCCCGATCTCATTGAAGATGTCCTGCGCCGGGTAATGCGTGAATCTTACTCCAGCGAAAATGATAAGGGATTCAAAACGCTTTGTCCTTCTCTGCGTCCGGTCGTCATTGTGGGCGGCGGCGGACAGATGGGGCGTCTGTTTGAAAAAATGCTCACGCTGTCGGGCTATCAGGTCCGTATTCTGGAACAACAGGACTGGCCGCGCGCCAGGGACATTGTCGCCGATGCCGGAATGGTGATCGTCAGCGTGCCGATTCATGTTACTGAACAGGTCATAGCGCAACTGCCGCCCCTGCCGTCCGACTGTATTCTGGTCGATCTGGCATCGGTGAAAAGCGGTCCGTTGCAGGCAATGTTGGCGGCCCATGATGGCCCCGTGTTGGGCTTGCATCCGATGTTTGGTCCGGACAGCGGGAGCCTGGCGAAGCAGGTGGTGGTCTGGTGTGATGGGCGTCAACCGGAAGCGTATCAGTGGTTCCTTGAGCAAATCCAGGTGTGGGGCGCGCGGTTGCACCGAATTAGCGCTGTCGAGCACGATCAGAACATGGCTTTTATCCAGGCGCTGCGCCACTTTGCTACCTTCGCTTATGGGCTGCATCTGGCGGAAGAGAACGTCCAGCTTGAGCAGCTTCTGGCGCTATCATCGCCGATTTATCGACTGGAGCTGGCGATGGTCGGGCGTCTGTTCGCCCAGGACCCGCAGCTGTATGCGGACATTATTATGTCGTCGGAGCGCAATCTGGCGCTTATCAAGCGTTACTATAAACGTTTTGGCGATGCGATCGGGTTACTGGAACAGGGTGATAAGCAGGCTTTTATCGACAGTTTTCGCAAAGTTGAACACTGGTTTGGCGATTATGCCAGACGCTTCCAGAATGAAAGCCGTGTGTTATTGCGTCAGGCGAATGACAGCCGACCATAATGATGACATCTATACTAAAAGCCAGCTTTGCTGGCTTTTTTCGTTTAAGGAACCGTTATGACTACGCCGCACGTTTTATTTGATTATGCCGGACATTTACCAGAATGCCCCACATGGAGCGAGGATGAAAGCGCGCTGTATTGGACCGATATCCTGGAACAGGAGATCCATCGTTACCATCCGGCGAGCGGGACGCATAGCGTGCTGGCGTTTCCGGAAGAGGTGGGCTGTTTTGCCTTGCGTGAGCAGGGCGGATTTATTGTGGCCATGCGTCATGCTATCTGGCTGGCCGATAAAAATGGATTATTGCAGCGTAAGATTTGCGACAATCCCTCTAATACGAAACTGGCGCGTTTCAACGATGGCGGCACTGATGGCGATGGACGTTTTTATGCCGGAACGTTCTGGGCGCCAGGTGACTATAATGGCGCGTTGCTGATGCGGATCGATCATGACCTGACGGCAAAAGTGATCCAGTGCGATATCCAGGGACACAACGGCCTGGCGTTCAGCCCGAATAACCAGTGGATGTATACCTCCGATACGCCGAATGGCGTGATATACCGCACGTTACTTGATAAGCATGGCGAACCGGGCAAGCGTGAACTTTTTCGCCATTTTGGCGAAGGAGAAGGACTTCCCGACGGCGCGGCGATGGATAGCGAAGGGTGCTACTGGAGCGCGATGTTTGACGGCTGGCGCGTGGCGCGTTTCTCACCGCAAGGAGAGCAGCTGGAAGAGTACCGGTTGCCGGTACGTTGTCCGACGATGGTTTGCTTTGGCGGCGCAGATATGAAAACGCTGTTTATTACAACTACCAGAGAAAATATGTCTGCTCAGGAAGTGGCGGATTATCCGCTCTCCGGCGCCATCTTCACCCTGCAGGTAGCCGTCGCAGGGATGAAGAAAAGCCGTTTTATTGAACGTCAGGCAGGTTCTACCGGCACGACGTTTTCGCTGGGATAGCAGCCAAGCACTTTCATTGAGCGCGTGATCTCGCCCAGCTCTTTTAGCGCGCTTTGCATTACCTGCGACTCCAGGTTCGCCTGAATATCGAGATAAAACATCTCTTCCCACGGATTGCCGTGAATGGGGCGCGACTCCAGTTTCGTCATGATGAGATTGTGGTTACGCAGCACCAGCAGCGCTTCGACCAGCGCGCCAGCTTGCTGCCCGGTGGCGATTAACAGAGTGGTTTTTGCCGGAACCTGATCGGAAACGTTGATGGCTTTGCGCGCTAGCACCAGAAAGCGGGTGATATTCTGCGTCTGGTTTGCGGCGATGCGTTCCAGCACCTGTAAACCGTGCAACATGCCGCCTGCCTCGCTGCCGAGCGCCGCGACGCGCGGAGAGTTTGCCTGCGCGACTTTTTCCATCGCTGCCGACGTACTCTCGGTATAGTCAATTTTCCAGTGCGGATAGCGGCTCAAAAATTTACTGCACTGCTGGAACGGCTGCGGATGGCTGTACACCGTTTCGATGGTATTCAGATCCGTAGCGCCGGAAACCAGTACGCAGTGATCGATAGTGACGGTCATCTCACCGACAATCGACAGACTGGTGTGTTGCAATAAGTCGTACACATCGTTGATAGCGCCGGAGCTGGTGTTCTCTATCGGAACCACGGCGTAATCGGCCTGGCCGGTTTCGACCTGATGAAAAATATCGGTGAATTTTGCGCAACCGCTCTCGATAAATTGCTCAAAATGGCGTGCGGCATACTGGCGCGCCGCGAGATGAGAATAGGAGCCTTTCGGCCCAAGAAACGCAATACGTGCCGAATGAGGGTGAGTATTATTCAGATGTTGTTGCAGCAGCGCCTGCTGAGTAAGCACGGAGTCTTCAATGATAAGCTGGAACAGACGGGTAATGTAGTGTGCGTCGAGATGGTGGACTTTACCGAGATGGATGAGCCTGTCCAGCAGCGCGCGTTCACGATCGATATCCCGAACCGGACGATGCGACAGTAGTTTTGCTTGTCCCACTTCAATCGCCAGCGCGCGTCGTTTTGCCAGTAAGGCCAGTAACTCTTCGTCTAAAGCGCTGATTTTATCTCGCAGCGCCAGTAATGGGTTTTCCGATGTCATAGTGTTGCCTTTTTTGTTATCAATAAAAAAGGCCTCCCGGTGGGGGAGGCCTTCTTGTTCGTCTTCGCATTCTTTATCACATGACGAAACGCCTCCCGGTCAGGGGAAGATAAAAAAGAATGCGAAGAAAAACCGGGTTAGCTTCATAACTGTTTCCTTTGTGTACGTAAGTACAGTACCCGTACTGTTTTAATCCTGTCAACAAAAAACGCGCCTGAAGGTGCGATTGAAATGCTTGTTAAATAAGGCGCTCTTATTTAAATCAATCAGTTATGAGCGCCTTATCAGCCCTAATTACCCCTAAAGTGCCTTAGTTGGTGGACATTATCTGGACACTCCCGCGCATAGGGTTAAACCGTATAGCATCGGATAAATAGTCCGGGGCGAAGTGAGCATACGTCATTGTTTGCTCAATAGTTGTATGCCCCAGGATTCGCTGTAGCGTGATAATGTTTCCACCGTTAATCATGAAATGAGTAGCAAAAGTATGTCGTAACACATGAAGCGCTTGTCCTCTTGGCAGGTCGGGTTTTACCTTACGGAGTACATCGCGAACTCGTTCATAGTTAGTGTCAAACAACTTTCCTGATTTGCGCGTAAGGATGTAGTCAGCTATCTCTTGTGAAATTGGAACTGTCCGGGCGGGGCCAGTTTTAGTCTTGACGAAAGTTACACGATTACTGATAACGTGTTCTGCTTTCAGATTACTGGCTTCGCCCCATCGCGCCCCTGTATTTAGGCATAACACGACAACCCTACGATCATCACCAGTGAGTGCCATTAATAAGTCCCGGATCTCCTCTTCTGACAGGAAGGACATTTCTGTGTTTTCCAGGCGTAGTTTACGCACCTTGTGAAATGGGTTTTCATGATGAAACTCCTCCATATCAATCAGCAGCCTAAACATGCTGGACATAGTACAAAAGTCCCTGTTTACCGTTCCGGCAGACACACCATCATGTAGCCTGCTTGCGCGATACTTCATTAAAAAATTACGGGTCAGTTCGTAAACTCTGGGTTCGCCCATTTCACGGTTAATCTTTTCTAGCCGTTTTTTGTATGAGTCACCGTAATTATGGTTTTTACCGTGGTAACTCCACCATAGCGCGATCAAATCAGACAAAAGTCTTCTGTCTGCTGGTTTATCCTGCCACTCTTTATCGTGGAAGTTTGTCAAAACATATTTTTCATATGTCTGAGCTTCTGACTTCCTGTTGAATTTTCGGCGAATCCTCTTTCCTGAAGTTCCGCGCGGTCTTACGTCCACTTCATAACGACCATCATCGAGCTTCTTAATCGACATAGCGAAGCCCTCCGACATCTGAATCATTATGTAAATTATGTGCTAATGCGTATATAAAACAGACAATTAACCAGCCTTCTGGGTGGAGTGGGATGATTTTTTGTCGTCTTGCCCATCAGGGGAGAGAGACGGCGCGACCTGTCCCGCTGCCGGTGCTGTTTTGCCTGTCATTAACCAAAGCGTATATTTTTCAAATCTTGGATGCTGAGTGAACAACATGAGGTTGCCTTCAGTCATCTGTATGCCTTTCACTTCGTAATTAGTTAAAGTGTTGTAGGAAATTCCTATTATTTCAGATAGTTGACTTCTACTTAATCCCTCCGCCTTCCTAATTAATTGGATTTTCTTTCCTGCACTTGACGAGTTGGTCATATGTGACATATCCTTTGCTTGTCAGATGTGACATACAAATACACCCTAGAGCGGATTAAAGCGCCCTAAGAACCCAAACTGACGGAGGATAACACAGATGAAAGAGCTATCCGAAAATGAGATTTCATTACTGGTGACACCAGAACTTTTTGCTACCTACATAGGTAAAACACCGTCTGCGATCCGAAAAATGGCTTCTGCTAATAAGTTGCCAGTTGTACGCATGAAAGATCCTGATAACCCCTCGAAAAAAGGGGGAGAAATTTATATTCATCGTGGCGAATGGGATGATTACGCAGCTTACCTTGCGCAGTCTGCGCCGCCTGAGTGGCATAACTGGAAAAACCGCTTATTTACATCTGAACCAGGAATCTTTAAAGAGTGGGCTAAGCGAGTTTTTACGACGAGTAAAACAACAAGCCATAATAAAAAATAATTTTTAAATTTATTCGGGATTCACTATGAAAGCGAAATACGCCACGCTTATTCGTAGCCTGTTACGTACCTATCGCGAACAGGCAAGTGCTATTGAGAAGGAGTCATTCTCTGTTCATAGCGATGGTATCCAGTTAATGGAGCTAAATTTAAAACTGGCGAAGTGTCTCGAAGGTATGTCTTTAATGGCCAGGTTTAATAATGAATTTGAGGATTATTGTGAACTTCACGAAATTACCATGATGGCTTTTAATGGGAGTATTCCGGTTGATGATAATATTCCAGGCCTCATTTCACTCGCTTCATGCACTGTAAAAAATAATAAAACTGCTGTACAACTTACCGCCGTTCAACGTTAAGGAAATACCATGAAACATTTAATGATTGACCTTGAGACAATGGATAATAAACCAACCGCTGCAATTACCGCTATCGGTGCTGTTCTGTTTAATCCGGAAACGGGTGAAATGGGTGAAACATTCTATCGTCGTATTAGTCTTACAAGTAGCGTTGATTACGACTGCACGATGGGCGCAGATACAGTGTTGTGGTGGCTGCGTCAGTCCATCGAAGCAAAGAGCGAGATTATTAATGATGCGAATTGTCCGCTGGATACCGCCATATCTGACCTTTTCCATTTTATCTGTGAACTTACTGATGCACATCATTTACAGGTCTGGGGTAATGGAGCGTCATTCGACAACGTTATTCTTCGTCATGCTGCAAATAAGGTCGGCTTGTTAAGCCCGATGTGGAATTACTGGAATGATCGTGATGTGAGAACAGTAAGTGCACTGGCTAAAGTTTTGGGACTGAATATTAATAATATTATTAAGTTTGAAGGCGTTAAACATCACGCTTTATATGATGCTATCCATCAGGCAAAAATTGTTTCTTATGTCTGGATGTATCTCATAAAAATAGCTAGTGTGAAATAATTATGCTGACAGTGACCTCTCATGCGAGTGAAAGTGTCATTAATAGGGCATTTTCAGTACTGACAGAATATTACAACGGTAAAAAGGTTTATCAGGTTATTAAGCCGAATCATTATTTTTCTGTTCATGTCTCCTATCGCTGGCGTCTGCTTAGTAAGGATAAGGGCAGGAACTGGGAATTAATGACGCATGAGCGATATAACAAACAGTATAAAATATAATTTTTGCCTTTTATTCATTATTTCACAAATGGATTATTTATGAACGCAACGATACAACAGGACGTGGTGCGGCGTCTTGTTCAGGATTTTGAGTTTAAAGAGCGGGATAAGTATTTGCAGCAGGGGGTATGCCCTAAGTGTCGTAAGCGCGAATTATTCACCAGCATTGATAAGCCCTGGATTCTGAAGTGTGGCCGCGAAAATAACTGCGGCCATCAGGTCGTTGTTAAAGAGCTGTACCCGGATATTTTTGAGGACTGGTCTAAGCGGTATAAGGACACGCCTGAAACTCCACACGCAGCTGCGGAGGCGTATTTGCGCGAGGCCAGAGGGCTGGATACCGAACCACTTAAAGGCATCTTCACCCAGGGCGCGTTTGTTAAAGATGGCATGGGATCGGCAACAGTCAGATTTAAGCTGTCCTGTGGTGCCATATGGGAACGCATCATTGATCAACCGCAGCGTTTCGGTAAGCAAAAAGCCAATATCAAAGGGAGCTATGTCGGTCATTGGTGGGTGCCACCTTTTGTCAATCTGCTGGAAGTAAACGAAATCTGGATCACTGAGGGGATATTTAATGCGCTGAGTCTTTGCCAGGCAGGTTTACCCGCCGTTGCCACGCTGAGTAGTAACAACTACCCACTAGTCGCACTGGATACCTTGGCCAAAGAGCTGGGTGAAAAACCGCGCCCACGCCTTGTATGGGCGTTTGACGGTGATAAGGCCGGCACAAAGCATACGCTGGCGTTCGCAGCTCGTAGTGAGGATGCCGGCTGGAAAGTTCGCGCGGCGCAGCCGGTGAAATCATCCTCCAGTCTGGACTGGAATGACTTGTTGTTGCGTGGCCGGTTAAGCAAATCGGACATCAAAAATTATCGCTACTATGGCGATATTCTGCTGGCGAAAAGTCCGACTGAAAAAGCGCTTCTCATGCATCAGCATAATGAGTGGCATTCGTTCTATTTTGAACATAATTCCCGAATGTACTGGTTTGAACTGGATCTGGACAGGTACATGCGAGCCTATGAGCGCATAAGTAATACTGGTACTGAAGTTATCCAGGACTGGGAAGCCAAAGAACGTGCGGTGAAAGAATCTGGCGGCGTGACAGAAATAGCTAACTGCTGGCTGACTCCGCTCTATTTCCAGCGTTCTGAACCTACTGACGAGTCCTGGTATTACGTTAAGGTCAACATGCCGAACCGGCCAGCGGTGAAGGATACCTTCACGGCGAACCAGCTCACCAGCTCCGCCGAGTTTAAGAAACGTTTGCTGCATATTGCCAAAGGGGCGGTATACACCGGCAGCACCAAGCAACTGGATAAGTTCATCCAGATGCGGCTTCCTGAAATAAAAGAGGTTAAGACACAGAACTTTATCGGCTACAACAAAGATTATTCAGCGTGGCTGTTTAACCGTGTGGCCGTGTGCGATGGCCGATTGTATGAGATGAACGATGAAGACTATTTTGAAATCAATCACGCCAGTGTAAAAAGCCTGAGCCTGACACCATCGCTGGATCTGAATCCAAAGCTGAATGAATTTACCACGGGCTGGATTGACGATATCTGGACGGCATTTGGTGAAAAGGGGTACGTGGCGCTGGCATTCTGGCTGGGGTCGCTGTTTGCCGAACAAATCCGGGAGCGCGATAAGTCATTCCCGTTTCTGGAAATCGTGGGGGAACCGGGGACAGGTAAATCCACACTGATTGAATTTCTGTGGAAGCTCGCCGGCCGTGAAGAATACGAAGGTTTTGATCCTTCTAAGTCCACGGCCGCAGCGCGTGGGCGCAACTTTGCCCAGGTCGGCAACCTGCCGGTTGTGTTAATCGAAGGCGACCGCACCACGGATAACGCCAAGCAACGCGCTTTTGACTGGGATGAACTGAAATCATTGTATAACGGCCGCGCTTCCCGTGCTGTGGGGATAAAGTCCAACAATAACGAGACATACGAACCGCCATTCAGGGGCAGTATTGTGATTGCGCAGAACGCTGATACAGACGGCAGCAAGGCGTTTCTGGAGCGTATTATCCATATCTATACCGACAAGCGCGGGCAATCTATTCAGACGCGCCACGCTGCGGAGCGACTGGAACAACTCCCTGTTAGCCGAGTATCCGGATTCACACTACTGGCCACCATGCGTGAGAAAGAAATCATGCAAACGTTCGGTAAGGGATACGAACGCGCCAGGAGCGAGCTGGAGTCTAACAGCAATATTCGCCATATCCGTATTGCAAAGAATCACGCGCAGCTTGTGGGCTTGCTGGAGGCGCTTGCGCTTGTTGTACCTGTGCCGGTCGAACGCATAGAAAAAACGCGTGAAGCCATCACCGCACTGGCCATTGAACGTTGTCAGGCGCTTAAAAAGGATCACCCAATGGTGCAGGAGTTTTGGGAGCTGTTTGATTACCTGGATGAACTGGCACCCTATGGCATCAACCATTCATCAGATGAAAATGAAATTGCAGTAAATTTCAACCACATGGAAGAAGTTGCAGCAGCACACAGGCAGCGTATTCCGTTCACTTTAACAGAAATAAAAAAGCTGCTTAAGAATGGTAATGAACGTCGGTTCATCAGACAAAGCACCACGCGCAGCGCAGTTAGTGAGCGCCATAACCGTGGTAAAGGGGATATGCAACGGATGCCGGATACATTCCGATGCTGGATTTTTAAACGAGATTAACCACCTTGTATCTCTCAGTTTATAGCTAAAAACTGTGACATCATGAAGGAAGTCGTGATGTCACAGTTTTCTAATAGTATGATATTATTCATTTATCAATAACTTTGTTTAAAAAACTAATGGTTGATATTCCTAAAATGAGCGAAACAATAGATAAAGCTTTGGATGCGGTAAAATCAGTTACAACTGAACCGGTAGTGAAAGCTGTTAATCAACGGTTATCAAATCCATTTTTTCTATGCTTTATATCCTCTTGGGTTCTCTGTAACTGGGACCGCGTTCTATTACTCTTATTCTCGTTCAGTCTGGACATTGAACAACGTATTGAAAAAATAAAAGCGTTACCCTCAAATAGTGTCTTTTTTGGAATTAGTATCCCTCATACCCATACATTTTGGTATCCATTTGTTGCCTCAATTATATTTGTAGTTGGTACTCCTTTTATTTCATACGTTGTCGATGTAATACAAAATGGAGTGCTTACGAAAAAGAGTACAAATGATAGTAAGAGAAAACAGAGTGCTCTTGATTTAAAAATAGAAGAAATAAATAAAAATGTCGAGTATGAATATGCAGACGCAAAAGCGAGGCTAAATGCTGAAAGGGCAAATAAAGCTATTGAGTATGATACAAACGCGCTTGAAGATAAATATAATAATGCCCAGATAAAACTCAGGGATATTAATGAATTAATAAAGGAAAAGGGAAAAGAGGTTCAGACAGTTACCAATTCTTATTATAATGCTATAGACTCAATTTCGAAGGTGAGAACGGAACTGGAATTAAAAGAAAAGGAACTAATGGATTTGAATGCCAAAATTATAACGAATCAAAATAAATTAGACGCTATTAATCAGGAGATATCTAAAAATACATTGCCTTTTGCAAGGCCGACTTTAGGTTCAAGCGGGTTTCAGGGGCTTGGTTTAAGTTCTGCGGAATCAACTTGGCCAGGTGAGAATCTAGCTAAACTTCATTGGGGGATACCTGGGGCAAATTGGCCTGGTCTGATTCCTGCCAGTCTTCAAACTGCTAATGATTTAGCCTCCGGCCTTATTCCTGTAAACCATCCTAATAATGATATAAATAAAAACAAATAATTGCTCAACGTTTATGTAAAAAGGCACCAGTTGGTGCCTTTTTCTATGCAGCTGCGGTGCCGTCCTGACCCAGAAACTTGAGCATTAGCTGTTTTTGCTGCATATCAAGGCTGTTACAGATAGTGGCGATCAACGCATCGCTGGATTTGGCGCTGGGACTGATGGTATGCGAGAACGTCATATTCATCACAAACGTGTGACCACATTCAACATCAGTACAAGCGCAATATAAATCAGATAGCTCCTTGTGCTTTCTGGCTGTTTTTTTGATAACAGCCCTTGCCTCACATACCGGACAGTAAACCTTCATTACCCGCATATCCATCGCTCCGGAAGTTGGAAAACGATGATATTTTAGCCTTTTTGCGGACATTAATCACCTTCCAGCTCACTGTCTTTCAGGAAATTAAGATACAGGTGGGGGGGGACATCATTTTCCTGTTCCACTGCGGCGGTGAACATGCGTTGAATAGGTAAAATCTCCGCTTTGCGGTATGTTTTGGCGGCTTTCTCAATATCGCCCATTATAGCTCCGTTGGTGGGGATAATCCCTGCCAGACCAGCCGGAAAACGATGCGCGGTCAGCACGTCCTGGGCGCTGATGCTTTTGATGTTCTGAAACTCATCTTTGGCGCTGATATCGCCAATCGGGATAAATTTGATGCCATCCGGATCGCCTTTGGGGATGTTCACAAACATGGTGCTGAAGTTCCCGATCCCCTTCGACTGCTCCAGCTTCTGAATGATTTCTTCTTCCACTTCGTCGGTCATATTCGGGTCGTTGCAATAAATCATGCCGCCCGTGTGACCACCGTTGTGGTAGTAACGCCGGCGAAAAATCGTGGCTTCACCGTTGAGCATGGCGGAGTGGATGCCGCTGATGTAATCCGGAAGACCATAAATGGCCTGTTGCGGGTCGTACTGCCTGAGAAAAATAATATCTTCAGGCGGATAAATTACCGGTTCACCCTGCTGAAGTACAACAAATTCCCCGGTCTTACGCTGGCGGGTATAGAGTGCCGGCAGCGGGTAAAGTGCGATTACATCCCCCCAGCCGTTACGTACCTTGAGAATGGCCACATCACCGAACGTCAGCCAGTCAAACACGGCCGCGCCCAGTTGCTCATGCGTCAGGCCGCCGCCATCATAATTTGCTGTCACCATATTGCGGCGGGCATACAGCACGCCACCGTGCTGCGCGTTCAGGTTTACCAGTTGCGCCAGCGCCAGCCGGTCAATCGGGAGCGTCCAGTGTTCCGCTTCATTGTCATACCAGACGTCTGTATAGTTCGTGCCGGTCGTCAGAATGGGTTCTGGCTTACCCAGCGTGATAAGACTCATATGGCGCGGTCTGGTAACGGTGCGGCGTTCCCTGTATTTCCGTTTTTTCATGCTGCTTTCCCTAAGTTGCCCCAGCGTGATTTTCGCTGGTTTTCAAAGTTTAATGGTTCGTTGTCAATGGCATGGGCGATAGCCCAGAAGCTGTCAGCGTGGCCGGTTTCAGCTGTACGGTCGGCAACAAACGTCATAGCGTTACCGCTGGCCGTGGATGTTCTGCGGATGGTCATAAAGCTGGCGGCGATTTCCGTCTTCTCCTTATCCCATTCCACGCGGTTGTCTTCGATAACGTCGATCATCTTCATCACCAGGCGGTTTTTCGTTTCCACGCCGTAGCGGATAGCCACCGCCTGACGCATGGCAAAATGCTGCACATCCTCAAAGACACCACTCCCCAGACCGGTAATATCAATGCCGATGTAGGTCATGTTGTACTGGCCAAACAGCTTCTTAATTTGTGCCGCCTGCCATTTCCAGTTCATTCCCTGCCAGTGGAATACGCGCAGCACGCGAAATTTTTCGCCAGCCACGATTGGCGGCGCGATAATCACGAAGGTGGATGTGTCCCCGCTGCGTGCAGGGTCATAGCCTGCCCATACTTCACGATTGCCGAATGGCCGTGGCAGGTTTTCGTCATGATCCTCCCAGATATCCGGATCAACACAGCAACGTTCGACGTGGGAGAACGAAAATACGCTGTCCTTGCTGTCCACGAACACGCACATGTACAGCATGTTGAAGGTGTCGCGGTTGTAGCGGTTGCGCAGCTTATCAATGCTGGCCAGGTTAAACCCGCCTGCGATCGCGTCTTCCAGCGTGATGATGTAGCGCCACTGGCCATCAGGACATAACCGTCCGCCGTCACGCAGCTCCTTCTCTGTTGGGAACGCCACTCGTGCGCGTTTTTTGTCGCCGCGCTTCCACTCTTCGCCTGTCCAGAACGGGTACGCCTGGTGTGTTTTGCTGCTGGGTGTGGAAAAGTAAGTGGTGCGCCATTTGTCGTGTGTGGCCATTGCGCTGGCCACTTCGTTTAATTTTGCAAAGTTGGGTACCCAGAAATATTCATCACAGTACAGATGGCCACTGTATGACTGGGCGGTGTTCTTATTGGTTGACAGGAAGCGCAGCTCCGCGCCGTTGGACAAACGGATGGGGTTGCCGGTCAGCTCCACGCCGAAATACTGCTCCGCAATGTTGACGATATAGCTGCGGAATACTTCAGCCTGGGCTTTTGAGGCGGACAGGAAGATTTGCGGATCACCTGTCATAACCGCATTCTCAAACGCTTCTATTGAGAAATACCAGGTTGCGCCAATCTGGCGGCTTTTCAGGATATTCCTGATTTGCTGATGAAGATTGTCGCGAAGGTGTTTCTGGTAGCCGAAAAGGTGCTCCAGCGCGAAACGGTCAAAATCCTCCTGGGTTAGATGGCTGATATCGTTCTTTTTGTATTTGCCGCGTTTCCGGGGCTTTTCGTCGCCACAGGACTGGCGGGACGCCAGCGCATCACTTTCACTGAGTTTAATTTCTGCCAGCTTTTCCTGATGTTTATTATGTTGTGCACGCAGTTTCACCAGGTGAGACACGAGGCTGTCCAGCTCCCGCAGCTCCAGTTCCGATTTCCCTTCACGTAATGTCAGCGACTGAATACGGCGGTTTAATGCGTCTTCGGTTGATTCGTGGCTGAGTAATTCCGCCCAGCAATATTTCTCCGCCCAGTAATAGACAATGCGTCTGTTAGGCAGATTAAGTTCACCGGCAATTTCCTGCGGGGTATAACGTTTTAAATAAAGCGCCCGCGCAACGCCTTTTAATTCTTCAGAGTATTTAGCCATGCACACATTATGCACGGGCAGTTCTTTATTAAATCCTGCTTTATTTCTGATGTGTTCGGTTAATTGTTTATATCCGAAATGAAGTGAATGCGGCGGTTAATTTAATTGGCGATACTGAAAACCGCAGCAGGAAGGGAGGCAATATGTCAGGTTCACAGCTGGCAACAAACTGGATTTGTATCGCTACTGCGGGTGAAACGGTTGATAAGCGGGCTATTGAAGAGCAATGGCTACTGGATGCCGCTGAATTATACGACCCCTCTTTGTATACGGCGCTGTTATGGCCGGAGCATTCCCGTAATTTCGGGAATATGGGGGAGGTGCTGGAATTAAAAGCTGAACGTGATGATGAAGGTATTTTGCGTTTATATGCTCGTTTATGTCCTGGTATTTCGTTACTTCAGGCGAACGCCAACGGGCAACTTTTATTTTTGTCTCCGGAATTCACACCGGACGGTAATTTCCGGAACACCGGTAAGACCTATCTGGAAGGGCTGGCAGTCACTGACAGCCCGGCAGGAGTGAGCACCACACGGCTACGTTTCAGCCGCACCAAAGGAAAACGCATCGGCCCGTATAAGCCGCTGGCGTTTGATGAAGTCAGGGAATTTAAAAAGGAAAAGGGAATGTCTAAAGCGAAAAAAGGCTGGCGCCATTTTTTCAGTATTGAAGAGCCGGAACAAACCACGGAACAGGAGCCGTCACAATCTGACGCCTTGCAGGCGCTGGCTGAAGCACTGGACGCCATTGATAAGCGTGTTACCGCTATTGAGACGCGCCTTAGTGAAACCGAAGACGCTGTATCTGACGTACAGGATGATGTGGATACAGTAAAAGAAGTGGTGGATACCGAAGATTTTGCGCGCCTGGTGGGCAATCTGCCGGAGCTGGTGAAAAACTTCAGCAAGCTGAACAGCAAAGTTACCCAGTTGCCGGATAAAAAATTCAGCAAGGGCAAAAAAGGCTTCAATTTCCTGTAAGGGATAACACAACTTTTCTTTAAGGAAAAAGGATATGCAATTAAATGCGAAAGCCCGTGAATTTCTGCGCCAGTACCACAATGGTCTGCGTGAATCCTACGGTGCGACCGATGGCGACCGCTGGTTTGCGCTGTCAGATCCGAAAGAAACCCAGATGCGTAATGCGCTGCTGGAGGAGTCATCTTTCCTGAATCTGTTGACGGTTGCTGATGTGGATCAGTTACAGGGGCAGGTGGTTCCGGTTGGCAGTTCTGGCCTGTATACCGGGCGTGTGCTGGATGGCCGTTTCCGTAAAAAAGTGGGCGTCAGCGGGAATGATTACAGGCTGGTCGAAACAGATTCGTGTGCCGCACTGACCTGGCAGTTGCTTTCTGTCTGGGCGAATGCCGGCGATGAAAACGAGTTTTTCCAGCGCGTCCAGGAGTTCACCAATCAGGCGTTTGCGCTGGATATGCTGCGTATCGGGTTTAATGGTACCAAAGTGGCAGAAACCACAAATGCGGAAACCAACCCGAACGGCGAGGATGTGAACAAGGGCTGGCATCAAATCGTTAAAGAGTGGAAGGACGGCCAGCAGATCATCACTGATAAGGTTGTGCTGGACGGTGACGGTAAAGGTGATTACGTGTCGCTGGATGCGATGGCATCCGATCTTATCAATGCCAAAATTCCGGCACAGTACCGTAATGATCCGCGTCTGGTGGTTCTGGTAGGTGCTGACCTGGTGGCGGCGGAGTCGTTCCGTCTGTATCAGAAAGCTGATAAACCCACTGAAAAGATTGCGGCACAGCTGCTGTCTGACAGTATCGCCGGCCGTACGGCTTATGTTCCGCCGTTTATGCCAGGCAAGCGCATGATTGTTACCACACTGCCTAACCTGCATATCTACACCCAGCGCGGTACGCGTCAGCGTAAAGCGGAGTTTGTGGAAGATCGCAAGCAGTATGAAAACAAATACCTGCGTAATGAAGGCTATGCCGTGGAATATCCGGAACTGTATGCCGCATTTGACGAAAGCGCGGTAACGATTGGGGCAACGGCTGCACCGCCAGCAGGCGCATAACGGGGGAAATAATGCAGTTGTCACCGGCACAGCGACACAGCGCGCGTATTGCAGCAGAACGGCTGCTGCGTCAGCAACAATCTCTCGACAGTGAAACCAGTCTGCACGTCCAGATTGCGGCACTGGAAAAGGATGTGGCAGCGGCCGCAGCGATTAGCAACCGTGCGGAGCGCATGGAGTTCAAGCGTGATGTGCTGTTGCCCCGCTGGATGCCGACCGCACAAACCTGGCTGGAAAGTGACAGCATGCATCAGAATCCCGTTTTTGCCTGGTGTGTCATCTGGCTGTTTGATACCGGCCAGTTCGATCAGGCGCTGGACTGGGCGGATGTGGCCATCGAACGGGGGCAGGAAACCCCGGCCGCGTTCGGCAGTGCGTTCCCGGTGTTTGTGGCCGATACGGTACTGGCCTGGGCGGAGACGGAAGCCGCACAGGGGCAGGATGTGGAGCCGTATTTCAGCCGCACGCTGGGAAACGTTATGCAGCACTGGAATATGTATGAGGTCATCAAGGCCAAATATGTGAAATTTGCCGGTCTGCACCTGCTACGCGATGAGAACGGAGAGCCACGCGCAGCGGCAACGGAAGACAGGGATGTATTGCTCCGGGCGAAGGATTTGCTGGAGCAGGCGAAGGGATTCGACCCTAAATGTGGCGTTGGTACGATGTTGCAGCGTATTGCTGCCCGTCTGCGGGCGCTTGAAAAATAGTCATCGGAGAGTTCAAAAATGGGGTTTAAACATTCACTTGGGCAAGCAGTGAAGATTTCTGTCAGCGGTGAGAAAGGGCATGTGAAAGCCCGTGCAGAATACACCCACTGCTGCAATCAGTATCTGATCCACTATCAGGCTGCTGATGGCCGTGCGGTTGATTCGTGGTTTGAAGAAGGCGAGATTCAGGCCGCAGTAAGCGGCGAATAAGACTACCGACCCGAAAGCGGGCGCGGTGGAGGGGATCGCATCAGCGTATCGCCCGTGGAAACCGGCCAGCCCGCTTTTTTCCGGAGGAACAGGATGTTCAGCGGAACTGCAATTGATTTTGATGATGCCATTCTGACGAATGATGGCTTCTGGCCAGACCTGAGCGTGAAGGATTTTCAGTCCCAGCGTGCTATTCCTGCCGATATCGACGCAGCCACCATCCGTCAGGCGCTGCTGACCGCAGCCGGTGAAATCAATGATGATCTGATCAGGGTAGTGGCAGATTGTCGTCTCAGTGGCCATGCAAGCGCGGCGGACGTTCCGGGCGTTGAGATTGACGGTGAAAATCTGTTGTGCGCCCGTTACCGCAAGGCTGTTTTTTCCCGCGCCAAAGCTGACCTGATGGGCGAATTTGCGTCTGTTGGTCGCCGTGAAAGCCATCCGGGGCAGGAAAGCGATGAAACCCGCTCCAGTCTGATAGCGGAATCCACGCTGGCGGTACGGCGTATCAAAGGGCTGAAACGCATCACGGTGGCCATGATATGAGCCAGCTTACCGAATTAACGGATTTTCTCATTGCGAACATGCCCAGACGGGCAATGCAGGGATTTGACAGCCAGATGGATGAAATCGCATTCATCCCGGCACAGCGTGACACCGGGCTGGGGCAGTATCGCATTGCCATCATTCGTTATAACGCCGTGCTGACGTGGGAGCGTTATCCCTACCGTGAGTACGATCCCAAAATTCTGATGGCGTTATTTATGTCGTGGCTTTGTCAGGATGAGCGGGCGCTCTTTGAGGAAACCGGCATTGATGCCGAACTACCGGAATTTGATATCGAAACCATCGACCAGGAAACCGCCATTATGGTGGTGACGTTGCCAATGGTGGAGGAACTGAATCTGATCCCCGATCCCAAAGGTCAGATCCCGTTTGATGGCCAGCGCTGGAAGCTGGCAAACCCCGAAGTCTGGACGGCGGATGAGGTGACGGTGATCCCCGTCAATGAGGGGGAGGGATGATAAATGGCGAACTGAACCAGGAACAGTTCCGCCAGCTACAGGAGGCGCTGAAAAAGCTGGATTTGCCTCCTGCCAGACGTCGCCGGCTGTTGTGGCGTATGGCGAAATACGGCGTGGAAGCCGCAGCAAAGCGCAATGTGCGCAACCAGCAGTCACCGGAGGGGGATAAGTGGCAGGGGAGACAGACCCGGCGTAAAGGCAAAATGTTGCGCAATATGCCGAAACTTATCCGCATCCGTGAAATGCCGGAAACGGATTCCGTCAGGTTGTATCTGGCCGGTGGCCATTACCGGAATGCGAAGGGAAATCTGCCTGCCGGCGTGGTGGGTTACGTCCAGCAGAATGGCATGAGCGTAACCGTCAACCGCAGGCAGGTGGAAGGCCGTGAGCAGGGGGATAAACCTGCATCACTGCGACAGGCGAAACGTCTGCGTAAGGCCGGGTATAAAGTCAGGCGCGGCAAGCGCTGGCGTAAGCCCGGTTATAAGGAAATACAGGAAAAAATGACCGCCAGACAGGCAGGTTTGCTTATCCGGATACTGGAGGACAAACCGGTCAAAACATCCTGGCAGATTGATTTACCTGCCAGGGCGTTTCTGGGGATAGGTCAGGATGATTTTAACAGAGCGCTGGCACGACAGCTTCAGGCTATCGGGTTCGGCTGGGATGTTAACGCGCAGGATATCAGGGGGAGAGCATGACCTGGCCAATCGTAACCGTTAACCAGGTAAACCAGTTACTGGGTGAAACCAAAGAGGTGGAACGCACGTTGCTGTTTATCGGTACGGGTACCAAAAATGTGGGAAAAACTCTGGCTGTTAATGCACAGAGTGACTTTAACGCGCTACTGGGTGAGGGAAACAGTCCGTTAAAAAGTGATGTACTGGCTGCACTGGCGAACGCCGGGCAGAACTGGTGGGGGTTCATCCATGTGCTGGCCGCTGACAGTGAGTCAGGGGCGTGGGTTGATGCCGTCAAAGCTGCACAGGTTTCCTGTTCGGTGGAAGGTGTGGTGCTGTCGGATGATGTGGCTGCAAAAGAGCAGATTAACCAGGCGGCAACGTTGCGATCCGAACTGATTGCAAAATACGGTCGCTGGGTGTGGTTCATTCTGGCCGTACAGGGTATGCAGGAGGATGAATCACAGGCGGATTATCTGAAACGTCTGTCCACTCTTCAGCAGGGTATTGCTGAAAAAGCGGTGCAGCTGGTTCCGCGTCTCTGGGGGAATGAACCGGGTGTTCTGGCCGGTCGCCTCTGTAATCGCGCTGTTACCATCGCTGACAGTCCGGCGCGGGTAAAAACCGGGCCGTTACTGAATCTGGGCAGCGATGAACTGCCGGAAGATGGCACCGGGAAAACACTGGAGCTGGCCACCCTTAAAGCGCTGGAAGCGCAGCGCTACAGCGTGCCGATGTGGTATCCGGATTATGACGGCTTTTACTGGGCTGACGGTCGCACGCTGGATGTGGAAGGAGGTGATTATCAGTCCATTGAGACGCTGCGTATTGTGGACAAGGCCGCCCGTCGTGTCCGTCTGCTGGCTATCGGTAAGATTGCCGATCGCTCCCTGAACAGTACACCGGGAAGCATTGCCGCACACCAGACGCTGTTTGCCCGTCCGCTGCGTGAAATGTCCACGGCGGCCAGCATTAACGGTGTGTCATTTCCGGGCGAAGTGAAGCCACCGCAGGACGGTGACGTGACCATTGTCTGGAAGAACAAAAAGGCGGTGGATATCTACATTGTGGTGCGTACGTATGAAGTACCACTGCAAATCACCATCAGTCTGTTACTGGATGCGAGTCTGGAGGCCAGCGCATGACCAAACGTATTTCAGGGATGTCCTTTGACGTCTACGTGGACGGCGACCTGATCCATATTGAAAAGATTTCGCTGGATATCACCGACAACAGTGCCGCAGCTCAGACACGCGGTGTACCTGACGGCTATGTCGACGGCGATGTGGCCGCAGAGGGTGAAATTGAAGTCAGTTCAAAAGTGCTTCAGGTACTGACGGCCAAAGCCCGTTCAGCCGGTTCATGGCGGGGCATTCCCCCTGTGGACTTCCTTTTTTACGCCAAAGCCGGCAGCGAAGAAATGAAGGTGGAAACCTTCGGTAATAAGCTCCAGCTCAATAGTGTACTGGATGTTGATCCGAAGGGCAGCAGCGTGTCCACGCATAAAATTAAATACTTCGTGACCAGTCCGAAGTTCGTCAACATCAACGGCGTTCCGTATCTGGAAGCGGAGGCCACGGAAAACCTGATTGGATAAGGGGCAGCAGGGATGCAGGACTATGAAAAGGGATTTATTGCCCTTGTGGTTATGGGGGGGCTGATTGCACTGGGGAAACTACTTAACAGTGACGAGCCGATTACCCTTCGTCTGGTGGCCGGCCGTGTCATTGTCGGGGCCGGGTTATCTGTTATTGCCGGCGTTGCTCTTTACTTTGTACCAAATATTCATCCGCTGGCATTGCTGGGATTTGGTTCTGGTCTGGGGATTCTGGGACAAAACGTGGTGGAAGCATGGTTACGTAAACGTGGATTTGCCGGAATTTTGGGCAAGGGGGTGACAAAGTGACACTGAGCGAAAAACAACAGTTGTTTACCATTATGGTGGCAAATCTGATCCACTGGGCAGAAGAACACGGCTACCGGCTGACGTTCGGGGAGGCTTACCGCACGCCGGAACAGGCGGCGCTGAACGCTAAAAAGGGTAGCGGTATTACCAACAGTCTGCATACCCGGCGTCTGGCGGTGGATTTTAACCTGTTTGTTAACGGCCAGTACCAGACCCGCACAGAGGATTACCTGCCGCTGGGCGAATACTGGGAGTCACTGGGCGGCAGCTGGGGCGGGCGCTTCAAATCCAGGCCGGACGGCAATCATTTCAGTCTGGAACATGACGGGGTTCGCTGATGGATCGTGTGGTGGCGGGCTGGCTTGTGACGGTTGTTCTGGCCTTCTGGGCAGGCTGGAAGGCGGCTAACTGGCAGCGTGACAGTATCGATCTGGCCATCAGCCGGTCAGCCAGCGCTACCGGGGAAACGCTGGCGAGCGTGGCCAGTGAATCCGGGCGAAAACTGGAAGAACAACTGGAGGCTTTGAAAAATGCGCCGCCGCGTGAAATTCGTACGGAGGTGGTTAAACCGGTGTTTACTAACGTGTGCCTGTCTGATGACTTTGTCCGCATGTACAACGACGCCGTCACCAGTACCGAACGTACGTTATCAGGAAAACCTGAAAACTAAATGTGCCACGCAGCTGCCGCGCCTGAATGGCACGCAGGGAAAAGATGCGGCGGAATTACTGACACTTTATCTGGAGTTATACGGGCAGTGTGCTGCACGTCATAACACGCTGGTTGATGAAATTAATTTAAGAGAGAATATTATTTATGGAAAAAATTAATCTGATTGTATGTAAGAAAGAAATTACGTTTGAACCAAATCAGACGGCTTATAATAAATTCATCAATGAAATGGCGATGGATAATAAAGTGGCTCCAGCCCATAGTTATCTTATGCGTATTGTTGTACCAGAGTGTAAAGAAGCGCTGGAAGATATTCTGAAGCGTCCGGGGGCAGCGCTTCAACTTGCAGGGAAAATCAATGAGCTTTATGCGCCAGAGCTGGAAATTGAAGTAAAAAACTGACAAAGCGAGTCCGGTCAATCGAACAGAACGGACTCGAACAATATCTGATTTTACGGCGTCATTATTTACCGCACGGTCAGGATTCCGTGGATGATATTTCCGCCGCTATCTGGCTGGATAATCGCCACTGGGAAAATACGCGCATAGCGGTTGCTAACGGAATAAGCACCGCATTTAAAGGTTCAGGATGAAACAGTTAGATTTTACATTAAGCCTGATTGATAAACTGACGCGCCCGTTAAAGCAGGTGCAGAGCAGTGTCACAGGCTTTGCGGAAAAATCGAAAGCGGCCTTTACGCAGATTGGGGGCGGTGCGCTGGCTTTAGCCGGCACAGGGATGGCCATCAAAGGGGCGTTATCGCCGGCTATTGAGATGTATGACGCACTGAATGACGCTGCGGCAAAAGGGATTGATGATCAGGCTTTAAAGGCTGTCCAGCGTGATGCGCTGCGGTTCAGTATGACCTACGGTGCCAGCGCGGTGGAGTTTGTTAAGTCCACAGAAAATATTAATGCCTCCATTGCCGGCCTCGCCGGTAATGAGCTGCCGAAAGTGACAAAAGTTGCTAATACCCTGGCATTTGCCCTGAGATCCACATCTGCCGAAACGGCGGAATTTATGGGGCAGATGTTCGGTAATTTTTCCGCTGATGCGGAGCGTCTGGGCAAGGTTCAGTTTGCTGAGCAGTTGGCCGGAAAAATGGTGTATATGCGCAAGGTCTTCGGTACCGAAATGGGCACTATCAAAGACCTGATGGAAGGGGCGCGGGGCGTCGGTACCAACTACGGCGTCGGACTGGATGAACAGCTGGCCGTACTGGGGCAGCTTAACCGCACGCTGGGAACGGAAGCCAGCAGCGCTTACGAAGGCTTCATGACCGGAGCCATTGAGGGCGGTAAAAAGCTGGGGCTGTCCTTTACGGATGCCACCGGCAAAATGCTATCCATGCCTGAAATGCTGATCAAGTTACAGGGCAAGTATGGCAAAAGCCTGGAAGGGAACCTGAAAGCACAGGCGGAGCTGGATGCGGCATTTGGTGACAGTTCGGCGGTGGTGAAACACCTGTACGGCAATGTGGCCTTACTGCAACGTAACATCACTGAGCTGGGCGGTTCTGACGGGCTGAAGCGTACACAGAAGATGGCCGGCAAACTGGTGAAACCGTGGGATCGCTTTGTACAGATCCTTAAGTCTGTTCAGACCGTCATTGGACTGACGTTGATCCCCGTCCTGTATCCGGTGCTGAACCGCCTGGCTGATATGGGACAGACCTTTGCCCGCTGGATGCAGTTGTTTCCCAACATTGCGCGTGTTATCGGTTATGCGGCTATGGCGTTGTTGGGGTTTGCTGCTGCCGGCGCAATAGCTAACATCGTTCTGGGCGTCTCAAAACTTATTAAGCTGGGTGCGATTGCTCTCTGGAAGACACTGACTTCAGTCACGAAGATATACACCGCCACCGTCTGGATTGCCTCAAAAGCTGTAGCGGCATGGAATCTGACGCTTAAATTTCTGCGTGGTACGCTTCTTGCGGTTCGTATGGCGGCAATTATGGCCGGAATTGGCATAAATCTGATGAGCTGGCCGGTTCTGCTGGTTATTGGTGCGATTGGCCTGCTGGCAGCAGGGTGTTATCTGCTGATTAAACACTGGGACGATGTACAGGCGGCGGTGATGAATACGGCAGCGTTTACCGCTGTGGCTGGCGTTGTCGAATGGCTTGCCGGTGTGTTCTCGACGGCATGGCAATGGATTAAGGACGGCTGGAACGGCTTTATTAATCTGCTGACGGGATTTTCACCTTCACAGGCATTAAGCGGGATGGCCGATGGTATTGTATCCATGTTTGATAATATCTGGCAGTCCGTTAAAGGTAGCTTCCTGAAATCATGGAACTGGATTGTAGAAAAGTTGAATAAAATACCCGGTGTCAATATTTCGCTGGCTAACGAGTCACCTCCGGCACTGACAACAAATACGCTTTCTACTGGTGGAGAATTAAAAGGAATTGATAAAGGTGGTATCAGTAAATCTGTCAGTAATAACTCAAGGGCTGTGACGGATAACAGCCGGAAAATTAATACTGTCAATATCTATCCAAAAGAAATGATAACGCCGGGGCAGTTAATGGAGTTTCAGGAGCTGGGCGTATGAATGAAATCCTGTATGTTGATTTATTAATTCAGGGAAATGACTTTGTCCTGAATGCCGGTAATGAACCTGAATTATGTAATAACCGTAAAAGTATCGGGCAGGACATTATTCATTCCATTATTGAAAGCGGTCTGGCGACGGAATTAATTGCCGAGAGAAGCCCGACCATGCGGGCAGATATTTTTACCCGTATGGAATTACTGATTGAGGATGATGAACGTATCGTTCCGGGAACAGTGGAAATTGGTGAAGAAAGCCGGACACGGTTGTGGATCACGGCCAGCACTTATGACTTCGGCGGAATATCGGTACAGGTGGATTTATGACGGAAAAGCCACAGGTTGACTTTGAAGAGGCGGTGAAAGCCAGCGGTATGCCGGTGACGGAAGAAGAGATTCGCGATCGCTTTAATGCCATTGCGACGGAGGAGGGAATTATCACGAATACCTCCCGTATGTCTCCGTTCTGGCGACTGGTCACGGCCATTGTAACCGCGCCGGTGATGTGGCTGAAGGAGGTTCTGATCTCCACCGTACTGGCCAATATGTTTGTGGCCACGGCCAGTGGAAGCATGTTACGGCTGCTGGCATGGGCGGTGAATATCACGCCGAAGCCCGCCAGCGCTGCACAGGGCGTTATCCGTTTTTACAAGGAAGACGCCAGCGCCGTGGTGACGGTGAAGGCCGGAACGGTGATACAGACAGAACGTATTAACGGCAGGGTGTATGAACTGGCCATCACGGAAGATGTGGTGATTGCCTCCGGTACCGCCAGCGCACTGCTGCCGGTAAAGGCAACGGGAACGGGCGGCGCATATAACCTTGCGCCGGGATATTACCGCATTCTGCCGGTGGCCGTGGACGGCATCAGCCATGTGGCCAGTGAAGAAAACTGGCTGACCGTACCGGGCGCGGATGAGGAAAGCGATGATGAACTGCGTGAGCGTTGCCGTAACCAGTTTAACCTGGTGGGCAACTACCACACGGACGCGGTGTACCGGTCGATGATTGCCGGTGTTGCCGGACTGAGCATTGACCGGATTTTCTTTGAGCACGAAGCACCGAGGGGGCCGGGGACGGCCAACGCCTATTTATTGCTGGACAGCGGCGTGGCTTCTGCGCCGTTTGTGGATGCCGTAAATGACTATATCAACACGCAGGGGCATCACGGCCACGGGGACGATATGCAGTGTTATGCCATGCCGGAAACCCTGCACGATCTGGCGGTCACTGTCTGGGTCAGGAACCTGAACAACATCAGTGATGATGAACAGAAGCGCCTGAAGGACGGTATTGAAAACCTGATCCGGTGCGCCTTCCGGGAAAATACGGACTATGACGTCAGAAGGACGTGGCCGTATTCACGGTTCTCCTTCTCGCAGCTGGGGCGCGAAATCCATAAAAATTTTCCGGTAACGGAATCGCTGAATTTTTCGCTGGATGACATTGCCAGTGAGCTGAATGTGCCGCGCCTGAAATCGCTTGTGGTGAGTATTGAGAATGAATGAGTTCATGAAAAAACTGGCCGGAATGGTACTTCCCTCCTGGATGGACAGGGGCGAGCCGCGAAAACTGCTGCAAACGGCGCGTCGGTTCTGGGCGGAAGTGTACGGCTGGGTGACGTGGCCACTGAACCAGTTTGATCCGCTGACCTGTACACCGGCGTTACTTAACCTGCTGGCGTATGACCGGGACATTTCCCGCTTTGACGGGGAGCCGCTGGAACTGTTCCGCAGGCGTGTGGCGTATGCCTTCGTGAATGCGCGTGACGCCGGTTCTGTTGAGGGATTTATCAGTATCTTTGAGCGTCTGGGGATCGGGTACGTTGAACTGATGGAGCGCCAGCCGGGTATTGACTGGGATGTGATTCAGGTTCGCGTCACGGACAGCCAGATTGCGACTAACACGCAGCTGATGATCCAGATTATCCGGCAGTACGGGCGGACATGCCGCCGTTACCAGTTTGAAGTGATCACGTCCGAACGGCTGACTATCCGGGCGGGATGGGATCAGGGGGAATATGTGGTTTATCCGGCAGCACTGAGCGGTACGGAAACCAGCAGCGCAACGTACAGCGCAGGGTTATAAGGGGATTATATGTCACAGACAACAATTACACTGGCATTTGAACAGTGGAAAGCGCAACAGGGGGCCACGGGGGAGCCTGTCCTGCTGGATGAATTTGTGTTCGCTAACGTACCGGGACTTGATCCGGATCAGCCGGTTGACCGCAATGAAACCCTGCCACCGGCTGAACAGATTGTTCACCGGCAGGCCGTCAGCCGTAAGGGTGTGGTGAATGACAACGCCGTGGTGCATTCCGTCGTACTGGGGGCGGACGTGGGGGATTTTTCTTTTAACTGGATTGGATTGCTGAATAAAGCCAGCGGTACGCTGGCAATGATTGTTCATGCGCCATTACAGCAAAAACTTAAAACAGCTGAAGGGAAACAGGGGAACGTGCTTACGCGCTCGTTTCTGATGGAATATAACGGCGCACAGGCTGAAACCGGAATTAATACGCCTGCTGAGACCTGGCAGATTGACTTTACCGCACGTATGGCCGGAATGGACGAGCGCCAGCGCCTGGAAAATATCGATATCTTCGGGGCGGCGGCGTTTTTTGGTGACGGCTATCTGGTCGGGAAAAGCGGGAATCAGTTTTATGTGACCAAAGGTACCGGCTATGTGGCAGGGCTGCGCACAACGCTTGCAGAAAACCTGAATATTACCGTGACAACCAGGCCGGTCAAAGTCTGGCTGGATGTATGCTGGACAGGAACGCTTACCAGCGTGTGGGGTGTGCAGTCCCGTATTACGGTTGCTGACAACCTGGCGGATTATGTGCAGAACGGCGTACAGCATTATATGTTTGCGGTGGCGGGTATTGATGAAAACGGCAATATTACGGATTTACGCCCGAAAGGGACGCTGAATGAGCAGCAGGCCAGCGATGCGCTGAGAAAACATGAACAATCCCGTAATCATCCGGACGCCACAACCCGCGAAAAAGGGTTTGTGCAGTTAAGCAGTGATACGAACAGTGAGTCGGAATCACTGGCCGCAACGCCGAAAGCGGTTAAAGCGGCTATGGATAATGCGAACGGGCGTGTCCCGTCAGACCGTAAGGTCAATGGGCATCCATTATCCGGGGATATCACCCTGTGGGCGTCAGATGTGAAGGCTATTTCCGCCGATGCCATTGGACAGATTACCGATAACGGCACGATGGCATCAGCTAATACTCCAGGATGGTGGCGGGTGGCGGTGTCGAATTCTGATACGGTCGCTGATTTTCCGACCTATCCGGATGGCAGCAAGCTGTACAGCTACGGATATATGTTTGTTGAGAAAATCGGGGAAGTCTGGTTTCAGCACTATTACGCGCATATGGGCGCGAACGCAAAGCGCCAGGACTGGGGAACGGTACCGAATACCAGCCGCCCGTGGGTTATTGACTACAACACCGCAAATAAACCTTCAGCCGGTGATGTGGGTGCATTGCCGATTACCGGGGGGCGGATTAATGGGTCTTTAGGCATTGGTACTGATAATGCGCTGGGCGGCAATTCGATTGTATTCGGCGATAACGATACAGGGTTTAAGTGGCACAGTGACGGCGTTCTGGGGATTTATGCCAATAATGCTCTGGTTGGTTATATCGACAATTCCGGGCTGCACATGTCAGTAGATGTTCTCACTAATGGTGCCGTACGCGCAGGCAACGCAAAAAAACTGTCACTGACGAGCAATAATAATTCGACAATGACAGCCACGTTTAATTTATGGGGCGACGCAAACAGGCCAACAGTTATTGAACTGGACGACGATCAGGGGTGGCATCTGTACAGCCAGCGAAATCCTGATGGTTCGATTGTCTTTACGGTCAATGGAGATATCACCGCTAACACACTTCGTGCAGGCGGGGCCATCTACGCCAATAACGGAGACGTATCAGGCACCGTGTGGGGGGGAGGGAATGCAGCCTGGTTGAGCGGCTACCTCTACTCGAATATGGTCAAAGCGATCAGACTCGGCCCGGTGGCGCTTTCTGGCGGTCTGTGGCGTGATTTTCAGCTCGGCGGCGGACAGGTGGTGACGGGGTTCCATACTGACGGTAGCTGGGAAATGGAAGGTGATGATGACAAGGTTTATTACCGTCCCATTCAGTATCTGATTGGTGATACGTGGGTAACGGCACCAAGTGTATAAGAAGGAATAATGATGAAAGCGGAAAGAAACAAAAAGAGCGAACAGTTTTTAAATATTAAAAATTTCATCCCTTATACACCGGATGCATCATTCCCCGGTGCGGCGCATCTTAAATCAGAGGATGGTCAGGACTGGTACGGGTGCCAACAATTATTTTCAGCAGACACGCTGAAAATTACCTACGACGATAACGATGTTATTACGTGTATTACGCGCGATATTTCCGGTTTATGGCCTGCTGGCCAGAGCGTGGCGGAGCTACCTGATACGGATGAAAACCGTTGCGCTGATATTTCAGGCGGCTGGCAGTTTAAAGACGGTAAAGTCGTTCAACGGGTTTATTCGCCGGAAGAGCTGCGTAAAAAGGCGGAGGCTGAAAAAGTTCGCCGCCTTGCTGAGGCTGAATCAGCCATTGCACCACTGGCGCGGGCAGTAAAACTAAAAATTGCCACAGATGAAGAGATTAAACGGCTTGAAGCATGGGAACTCTACAGCGTAATGGTTAACCGTGTGGATACAGCTTCCCCTGACTGGCCGGAGGTACCGGATGTGGCGTGAAGCGCGTCTGGCTTTTACGGATTCTCTGGCTGCGCTGGATTGTTCTGTCGTTCCGGCGCATCCGTGGATTCACGGTCTGGGGCAGCAGACAGATAACGGGGCATACCTGAGTCCGGTCAATGCAATCCATTATCTGGCGGAAAGGCTGGCCGGAACGGGAGGCAATACCGATGTGGTGATCATGATGGTAACGGGACAGACCCATGAAAACTTCATGAAGGGGCTTAACACCCTGGTGGATGTTTTCCCCGCGCCCGCATTCACCCAGGTTAGACGTCTGGCTGAGTCTGCGGCGACACTGGCTACTGAGAAAATGCAGATCCCCGCGAAAGCCGGGGCAGGACTGCCGGTTGCCATTCCGCTGTCCGTTCCGACCAGCAGGGCAGCGTTATCCGCTGCCGCTATCAGTGAGGCGCAGAAAGCGGCTGGCGCCGGATTCAGCCTGGACGGGCTGAAACAACAGCTGGGGGAATTTACGCAACTGCGTGACAGCCTGATTAACGATGTGGCCAGCGGCCTTGCTGATTTGCAGGGGAAAAGCGCCAGGGCATGGGTATTTACGGCCAGTGGCGACACCGCCGCCACCCTTCTGGCGCTGGTAAAGGACATTCCGCAGCCTTCAGCCGTTTATACTGCGGCAATCATGCTGGCCGGAAAAAATCTTGATGGAATAAGGGGCATGATTCATGACGTCGATCCCGACACTGGCGCTTAATGGTGAGGCCATACTGCTGAAAAACATGCGCGTGACCGTTTCCCAGCAGTTTCAGGATAAAGACCAGTCCGGTCAGACCAGCGCGACCACCAAATCAGAGCAGGGGGCAAAGGGCAAAGAGCTGCGTATCAGCGGCGAAATACCCTTTAAAAACCCGGAGATCCTGAAGCGTATTTTTGAACTGGCCAGCGCCACTGATGCAGACGGGAAACGCATGAAATACCGCGTTGCGCATGAGGTGGCCAGAGCGGTGAATTTTCGTGAGGCCACCTTCAGCGGAATGCTGGATGCACCGCCGCAGGACGGGAAAATGGCCTGGCTGGTCACGTTCACCCTGGCGGAACATGTCAGCGTACAGGAGAAGCGGGAAGCCAGGGCAACCGGTAAAACAACGGCAAAAAAACAGACGGCCAGCAGTACGGGACAATCCGGTGGCCAGAGTGCCGGAGAGGATGAAGAAAAACTGACGTGGTTTGAACGCAGGGTGCTGAAGCCCGTCAATGATGCTTTAGGTTAATGATGAAACCAGTAAAACGCCTTTACCTTTCAACGGATGAAATACACCTGGCTGACGCCAGTCTGGTGCTGGAGCTGAACAGCTGTGGACGTGGCTTTATTACGGCACAGACGACCACAGACTACACCGGCAAACTGGTACGGCTGGATGTGGGGTATTCCGGTTTACTTCTGCGCTGGTTTACCGGCTATGTGGAGCGCTCACAGCCTGCCGAAAACGGTTATCAGCGTCTGTTCGTCCGCGAGCTGGCTGGCGTATTTGAGCGGATGTGGCCATGCTCATTCCAGCATCCAACACTGCGCGATGTGGCCGGATGGCTGGAGGAAAACAGCGGGATCAGCATTGCGGTACCGGATGTGCCGTACAGTGATAAACCGATCCCCCATTTCACCCATAACGGGACGGGATACCAGCTGCTGAATAATCTGGGCAGGGCATTCAGTATCACGGATTACATCTGGTATCCATTGCCGGATGGTTCGCTGTATGTCGGCGGCGCAGAAAAGGCGCTGTTTGCCGGACGTCCGGTAGAAATCCCGGCAGAGTTCAGCCAGGGAACGGCGGGCGGTAATTCCATGACATTGCCGGTGATCCAGAGTCTTCGTCCGGGCGTGGACGTGAACGGGGAACGCGTGACCAAAGTTCATCTGACGAATGACACAATGACCATCACGTGGACACCACGGAACCGCGCCACAGGTCAGCCATTACAGAAAACACCGGCGCAGCGTCAGATAGAAAGCCATTACCCGGAACTGGCTTCAGGTCTTCACCTGCCCAAACTGGCCAGGGTGGTGGCACCCAGCGAGGCCGTAAAAAGCGGTAATTTTGCCGACCCGTTCCGGCCACGGTACGCTGTTGACGTGCAGCTGCTTGACGCGGACGGCAACCCGGACAACCAGACGCCGGTATATTCCGCCGTACCGCTGCCGGTGCCAATGGCCGGTAACGATTCGGGAATGTTCCAGTTTCCACCGGAAGGAACGCTGGTAGAAGTGGCGTTTACGGGCGGCAGACCGGACAAGCCCTTTATCAGGCAGACGCTGCCGGATGGCACCAGTCTGCCGGACATTAAGCCCGGCGAACAGCTGCAACAGCAGCGCGCGGAAGTATCGCAACGCGTGACACAGGCAGGAGACTGGGTACGCCAGACGGATCAGACCATCAGTGAAACATCGATGGCGCGGACGGTGAAAGCCGACACGGAACGGCGCGAACTGGTCAGCCGTGAAACCACGGTGAAAGCCACGGATAAAATCACAGTACTGGGTACCGCCACGCTGATGGCCGGAGCCATACAGCAGGTCAGTGCTGGCGACTTCAGCCAGGCGGTAAAAGGAAACCGGCTGGCCAGTATTACAGGAAATGAAGAAACCGAAATCGCCGGGCAGCAGTCCACGAAAGTGGCCGGCGCCATGAATGTTGATGTGGGGGGAACCCTGACAGAAAAGATTGCCGCATTACGTAAATCCGTGGCAGTGGGCGGTCAGCAGATTATGGGGCCAACCGTGCATATCGGTAGCGAGGGCGTAAATACGCTAACCATGATGCTGGACACCATTGATTTACTGGCAGAGCTGGCGCAGCAGTGCGCGAGCCATTCGCACCCCAGTGTCGGTACGCCGACGAACGCGGGCGCATTTAACCAGACGGCAGTGAAGGCCGGACAGACCCGGAGCAAGTACCAGAACATCATCGCCTGATTCTCTCTTTTCAGCCCGCATAATGCGGGCTTTTTTATCCCCACTTTCAGACCGTATCAGACGCATTTTCAGCGTCGTTAATATCTGCCCCCGTTCATCCATTACCTCATTTGTTTCAGTGGCACAGCAAGCCGCTGCGGCTGTCTGTTGGCGACGAAATAACGGCGGAAGTGACGAAAACGGCGCTACACCGCACCCGCCTGCGGTTTTCGTGTTGAGAATGATTTCAGTTTTTCCGGTGGTACAAAACACATCGCCAGACCGCGCCAGTACTGGGGCTTTGACTGCCGAGTGCTAACTGAAATGTGTGAAACAGATTTCAAAGATTTCAGTTTTCAGGCAATTTCCGTCAGGGGCATGAAAACGAAAAAGCCAGATGTGGTGCGGGGTGGTGGTGGATTACGTACCTTTTAACGTAACGATTTTGCACGGGAGTAAACTGATGAACCCTTTAAATACAAGTTGTTGGCAAATTTAAAAACTGAAATCTTTGACTGCGCGTGCCTGACGTTGGCAGGACTTTTGACATAACTTCGTATAATGCTAGAATAAACCCTGTTAGTTGATGAGAATCGCGCTGTTACTGTGGTCTACCAAACTGCCAGTAGCAAATTAAAAGAACCCGGCCTTACCAGCCGGGTTTTTTTTAGCTTCAGTAAACGGTGTGAGTTTAATTTCAGTGTAAATCCCCTTATAATCCGACCTGTTAGTGGAATTCTCGCTCTGGTCAGTTGGAGTGCAATGGCTGCGAAAAGGATTTTCAAGACCTGGCTGAATCAGGGTGGTACCTGTTCAGTGCCTGGGCTGGAGCGCGATTCTCATCAACTAACATCTGATGGAGAGCCAGTCGGACAGGCAGAACAAAGGCAATGACTGGTAAACCGCGCTTCTTTTAGAGGCGAACGGATGAAAGCATTTCTTCAGATTGCTGTCATCGCTCTGAAAGCGATTGTCGCTTTGATTGAGCTGATTCTGGCCTGCTTACCGTAAGCAGCCAGGAAACGTAACTAAGGCCACCGGCTCACCCCCGGTGGCCTTTAACATTTCTGTATCCCCACACCATATCCCGCTTCCCATCTGCCCAGATACGAATCACCAACATTTACACCAACATTATTACTAACAAATCAGGGTGATTTATAGCCAGTTATGAGATTTTCAAAATTTGAATGGGACCATCGGAAAACCGTCACAAACGTCACAAGATTTAAAAATAGTATCTATCTATATGATATTAAATAATAAATAGGTATTACTAAAACCATCACAAAATCATCACAGGAGCATCACAGTGTGACGGTTTTAAATCATCACAATTCTGTTTTATAACTTATTGAGTTTATTAGGTGTGACGGTTTGTGTTGCGTTTTGTGATGGTTTTACCGTCACAACATTTATTCATGATAATCAGATGGTTAAAGGTGGATTTTAAGAGTCGTGATGGTTGTGACGGTTTTCCGATGGCCGTCTTAAATATGAGAGGTGGAGGTGCGCAAACTTTTTAACATTTTGCAGATACAAAAAAGCCCCAGAGAATGGGGCTATTGCTGCGTTTACTGGTCGTCTTGTTTGGGCTTCACAACCACTGATGCCAGTTTGTCGATCAGACGTTCGCAAGCCTCAACATCTTTCAGGCTACGCAATTTTACCTTTGCTGTTTTCGGCTCATCACCGCGAGTGCAAAGATTCAACTCGATTTCAACATCGTTCCTGTTCAGTAATCCCATAATAACCCCTGCTAACTTCCTTGCCTGAGTGGCCACTTCAAAGATGAGACTAAGTCTATCCGGTGCATTGTTGGAAAAGCAAACAGTGTTACTAACGTCAAACCCGTTACTTTTGAAGTAATCTTTTATTGGAGCTGAAAGTTCAGGAGGACAAGCAAGCCTGACGCCGGCCAGTTTTGATTGATGTAGTGGTGCTCCTTCTAACTCTTGCATTTAAGACTCCATATGAAAAAACCCCAGATTCGGGGTTTTTTGTTGTCGATGTGGTCGATATGTGGACGCTGGTTGAAATAAATCCTTTTATTTCAGTGTGCTACGGTGAAATAAAACGCGCCCGAAGGCGCGTTGGCGATACACTCAATGTAAGGGACTACTCTTCTTCTGCTTCGACGAAGCTGGCATCTTTCACCGATGCGGTGGCACGACGGGCTTCGCCTTTGTGCTGCACTTTATTGAGCTGCCGTTCCAGCTTGTTGATCAATTCATTAATAGCGGTGTACATATCTTCGTGTTTTGCGCTGGCGACCAGATGTCCGTTCGGTGTATTAATGGTGGCGTCAGCAATAAAGCCCTGTGGCTCTTTAGACAGAATGATATGAGGATTAATCAGGTGAGTTTGCCATTTTTCCAGTTTGGCGAGACGGTCTGCGACATGTTGGCGGATTGCCGGAGTAATTTCCATTTGTTTACTGGTAATGTTCATTGTCATAAATTTTACCTCTTGTCTTTCCCGTCTTGGTGATTCCAGCATACCGTTCTTAATGTCAAAATGTGTGATGTAAATCACATTATTTTGTCACTTTTTGTCAAGGCGAACTTTTTGTGAGGCATCGCAGGAAGAAGCGATCTTTTACTTGAGGAATGGCTGAAAGCAGGCCATATTTGACTGGATGCGTTGCAGTGAAATCATTTCTGTTGCATCAGATATCGAATAAAAAAACGGCAGCCGGAAGGCTGCCGTTTTGCTTGTTGGTATTGCTTCAGGTGTTTTTGCTGTTAGCGGCAATAATTTTCGCGACTTTGTCAGCCTGCGCATTCAGCTGCATCTGACGATAGGCGTTTTCCATCAGCGGCAACGCATCGCGGGTGGCCTGCGTATCAGGATAATTGCGTAGCATACCTTCTACCCGGTTTACGACCGCAACCCATGCGCCGCGCGCGGTATAGTACTCTGCGACGGAATATTCATATTTCGCCAGACGGTCTTTCAGGAATACCAGACGCTTAGTGGCATCGGTGGTGTACTGGCTATTAGGATAGCTGCGTACCAGTTTCGAAAAGTCATTGAACGCCGCCCGCGCATGTTGCGGATCGCGATCGCTGCGATCGACGCCAAAGAAACCTTGCAGCGCGCTATCATCCAGCGCCATGTTCGTCAGGCCGCGCATGTACATGACATAGTCAATATTAGGGTGCGTTGGATTAAGACGCATAAAACGATCGATGGCGGCCTGCGCTAGCGGCAAATCGGCGTTTTTGTAATAGGCGTAGATAAGATCCAACTGCACCTGCTGAGAATACGGTCCGAATGGATAACGATTATCTAACGCTTCCAATTGCGTTATTGCCTGTTTCCAGTTACCGTCCTGCAGCTTTTGCTGAGCAGTCGCGTAGATTTCATTCGGCGGATTATCGGGCACCTCTTCCTTTGAACCCGAGCAACCCGCCAGAAACAGGCTCAACGTGGCTGCTGCCACCAGATATTTCATGCGCGTCATGACGTTTTGACTTTCCTCAAAATGTTTTACGGGAGATTCTCTGTTCCTGCTCCCGGTTAAGACCAGCTACAATAGCACACTATATTAAACGGCAAAGCCGTAAAACCCAACGTTAAACGAAGAAGCTGTATATGGCACAACGAGTACAACTCACCGCAACGGTCTCCGAAAACCAACTCGGTCAACGCTTAGATCAGGCTTTGGCCGAAATGTTCCCGGATTATTCACGTTCGCGTATAAAAGAATGGATTTTGAATCAGCGCGTGTTGGTCAATGGTCAACTTTGCGATAAGCCAAAAGAAAAAGTGTTAGGCGGCGAGCGGGTGGCTATTGATGCGGAGATCGACGAAGAGATTCGTTTTGAAGCGCAGGATATCCCGTTAGATATTGTTTATGAAGATGACGATATTCTGGTTATCAACAAACCACGCGATCTGGTGGTACATCCTGGCGCGGGTAACCCGGACGGTACGGTACTGAACGCGTTGCTACATTATTATCCGCCGATTGCGGATGTTCCGCGCGCGGGCATTGTGCATCGTCTGGATAAGGACACGACGGGGCTGATGGTGGTGGCCAAAACCGTTCCGGCGCAAACGCGCCTGGTGGAGTCTTTGCAGCTGCGCGAGATCACCCGCGAATATGAAGCGGTCGCGATCGGACATATGACGGCGGGAGGAACGGTGAATGAACCCATCAGTCGTCACCCGACCAAACGTACCCATATGTCGGTGCATCCCATGGGCAAACCGGCGGTGACCCACTACCGCATTATGGAACATTTCCGTGTGCACACGCGTCTTAGGTTGCGTCTGGAGACCGGGCGTACGCACCAGATCCGCGTGCATATGGCGCATATTACGCACCCGTTAGTGGGCGATCAGGTCTACGGTGGTCGTCCACGTCCACCGAAAGGCGCATCGGAAGAGTTTATTTCCACGTTGCGTAAGTTTGACCGCCAGGCGCTTCATGCAACGATGCTGCGTCTCTACCATCCTGTATCGGGTATCGAAATGGAGTGGCACGCGCCGATTCCACAAGATATGGTGGACCTTATCGATGCGATGCGCGCCGATTTCGAAGATCATAAAGATGATGTGGACTGGTTATGAATGCACTGATTGTCCCGCAGTGGCCGCTGCCGAAAGGCATCGCAGCCTGTAGTTCTACCCGTATTGGCGGGGTGAGTTTATCGCCTTACGATTCGCTGAATCTGGGCGCGCATTGCGGCGATAACCCGGAGCATGTTGAAGAGAACCGCAAGCGTCTGTTTGCGGCGGGCAATCTGCCTTCGAAACCTGTCTGGCTTGAACAGGTTCACGGTAAAAATGTGTTGAGGCTTACCGGAGAACCTTATGCCTCCAAACGTGCGGATGCGTCTTACAGTAATACGCCAGGAACCGTCTGCGCGGTAATGACGGCAGACTGCCTGCCTGTGCTATTCTGTAACCGTGAGGGAACAGAAGTGGCGGCGGCTCATGCGGGCTGGCGCGGATTATGTGAAGGCGTACTGGAGGAAACTGTCACCTGCTTTGCTGACAAACCAGAAAATATCATCGCCTGGTTAGGTCCGGCGATCGGCCCGACCGCGTTTGAAGTGGGGCCGGAAGTGCGTGACGCATTTTTAGCAAAAGATGCGCAAGCCGATAGCGCATTTTTGCCGCACGGGGAAAAATTTCTGGCGGATATTTATCAGCTTGCACGCCAACGTCTGGCGAATACCGGCGTTGAACATGTCTATGGCGGGGATCGCTGCACCTTTAGCGAAAGTGAGACTTTCTTCTCTTATCGTCGCGACAAGACGACAGGTCGTATGGCAAGTTTTATTTGGCTGATATAACCTAAAGAATCAAGACGATCCGGTACGGGTAACTTTCTTTTCACATAATTCAGGTCATTCACCTTGAATAATTGAGGGATGACCTCATTTAATCTCCAGTAGCAATTTTGACCTGTTATGGGAGGAGTTATGCGTCTGGATCGTCTTACTAACAAATTCCAGCTTGCTCTTGCCGATGCCCAGTCGCTTGCGCTGGGGCACGACAACCAATTCATCGAACCTCTTCATTTAATGAGCGCCTTGCTGAACCAGGAAGGGGGATCGATACGTCCTTTATTAACCTCCGCCGGCATTAATGCTGGCCAGTTGCGCACCGCTATCGATCAGGCGCTGAGCCGTTTACCGCAGGTGGAAGGCACCGGCGGCGACGTACAGCCTTCTTCGGAACTGGTACGCGTACTGAACCTTTGCGACAAGCTGGCGCAAAAACGGGGGGACAATTTTATTTCGTCAGAGCTGTTTGTTCTGGCGGCGCTTGAGTCTCGCGGCACGTTAACCGATCTGCTGAAATCAGCCGGTGCGACCACGGCCAATATCACTCAGGCAATTGAACAGATGCGCGGAGGTGAAAGCGTGAACGATCAAGGGGCTGAAGACCAACGTCAGGCCTTGAAAAAATATACCGTCGATCTGACCGAGCGGGCTGAACAAGGTAATCTTGACCCGGTAATTGGTCGTGATGAAGAAATTCGCCGTACCATTCAGGTACTGCAACGTCGTACTAAAAACAACCCGGTGTTAATCGGTGAGCCAGGGGTCGGTAAAACGGCAATTGTTGAAGGACTGGCGCAGCGCATTATTAACGGTGAAGTCCCTGAAGGCTTAAAAGGTCGTCGCGTACTGGCGCTGGATATGGGCGCGCTGGTGGCCGGGGCGAAATATCGCGGCGAATTTGAAGAGCGTCTGAAAGGCGTGCTGAACGATCTGGCGAAACAGGAAGGCAACGTCATCCTGTTTATCGACGAGCTGCACACCATGGTTGGCGCAGGTAAGGCCGATGGCGCAATGGACGCCGGGAATATGCTGAAACCGGCGCTGGCGCGTGGTGAACTGCACTGTGTGGGCGCCACCACGCTGGATGAATACCGTCAGTACATTGAAAAAGACGCGGCGCTGGAACGTCGTTTTCAAAAAGTGTTTGTCGCAGAACCTTCAGTGGAAGACACCATTGCTATTCTGCGTGGCCTGAAAGAACGTTACGAGCTGCATCACCATGTGCAGATCACTGACCCGGCGATTGTGGCGGCGGCAACATTGTCTCATCGCTATATCGCCGACCGTCAGTTGCCGGATAAAGCTATCGACCTGATCGATGAAGCGGCATCCAGCATTCGTATGCAGATTGACTCTAAGCCGGAGGAGCTGGACAGGCTCGACCGCCGCATTATTCAGCTCAAACTGGAACAGCAGGCGTTGATGAAAGAGTCTGACGAGGCGAGTAAAAAACGTCTCGATATGCTGAATGAAGAACTGGACGATAAAGAGCGTCAGTACTCTGAGCTGGAAGAAGAGTGGAAAGCGGAAAAAGCGTCGCTCTCTGGTACGCAAACTATTAAAGCGGAGCTGGAGCAGGCGAAGATCGCCATCGAGCAGGCGCGTCGCGTTGGCGACCTGGCGCGAATGTCTGAACTGCAGTACGGCAAAATTCCGGAGCTGGAAAAACAGTTGGAAGCCGCGACCCAGTCGGAAGGTAAAACCATGCGTCTGTTACGTAACAAAGTAACGGATGCAGAAATTGCCGAAGTGCTGGCGCGCTGGACCGGTATTCCGGTTGCCAGAATGCTGGAAGGCGAACGCGAAAAACTGTTGCGTATGGAACAAGAGTTACACAGCCGTGTGATCGGGCAGAATGAAGCCGTTGAAGCAGTATCGAACGCCATACGTCGTAGCCGCGCGGGGCTGTCCGATCCGAATCGTCCGATTGGTTCCTTCCTGTTCCTGGGGCCGACGGGGGTCGGTAAAACCGAACTGTGTAAAGCGCTGGCTAACTTTATGTTCGACAGCGACGACGCGATGGTGCGTATCGACATGTCTGAGTTTATGGAGAAACACTCCGTGTCTCGTTTGGTCGGGGCGCCTCCAGGATATGTCGGCTATGAAGAAGGCGGTTATTTGACGGAAGCGGTGCGCCGTCGTCCTTATTCCGTCATCTTGTTGGATGAAGTGGAAAAAGCGCATCCGGATGTATTCAACATTCTGTTGCAGGTGCTGGACGACGGTCGGCTGACTGACGGGCAGGGGAGAACGGTCGACTTCCGTAATACGGTGGTTATTATGACTTCTAACCTCGGTTCCGATCTCATTCAGGAGCGCTTTGGCGAACTGGATTACGGTCGAATGAAAGAGATGGTGCTGGGTGTGGTTAGCCAAAACTTCCGTCCGGAATTTATCAACCGTATTGATGAAGTTGTGGTATTCCATCCGTTAGGTGAGCAACACATCGCTTCTATTGCTCAGATCCAGCTGCAGCGTCTGTACAAACGTCTGGAAGAACGTGGTTATGAAATCCATATCTCCGACGAGGCGCTGAAACTGTTGAGCGCCAACGGTTACGATCCGGTCTACGGGGCGCGTCCGTTAAAACGTGCTATTCAACAGCAGATCGAAAACCCACTGGCGCAGCAAATCCTGTCTGGTGAACTGGTTCCTGGCAAAGTGATTCGCCTTGAAGCCAATGATGATCGTATTGTGGCAGTGCAGTAAGTCACAAATTTGAATAAAACGGGCCCTGACGGGCTCGTTTTTGTTTAAAAACCAGGCAAAAATAGGCTTTTGGTTCAAATGTTGTTTGAAAAGTGAACGGTTGAGCTTTTTTTTGCATTTAGGTCTTGTCAGGCTCTAATAACTCCCTATAATGCGCCACCACTGACACGGAACAACGGCATACAGGCCGCTGGGTCAGAAAGACTTCGTTAAGAAGTCTGTGAGGAAAGCGAAAATAAAGGCTTGACTCAAAAAGAGGAAAGCGTAATATGCGCCACCTCGCGACGGTGAGCTGAAAGCCGCGTCGCACCTGCTCTTTAACAATTTATCAGACAATCTGTGTGGGCACTCGAAGATACGGATTCTTGACGTCGCAAGACGAAAAATGAATACCAAGTCTCTGAGTGAACACGTAATTCATTACGAAGTTTAATTCACGAGCATCAAACTTTTAAATTGAAGAGTTTGATCATGGCTCAGATTGAACGCTGGCGGCAGGCCTAACACATGCAAGTCGAACGGTAACAGGAAGCAGCTTGCTGCTTTGCTGACGAGTGGCGGACGGGTGAGTAATGTCTGGGAAACTGCCTGATGGAGGGGGATAACTACTGGAAACGGTGGCTAATACCGCATAACGTCGCAAGACCAAAGAGGGGGACCTTCGGGCCTCTTGCCATCAGATGTGCCCAGATGGGATTAGCTTGTTGGTGAGGTAACAGCTCACCAAGGCGACGATCCCTAGCTGGTCTGAGAGGATGACCAGCCACACTGGAACTGAGACACGGTCCAGACTCCTACGGGAGGCAGCAGTGGGGAATATTGCACAATGGGCGCAAGCCTGATGCAGCCATGCCGCGTGTATGAAGAAGGCCTTCGGGTTGTAAAGTACTTTCAGCGGGGAGGAAGGTGTTGTGGTTAATAACCGCAGCAATTGACGTTACCCGCAGAAGAAGCACCGGCTAACTCCGTGCCAGCAGCCGCGGTAATACGGAGGGTGCAAGCGTTAATCGGATTTACTGGGCGTAAAGCGCACGCAGGCGGTCTGTCAAGTCGGATGTGAAATCCCCGGGCTCAACCTGGGAACTGCATTCGAAACTGGCAGGCTTGAGTCTTGTAGAGGGGGGTAGAATTCCAGGAGTAGCGGTGAAATGCGTAGAGATCTGGAGG